>JAABSJ010000069.1 GCA_011390515.1 Oscillatoria sp.
ATCGCCTGTCCATAAGAGCAATTTAATGACCCCAAATCGTTATTTCCTGTAGAGGCGATTCTCGAATCGCCCCTACAAAGACACCTTGACAGGGCTAGGTTTTATAGACTGGGGGCGATCGCGCGTTTAATGGTTTTCGGTGGATGGGTTAGACTGCCTGTTACTATTCCTAGAGATTCTTCTCTCCTCTTTTAACCCCTATGATGCTGACTCCCCCACCCGAAGCGTTACCCTCGGCGATCGGCACCCCGCGCCAACTCTGGTTGTTGATTCTGCTGTTTTTCGGTTCCCTCTGTCTTGTCCTTCTGTCACCTTGGTTGAGTCTTATGGTATTTCCTCCCCAACTTTTAACGGATCC
Organism: Oscillatoria sp.; assembly: GCA_011390515.1. Lineage (GTDB taxonomy): Bacteria > Cyanobacteriota > Cyanobacteriia > Cyanobacteriales > Laspinemataceae > Laspinema. Next base: position 359 of record JAABSJ010000069.1, read on the forward strand.
GTTTCTACAATTTCCCACCGCCAATTCTGTTCAGGTGGTATGGTTTACGGAGTTTGCCGGGATTCAGCATCGGGTCGAATATGGGGAAAATGGGGAGGTGGGGGCGACTACCACGAAACTGAGTCGGACTCGGGAGGATCGGCGATCGCGTTTCGGGAGTCAAACCGAAGACAGAACGGTGTATTCCCAACCCACAGTCCGAGAGATTTGGCGTCATGAAGCGGAGATTACCGGATTAACCCCAGGGGTGCGGGTCCCTTATCGGGTGACCAGTGTGCGGGAGGACCAGGTGGAAATTAAGGGCGATCGCTTCACCCTGGCAGCCAACCCTGAACCCGGTAGCGATTTGAAAATTTTGCTCACCTCCGATCATCAATTAATGCCGATGACTGCGGCCAATTTACAGAAAGTCGTCGAAACTGTCGGGCGAGTTGATGCCGTCTTTCATGCCGGTGATTTAATCAATATTCCCGATCGCGCTTCGGAATGGTTTGATGATAATCGGGGAAATGCCTTCTTTCCCGCCCTGCAAGGTCGCGCTCACTATCACTTTAAATCGGAATCCGGGGATCACGTTTATACCGGGGGTGAGCTAATTCAACACGCCCCCCTATTTCCCACAGTCGGGAATCATGAAGTCATGGGCCGTTTTTCCACCGAAAAAGATTTATCCGAGCAGTTTGACGATCCTTTTCCCCGGGAGATTGCCCATCGGCTTTATGAAGAAAAGAGGGAAGAAATCAATCCGGAAGACTCTCCCATATTGCGCGATCGCTGGTTGATTGACAACTCCTTTAATACCACAACCGTTAATGAAATCTTTAACCTCCCCAATCCTCAAGGCAAAAATTACTACGCCGTCACTTTCGGCGATGTGCGATTAGTTGTTTTATATATTACGAATATCTGGCGCACTCCCAATCTCGGTCCCAAAACGAAAGGCCGATATCGAGAACGGGCGGAGGATTTAACTCAACCGGAAAAATGGGGATATGGACAACATATTTTTGAACCCATTGCTCAAGGCAGTCCGCAATATCAATGGCTAGAACAAGAGTTAGCCAGTTCCGACTTTACCGAAGCCAAATATAAAATTGTCATGTTTCATCATCCCCCCCATTCCCTCGGGGGAAATGTCGTTCCGCCTTATACCAACCCAGTGCAACGGTTAGAATCCGATGGGATTGGGCGAATCACCGTGCGCTATGAATATCCCCAAGACCAAGATTATATTATTCGGGATGTCTTGCCTTTACTAGAATCAGCGGGAGTTCAGTTAGTCTTTTATGGACATTCTCACCTGTGGAATCGCTTCGTCAGTCCCAGGGGAATGCACTTTTTGGAATCTTCTAATGTGGGGAACAGTTACGGGGCGCATGATGAAAATAATCCCCGAGAAGTGCCGGATAATTATCAAGAAACTTATGCCGCAACGGGGGATCCCAATGGCTTGGACCCGGTGATTCCCACCCTGGCCCCCCTGCTAGATGACCCGGGTCAACCGTTACCCTATATTGCCAGTAATAATATCTCTGCCTTTAGTATTTTTGAAACGAATACGGGGATTGTCAGTAGTTACCGTTTTGATGTCAGAAATCCTAGTGCGCCGGTGGTTAAATTTGATGAGTTTAAGTTAAAATAATCTGCCCAAAACACGGGACCAGAAACCGGGTTTCTGCAAAAATTGTTGCATATTGACCTAAATTTGGTCAAGAAACCCGGTTTCTCAACCTACTGCAAGGGGACTAGAAACCAACCTACTGCAAGGGGACCAGAAACCGGGTTTCTGCAAAAATTGTTGCATATTGACCTAAATTTGGTCAAGAAACCCGGTTTCTCAAGTTACTGCAAGGGGACTAGAAACCGGGTTTGACAATCACTGGCCCTCTTCACTTCAAGAATCGGGCATTTTCCAGAGTTTAATGGTTTTATCACTGCTGCCGCTTACTAGCATTTTACCATCAGCAGTCATGGCTATGGCATTGACACTATCTGAATGTCCCGTTAAGGTTTGAATTTCCTGCTTGCTTCTGAGGTCCCAGAGTTTCAGGGTGTGGTCTGAACTGGCAGAAACTAGCATTTTTCCAGCGGGACTGATGGCAAGACTATTGATGCGATCGCCATGTCCGGTTAAGGTGCAAATCTCTGTGGCTGTTTTGATATCCCAAAGTTTAATAGTTTTATCTAAACTGCCGCTGGCTAAGGTTAAATTATCGGGGAATATCCCCACAGCAGTTACGCCATCGGAATGTCCCAATAACGGGGGAAATTCTTCTGAGGTTTCTATATTCCAGAGTTTAATGGTTTTATCTAAACTGCCACTGGCTAAAATGCGATTATTCGGACTGATTGCCAGGGATGTTACTGCCGCTAAATGGCCGGTTAAGGTGACTAATTCTTGTCCGGTGATACCATTCCAGAGGCGAATGCTTTGGTCGAGACTGCCACTCGCCAGAAGGGTGCCATCGGGACTGAAGGTGACGGCATTGACCCATTGTTTATGTCCGGTTTTGGTGAATAAAGGTTGTCCGGTTTGGGCTTTCCAAAGTTTGACGGTTTTATCATTACTGCAACTGGCTAAAGTCCAGCCATTGTAACTGAGGGCGACGGAATTTACGGGGTAAGAATGGCCGGTGAGGGTGAGCAGTTCTTCGCCAGTTTTGAGGTTCCAGAGTTTAATGGTTTTGTCCCAACTGCCACTGGCGAGGAGTTGACCCTCGGCATCTAAGGCGATCGCACTGACGGGGCGAAAATGGCCGGTTAGGGAGGCGTGACATTCGATGCCGGGAGTTTGTAAGACTTCGACTGGGGAGACGGGTGTGGCGGCCAAATCCGGGGACTCGGGAGAGGCATGAGGATTAAAGGAAGAGGAAACCTGGGTCAGATGAGACTGAAGAACTCGGGTTTCTTGTTCCAGTTGCTTAATCATATTGCTGGCGCTTCTGAGTTGGTCCTGCTGCGATCGCAGGGTGGCCCAGAGGCGTTTGGCCCAAGCTACTTTTGCCCGTTCTTTTGATAAAATAATCAGTCGAATATCCGGGGTAACTGATGCAGGATAGGGGGTCAAATCCCAGCCACATTTGGGGCAGCGATCGCATTCTCCTTTCGTAAATTCAGTTTGACAAATTGGACAGTTAGACATAATGGTTTAGATAAACGGGCAACACAACTGATTTACTCCGAACTAACCCCGGATGGCATCAAGATTAATGGGAACCAATTCCCCAGATTTTAATCTTACCCCCATCAAAACCCGTGACAATTTTATCTCCCTTGGGACCGATGATGCTACATAACATATACCCTTCATTTCCATGAGTTGTTTTCAACGGAGGAATGGTGTGAATGGGTCTAGCTTGTTCTAAATTCCAGATTTTAATCGTCCCATCATCGGAACTGCTGGCCATCATATTATTCTGCGAAATGGAAACAGAAGTCACCCCACTGGAATGATCCGCTAGGGTGTACAAAAGTTTGCCAGTTCCGACATTCCAGAGGCGCAAGGTGGTATCATTACTTCCACTGGCTAAGAGATTGCCATCGGGACTAATGGCAACGGAACAGACGGATCCGGTATGATCGGTGAGGGTATGGAGTAATTCTCCGGTGAGTAAATTTCTAATTTTAATCATATTATCATTTCCCCCACTAATCAGGGTATTTCCTTGGGGACTAATGGAGATAGAACGCACGGTACTCGTATGTCCGTAAAACGTCCCAATTAATTCCTGGGTGTCCAAATTCCATAAGGCAATTGTTTTATCTGCACCGCCACTGACCAGGATATTTCCTTTAGGATGAAATGCCAAAGCATTCACCCATCCGGTATGTCCTCGCAGGGTGAAGCGGAGTTTGCCGGTTTTGAGTTCCCAAAGTTTGATGGTATTATCTCCACTGCCACTGGCGAAGAGTTCGCCATTGGGGGAAATGGCCAAGGCGATCGCCGAACCCGTGTGACCGATTGCGGTTTTAATCAGGTTTCCGGTACTGATTTCCCAAATTTTGACGGTTTTATCATTACTGCCACTCACCAAAAAATTTCCATTCGGGTCAATCGCCACCGTTCGCACCGCTTTTTGATGTTCTACGACTTGTAAGCAGCGGAAAAACCGATAGGGTTGATAATCTTCTATGGCCATTTTTGCTTTGGGCAAATGACACCGTTTAAGCAACGCATAAGCCCATCGCTGGACGGCTTCCGATGGATCGGCCAGGGAGGAAATTAATAAGTTGACCATTTCCGATTCAAATTCCACCGCCCCCTCCTGGCGACTTTTGGCTTCTATTTCATCGGTTAATTCTTTGATTTTTTCTTGCAAATCAGCAGTTTTTTTCTGTTCAGATACCAACTTGTTAGTTAGTTTTAATTGTTCCGACTTTGATTCATTTAATTCGTCCCTTAACTCTTGGATTTCCTGAGATGATTCCGCTTCTTTTGTCGGCTTTAAACGAGCTATTTCTTGATGGAGGTTTGCCAACATTTCTTTTAAATCTTGGGGTTCTATCATGGGATTGCTGCTCGATTGAATAGGATGAAGGGGTTGAGAAATTTGGGGCCGATCGCCATTGCCAGGGTGTAACTCACAGAACACTTCATTCAGTCGAGTCTCTAACTCTTCCTGCCTAGCTAGGCGTTCTTCACGCTCATGGTTAATCTCCGCTTCGAGGCGATCGCCCTGTTGGCGGACTTCCTCACGCTCAAATAACAGGCGATCGACCTGTTCCTGAGCATTGATTCGTTCTTTCCCCGCCCGATCTAAGCGTTCCCAAACTTTAGATAACTGTCCTTCAATGTCAGCTAATTTCCACTCTAACTGTTTAACGGCTGAGTCGCGTTCCTGAACCAGCGCCCAGACGTTTCTCGCCCAAAATAGTTTGGTCCCATCACCGGGAGAATTCGCTTCGGACAACTCCCCAGGCATTAATGGGGGATTCAAGGTTACATCCCACCCACAGGTTGGGCAGAATGTCTGTTCCCCCTGTACATATTCAGTGCCACACACCGGACATTTAGACGCACCCAATTTCACCGTATCCATGCTTTCTATCCGCCAGAAATTCGATCACCCATATCGGCATCTATTGTTATGCTAATGGTTTCCCATACCTTTAGCCTAGGACCTCAGTATCGCCTTCAATAGATACAGGACTTACGGATCACACAGATGTAGGATGGACATTGCCCAGCCGTGGCTCCATTTAGAGTTTTGAACCGGGACTGGCGTCAGTCCTAGGATAGGGGGGTGACGAGGTTGCTCTTCAACCCCTGTCATGCAGCAACTCATCTTGTAAAGCGGGCTTGAGGCGTTCGTACTCCAAGTGAATCGATCGCACCAGTGCCAATGCCTCTGGGGGTAAGAGCGTTCCTTCTTCTGAACTCGTTCGTCCGAGATGTTCTAGCTGTTTGCTCAATTGCGCCAAGGGTTTCGCGCCGAGGGTGGCACTGGTTGATTTTAAAGTGTGAGCCGATCGATGGAGGGTGGGAGCATCTTGTTCCTGCACAGCAGTTTCCAGGGTTTCTAACAGATTGGGTAAATCGTTTAGATAACTCTCAACCACTTCAATAAACGCTTCAGGCTCATCTTCCCCCACCATTTCTCGTAAGTTTTGCAACGCTTTGACATCGATGGGAGGTTCAGAACTGGTTTCGGACAATGAAGAATTAGACATGGGAGAGGGGGGAGAGGGGGGAGATGGGGGAGATGGGGGAGAATTGGGAGATGGGGGTGGCGCAGGTAAGGATTCGGAATACATACTGCATCCAGCCAGTGCTTGAGCGAGGGCTTCCATGCGAATGGGTTTGCTGATGTAATCATCCATTCCCGCTTGCAGACAGATTTCGCGATCGCCTTGCATAGCATTAGCCGTCATGGCAATAATCCAAGGGCGTCCCATCGGAGAAACATCCCTGCGTTCGCTCCATTCTAAGCAGATGCGACGGGTTGCTTCTAACCCATCCATTTCCGGCATTTGTACATCCATGAGAATGACATCGTAGCTTTGACGATTCAGGGCGGCGATCGCCTCCAATCCGTTACTGGCGACATCAGCACGATATCCCATCCGCTCTAAAATCCGCAACGCCACCTTTTGGTTCACCACATTATCTTCCGCTAACAGAATCTTCAGAGGGCGATCGCTCTTGATGGGAGTAGACTGACGAGGCAAAGCGGGAGCGCGACGGCCCTTTGAATCCTGACCATTCGATTGCCGAGAGAAAATCCCAATCAAGATATCAAACAGTTGGGATTGTTTGATCGGCTTACTCAAAAACGCCGCAAAATCGATTCCGGAAGCTTCCCGAGAAACGGGTTGCCAACCCAGAGAAGTCAACATCACCAAAGGTAAGCGATCGCCCTCGGGGAGTTGACGAATCGCCCCTGCTAGGGCCAACCCATCCATGTCCGGCATCTGCATATCCAAAATAGCCAGGTCAAACCGGGTATCCGCATCCTGCAACTGAGCCAACGCTTCAGGACCCGAAGCTGCGGCGTAGGGAATCATGCCCCAGGATTGGGCTTGGCGGGTGAGAATCAGGCGATTAGTGGCATTATCATCCACAATCAGTAAATGTTTGCCCGTGAGTTGCGGCACTTCATCCTCTGGACTCACCGAGGCAAACTCCGAAGTGGCTGCTGCCTGAATGGTGAAATGGAACGTCGAACCGACGCCGATTTGACTTTCCACCCACATCGTACCGCCCATCAGTTCGCTCAGACGCTTGGCGATCGCCAACCCTAAACCCGTACCCCCATATTTGCGCGTCGTGGAAGAATCCACCTGAGAAAACGACTTAAACAGGCGATCCATGCGCTCAGGGGGAATTCCCACCCCGGTATCTTTCACAGAGAAGTGAATTTGATAAATCCCCCTCGGAGTTCCAGGTTCTATCTGGTTCCCCAACTGAGCATCCTGCACCAACGTCGCATTCACCGAGACAATCGTTTCCCCTTCCTGGGTAAATTTAACCGCATTACTGAGTAGATTCACCAAAATTTGACGCAAGCGGGTGACATCGCCGATGATACCTTCGGGAGTTTGGGGACCGAACAAATAGGCCAGTTCGAGTTGTTTTTCTGCCGCTTTAGAAGCCACCAAGTCCAGACATTCCTCGATGCAGGTGCGCAGATTAAACGGATGTTCCTCCAAGTCCATCTTCCCGGACTCAATTTTGGAGAAGTCGAGGATGTCGTTAATAATCGTCAGCAAGCCGTCGCCACTGGTGCGAATCGTTTCCACAAAGTCGCGCTGATCGGCATTCAACGGCGTATCCAAGAGCAACCCAGTCATGCCAATCACTGCATTCATCGGGGTGCGGATTTCGTGGCTCATGGTGGCGAGGAATTCACTCTTGGCGCGGTTAGCCGCTTCTGCGGCTTCCTGCGCTTGCAAAGCGGCTTGGCTTTTGAGGGCCACTTCCTCTCGGGCGAGGGTTTCCTGTTCCAGGAGTCGAGCTTGAGCGAGGGCAATTCCCACTTGTTCGGCAACAGCTTCACACAACTCAATGTCCTCGCGAGTCCAGCGTCGGAAGCGATCGCACTGTTGGATCGCGATCACCCCATTGGTGATCCCCTGATAGGAGGTCCGCACCGCTAACATGGATTTGACGCCAACCTGCCGACACATCGCCTCCGCTCCTTTCAGCAGGGGGTCCTTATAGACATCATGGGAAACCACCACCGTATCGAAGGCCAACACTTGTTCCGCATGAGGATTCCCCGCTACTGGCACCTCCAAGTTCATCATGGATTGAGCTCCCGGCTCTAAATACTCCGCAACTAAGGGCATTCTCGGTGGGTCCGTGGGGATGTAACTATGAATCAAACAGCGATTCACCCCAAATGCTTGACCAATTTGAGTAGCAGTGGTGTGGAAAATCTTTTGAGCGTCTAAACTTTGGCGGATTTCCCGCGTTATTTGGCCCAGGAGCAGACTGCGATGGAGTTGCTGTTGCAGGGCGATTTGAGCCTGATTCCGCTCGATCTCACCGCCGATCCATTGGGCCATCAGTTTCAACAACTCTTGATCTACGGATTTAAAGGGGTGAGTGCTGGGTTGGGGTGAGGAAAAGCTCAGACAACCGTAAACCTCTCCGGAGACGAGCAGTCGCACTCCCAGATAGGCTTCTAATCCCCGAGTTTGATAGGCGGGATGCTCCCGCCATTCGGATTCTCGGGCACAGGGGATGCAGACGGGCTCGGATTGCCGGATGGCAACGGAGCAATAGGTGAGGTCTAATTTAAAGGCATCCCCTTGGGTCAAGGGAATTAAACCATTAGAAGGTAATTGCAGGGCGATCGCCTCCAGGGTAGAAGCGCGATCCATCCCGTCTCGACTCTCCCTCGGGCTGTCCAAACGGCCTACCATCCCAATTTCCAAGCCAAAGCGCCGACATCCCATCTCTAACATTCGTGAGAGCCTGGTATCAAAGTCCAGACTGCGATCGGCTGTCACAGAATAGAGTGCCCGAATCGCGGCCTCACTCTCTTTCAGGGAGGCAATTAATTGGGTCTTTTCCCACTCGGCCTGTTTGCGGAAGGTAATATCATTCAGGGTGCCACTAATCCCGGTCAACTCTCCGGCCTGATTGCGACTTCCTCGGGCAAAGACTTCAATCCAACGGTAGCTTCCCGCTTTGGTGCGGTATCGCATGGAATCTTCACAGTTCTGCTGTTCTCCAGAGATGAGTGCTTCTAAATATTGGGAAAAGGGCTCGACATCCGGTTCATAAATGTAATTTAACCAGGACCTGCCCAGGGTCTGGTCAATCTCAAATCCGGTAATTTCCTCCCAAGCTGGATTGAGAAAGGTGAAGGAAAACTGAGCATCGGTTTGGAAAATCACCTCTTTAATGTTATCCACCACGGAGCGATATTTTTCCTCGCTCTGGCGCAGGGCTTCTGCGGCTTCAAACCGTTCGGTAATATCCTGAACCATCCCCACGGCAAATTTATTATTGCCATTGGCATCTCGAATGATGGAAACGGTCAGATCAACCCAGATCCGCGATCCATCTTTGCGAATATAGCGCTTCTGGATTTCATAGCTGGGGCGCTCTCCGGCTACCACCGCCTGAAATAGGGGGAGTTCTTTCTGTAAATCTTCCAGATCGGTGAAGTCAGAAAAGCTCATGGTAGAGAGCTCGGTTTCCGAGTAGCCCAGCATTTTCTCAAAGGCGGGATTGCTTTTTAAAATCCGCCCCTCGTCCAAAGTCCCTAGGGCGATACCAATCCCCGCCCCTTCAAAGACGATCTGAAGTTGAGCGGCGCTTTCGGCGAGGGCTTCTTCGGCTTGTTTCCGGTCGGTGATGTCATGGGCGACACCGTAGAGTAATCCTTGTTCGCGAAAGGGGGTGGTGTTCCAGCGCAGCCAACGATAGGAGCCATCTTTGCAGCGATAGCGGTTCTCGAAGCCGAGGATGTCCAGGTTCAAGTTGCTCAGTTTCGCGGTTTCGGCAAGGGTGGCGGCGAGATCGTCCGGATGGACCAACTCGATAAAGGGTTGGGAAAACAGTTCTTCGTCGGTGTAACCGAGGATTTTTCCCCAGGCGGGATTGAGGCGTTTGAAATATCCATCGAATCCGGCGATGCAGAGCATATCTAGGGAGAGGGTGAAGAACCGATCGCGTTCCTGTTCGGCGTTTTTGCGATCGGTGATATCCTGGGCCACGATCATCACGGAGTCGATTTGGCGGGTTTCGGTGCGCACGGGTACGGTGTGGGTGAGGTACCACCGGCCATTCCAGGGCATTTCCTGGATGACTGAGGTTGAGTTGCCCTCGATTTCCTGAATACTCTGTTCTAAGAGGGTTCTGGCTTCTAATGAAAACACCTCACTGAGGGTTTTGCCTTCTACGACGGCTTTAGAAAGTCCTGCCGTCTCTAAACCTGACCCTTCTGCGAGTAAAAACCGTTGATTTCGGTCTAGGAGGAAGACTGCACCCTGGGGAAAGTTGCGGGTCAGGGTACGATAGAGTTCTTCACTTTGAGCAAGGGCTTCTTGCGATCGCACCTGTTCGGTCCGGTCCGTCGCTACCCCAATCACCCCAGTCACGGTGCCGCTTTCCTCCCAGATTGGTGTCAATTTATGTTCATAAATTAATCCATTCCAATTGCCGATCCAGTTTTCTTCTTGACCGTTAAATACCTGCTGGACCTGGTTGAGGATACTCGGATCATCGGCGTACCAGTCGAAAATGGATGCACCGATCGCCGTTTCTCGGTTCAACCCTAAGGAGGTCAGGTTTTTCCCTTCCAATAGGGTAATGATGCCATTGCGATCGGTGGCATAGAGAATCACGGGGGCTTGTTTGACCAGGGTTTGTAAGTGGGATGTACTCTCGCGCAGTGCTACTTCTATCCGTTTGCGTTCGTTAATTTCTCCCCGCAATTCCTCGTTGGCGGTTTGCCATTGTTCGGTTCGTTCGGCAACTCGCGCTTCTAGTTCCAAGTTGAGCGATCGCAGGGCGATTTCTTGGTGTTTGCGATCGGTAATATCCTCGATCATCAACAGGGTTAAGCTCGGTTTCTCTGCTTCGGCTGTAATCTCAGAAACCAGCACCTGAGCGGTCCGCATTTCTCCATCTTTCCGTTGGTAATGCTGTTCTTGTGCCTCGGTACTGTTGGCGGATGTCTCTTGTCCGTCGGGGATTTCCTCCTCCGGTTGCATCGGTTGAGGAGTAAAGCTAAAGTCGCTCAAGCTCATGGCATTGAGTTCCTCGGCACTATATCCGAGGATCTGTTGCAGTGCCAGATTGGGTTGGGTGATGCCACCTTCATGGGTCACTAGGGCAATTCCTAGGGGCGATCGGTCAATGACGGTTCTCAACAGCGCTTCGTTTTCCCGTAACGCTGTTTCCACCTGCTGTCGTTGTCTGATTTCTGTCTGGAGTTGCTGGTTGGCTTGCTCTAACTGCTCTGGGGACGGCAATGCCAAGGCTTTGGGAATCAGGGAAACCAGTAAAATCGCTGTGGCGAGGGAGACTCCGGCTGTGATCGCTTTGATTCCCCCGGATAGCCAATAGTCCGGATGCCACAGGGTCCAGATTTCCATTAAATGGCTGGTCCCACAGGAGATGATAAATGCCCCAAATAATACAAAAATCCAACTAAAGGGGAGGTCTTTTCGCTGGCGGATAAAATATAACAGGGTTAGGGGAATGGCAAAATAGGAAAGGGCGATCAGGGCGTCGGAACCAACATGAAGTCCGACTAACCAGGGCTTCCACAAATAACAATGCCCGTGAGGGATAAATGAGAGTAATCTCTCCCCCGGCAGATTGGCGATCGCTGGGTTTGTGAACAATCCTAAAACTTGGTTCGGCATTTCTCCCCCTTGAACATTTTCTCGCGCTCCATTTCTGTCTCTCGTTCCCTTGTCTTTGACTTTCTATTGATTGACCGGCTTTCCCTTGGCCTGAACTGTTTTTGTTGTTTAGAATAGGGAGCAAAGGGTAAAATCCGGTGAGCGGTATTCTCCATTTGTCCTTGGTCCTTGGTCCTTGGTCCTTGGTCCTTGGTCGGAAAAAAGACCCTCACCCCCCAGCCCCCCTCTCCCCAAAGGGGAGAGGGGGGAGCAAGAAAGAATTTATAAATCAGTTAGGAATGGTATAGAACTCTGATACAATTCTTCTCTAATTTTAGCCAAATTATAGGAGCTTTAAGCCAGTCGGGCCGGATTCTTTGTTAAACCTTAATATTGCCGACTGGGGTGCAGATCCCCTGGGGATTCGTCTGTTGAAGGGAAACGAGCAGGCTATTGCCGGTCCCTCGTCTACAGTGGCGATCGCCATCCCGTTCAGGAATAGTGTATGAGAATGGTGCGTTAGAATGGTGGGTTGGTCCTCCAAGGAAAAAGCTTTTGCGACTTTCCCTTGAGGAACTGACATATTCTGCCCCTTGGCGCAACACTGAAGTTGCATCCTGACCCCGAATCAGTCAACCGTATCAAAAGCAGTCATCCGAATAAAACGATGCCTAACTCCTTAATGTATCAAGACCCCACTCATTTTGTCGTCCTCGAATGCAATCAACCGGAACAATTAGTGACCGCTGAGGAATTGCTCTCCAAGCTCAAAGCAATTTTAGGCGATCGCCAGGATAATTTACCTCGGGATTTGCAAAAGTTTCCCACTATCGATGCCCAAGCTCAATATCTTTTGGAAACCAGTTGTGAATTTGATTTGGGGCCAGGAGAATATTTTCAATGGTATGTCGTTAGACTCGAAAAATAAATCATTTAACCCTATCTTCAGGGAGTGTATGAGATTTTTATCTGTTTTTTTTTGGAAGTCAAAGACGGGGTAAATCCCCCGTCTTTCTAGGAAATTTACGCGGATTGTAAAGGGTCAATGGTTAGCAATTAGCGTCAAATCAATGTGATTACCCTCAGTATTATTGAACTGAGCCGAGATCCCAGGACCAAAAAACTTTTCGATTTTTTCTTGCTTTTGCTGCCAAATTTCTAAGGGAAATTGTGGGGAATCAAATTCTAAAATTAAAGCATAGCATCCCTCTACATTCTCTTCTCGAATCCCCACGAGAACAGGTCGGGCTTCATCGGAGGGATTCAGACCAAATCGTTCCAAGGAATCATCCAAATGAGCATCTTGACCATAGCGATAGCGCCTGACATCTTTGCGAATTTGATTTTGGATTTGAGTGGCTTGTTTTTCTCGCAGTTCTAAGATATCCGGGGAGGTGGGGTGAGTGAAAGGGACCGGCTTGAGTTCTGCCGCTTTCAGGGCCAATCCACCGAGTAACAGGGGAATGCCATAAAAGAATCCGGCCAGATTTAAGGTAGCGTAGTCGTTAAAGTAAGCATAGAAGCCAACTACGGTGATCAGACTGCCCAGGGATAAACCCAGGGTTCCCAAAGAAAGTTTAGCTAACATGATGGTGAGTGAATGAACGATCGCGCTTAAAGTGCAAAGTTCTATTGTCCCCTGTCGGCGATCGCACTACAACAATCTCGCCGGTTGTTTTCAGGCCGATGATGGTTACCCTTGTGAATCTTTGTTAAAATGGGTCAGGTTCAAGAATGCCAGACCCGTCTGATTCGGGGATCAAGAGGGAAAAACTGCGATCGCCTCGTTAAGGGAGGCGATCGAAGATTTAGGGCATCGGTCTTGTCTTCAATCATTCAGACTAACCACTGGATTTCTGGCCCTGATGGGGTAAAAAGCGCGTCGGGGGTGGTCAAGAAACCCCGTTGGTATTCCCCATCGGATACCGCCGCCCTCGGCTGATCGATTCAGCTTGACAAATGGCTGATTTTATAATAGAGCAAGCTGCCGGATCTCAACCTGATCGGCATCAACAAAACTGTTTACAGTGAGATTAGCAAAAACAAAGGGAAGGCAGAAATGGACGAACAAAAACTCAGAGAACGGGTCAGCGCGATCGCAGACAAACGGGAAACCCTCGTGCGTCTGTTAGAACAACCCAACTTAGGAACCCTCAGAATTGATGTAAATCAGGCGATCGAAGAACTCGACGATTTGCTGGATGAATTCAACCGCACCTTTAGCGATCGCCCGATCGCCTAAACCCGGTTTCAACCCCAACCGCCCCTAACCCCTGGGGTCCAGCGGTCCAGGGGCGTAGTTTTTGCGCCCCTCCCTCGGAATTTCCTCACCCTCACCCTTGTTGCAGGGCCATTTCCATCAAAATATTCTGAGAACTTTGGGCGATCGCCTCATTCTTTCCCCGCCGTTGCAGATAACTCCCATCCGGCTGTAACTCCCACGCTTGGCGATTATCTGCTAACATAATCCCCAAAATTTCCTGGAGGTCTTTTGCCAAATCTGGGTCTTGCACCGGAGTCGTCGCCTCCACCCGTCGATTCAGGTTCCGAGGCATCCAATCCGCACTCCCCATGTACACCTCTTCTGCCCCATCATTATAAAAATAAAACATCCGGGAATGCTCTAAAAACCGCCCCACAATACTCAACACCCGGATATTTTCACTGACATTCGGCACCCCCGGACGCAAACAGCAAATCCCCCGCACAATTAAATCAATCTGCACCCCCGCCCTTGAGGCTTCATAGAGCTTAACAATCATTTTCGGGTCTACCAAGGCATTCATTTTTAACACGATTCGCCCCGGTTTTCCCTGTTTAGCATTGTCAATTTCCCGCTGGACTAAGGCCGTCATCCGTTCCCTCATGTTCACTGGCGCAACTAACAAAGTCCGGTAAGAGCGCTGTCGGGAATACCCCGTCAAATAATTAAACAAATCCGTTAAATCCGCCCCGATCTCTTCCCGGCAGGTAATTAACCCCAAATCCGTATAAAGTCGCGCAGTCTTGGGATTATAATTCCCTGTCCCAATATGAGCATAGCGCCGGATTCCATCAGCTTCCCGACGCACCACCATCCCGACTTTAGTATGGGTTTTCAGTCCGACCAACCCATACACCACATGAACGCCTACTTTTTCTAACTTGCGCGCCCAAGAGATATTATTTTCCTCATCAAAGCGAGCTTTTAGTTCCACCAATACCGCCACCTGTTTGCCATTTTCGGCAGCAGCAATTAAGGCATTCACAATCGGCGAATCCCCAGAGGTCCGATAGAGGGTCATTTTAATCGCTAAGACCGATGGATCGTATGCCGCCTGGGTAATAAATCGCTGGACCGTTGCGCTAAAGGAATGATAGGGATGATGGATCAACAAATCTCGCGATCGGATCAAAGCAAACAAATCCTCCGTCTCTTCCATATCCTCCAGATTCGGTTCTGAGGGCAGTTCTCCCAGGCGACGGAAGGAGGCGGGAGTCACTGGATTCCACACCGGATATTTCAGGTCCGGTAGGGGTAAATCCATCAATCCCATTAAGTCTACTAACCCCAGCAATCCCTCGACTTCATACACTTCATGATGAACTAAACCCAATTCCTCCCGCAGCATTTCACGCACCGAGGAGGGAATATCCGATTGCACTTCCATTCGCACCACGGAACCGCCGACTCGTCGCTTGCGAATTTCTTGTTCGATCGCCAGAAGTAAATCATCCGCTTCATCTTCTTCTAGGGCAATATCCGCGTTACGAGTCACCCGAAATGGATGATATTCCAAAATATTCATCCCCGGAAATAGAAACTCTAAATTATGGGCAATCACCTGTTCTAAAGGTGTAAAAGTCCAGCTTTTTCTCTGTCCTTCCCCCTGACTGTTGCTGGAGTCTCGGGGCGCTTCGGGAATGGGAACAAATCGGGGTAAAACTTTGGGGACTTTCACCCGGGCAAAAAATTCTTCGTCTGTTTCTGGGTCTTTAATCACCACAGCCAGATTCAGACTGCGGTTAGAAATGTAGGGAAAGGGATGTCCCGGATCGACGGCTAAGGGGGTGAGAACCGGGAAAATTTCTTCTTCAAAATACTGTTGCAGGTAGGTGCGCTGTTCCTGGTTGAGATCCATATAATCGAGGATCTGGATGCCATAAGCAATCAGTTGGGGACGGAGGATTTTTTCAAAATGGCGATGTTGTTCGGCTACCATTGGATGCAGGCGATCGCCGACTTCATCCAATTGTTGTTGCGGGGTGCGTCCATCAGGAGTCAGGGAGGATACTCCTGCTTCCACCTGCTGTTTCAGTCCCGCAATTCGCACCATGAAATATTCATCTAAGTTAGCACTGAAAATTGCTAAAAATTTCAGCCGTTCTAACAACGGAGTCCGAGGGTCAAAGGCTTCTTGTAAAACTCGGTAATTAAATTCAACCCAACTTAATTCTCGGTTGAAGTAGTATTGCTGATCCTTTAAGTTAATTTCCGGGGTTGTTTCCTTGGGGTTTTTCGTCGTTGTCATCATTCTGACCTAATGGAGCAGTAAATGGAGTTGGTAAGCAAACTGGACAGTGAAAAGTTCTGTATAACCCCGAGGGATCGCTCAATGGCCTTAAAAAAATGGACCAGCATAAAACCAGTCCATAAGTCATACTGGTAAGTATTCTAAGCTAACCAGTGTTACCATTATGCACCCAAAAGAGCAACTTGAACAAATCCTCCAAAGTCTACGGCCCGCATTCAGCCGTGAGGCGGCCTTTGAATGGTTCGTAATCAGGGTCTGGGGCATCCTGTTATGCAATCGGACCCCCGCTTTTCCCCACTTATCTGAATGCAGTGGGACTGAGTGAATACTACTGTGGACACCCTCTGCATTGGTTTCACATTATCAAGTTAAATGCCTTAGTTATGGGTATTTTATAAATTCTGAGTTTATCCATGCCCTCGACGATTTGGCAAGGTTTTTTGGGTTGGTTCAGAACCGTACCCAGCAGTGGTTATCCGAGTGAGCAAATTGTTCGGCTTACTCTAGCACAATCTGCCCCTTCTATTTGAGCTGAAAGTCCACTCAGGGATTTCCATAAAAAAACTTCTGCATTAGAAGTTTTGCAGAATTGGAAAAGCCGATTGGCGTTGTTAAGGGGGGTTGGGGGGATCTCTGATAGAATATTTTATTTTTTGGAGTTCCCTCAGCTTACTTTTGACAAACTTCCTTCACGCCAAAGAGTCATTTATGAATCAGGCCATACACAGACGCACTGGACAGTTTAAGACCCCTACATAATCATCTCACAGAACTTTTCACTGTCCAGATCATAAGGCATCAATTCAAAAAAAGAAATCCCCCTCACCTCTCTTTTTTTGCAGCCCCTAAGTGCCAGAAACCCAGTTTCTTTGAGAAACTGGGTTTCTATCTTTCTCAGAGTTCACGGGTCATTGGACAACAGACCAACCTAAACGACTGCAAAGAAATCCTGCTGGTCAAGTAGCGCTATATTCACACCATTGACGATCGCTAGGACCTCATTTCCCACAGAAATCACCGCGCCATTATCCCCTTGGGTGAGAGTTAAGTCATTATAAGTTAACCCTTCGGCTAACCCGATTAAATCCTCTCCATCGGTAAAGTCCACGATGACATCAACTCCGGTATCTGGGCGAATCACAAAGTGGTCTTGTCCGGCCCCACCGATGAGGATATCATTTCCTAAATCCCCAGATAGCCAGTCATTTCCAGCGCCACCGATGAGCAAATCATCATCTTTGCCGCCATACAGAACATCATCTCCATCCCCACCCGTCAGGATATCATTTCCTTGATTGCCATAGAGGAAATTATTCCCGGACCCGGCACAGATGATATCATTTCCTTTGTCGCCAAATAAAATATCATCCCCGGTGCCACCGATGAGGCTATCATCTCCTTGTCCCCCATGTAGGGTATTGTTTCCGGCTACAGCAAATAGGACATCATTCCCTTGATTCCCATTCATAAAATCATTGCCCGGGCCGCCAACTAGGGTATCCTGTCCTAAATCGCCGTACATCTCATTATTGCCTGAATTAGCAACAATGTAATCATGTCCTTGTCCCCCATGAACTAAGTCATCCCCGGGACCGGCATCAATGAAATCCTCCCCTTGATTGCCGTGAATGTTATCATTGCCATTCCCCCCAAAGATTTGGTCATTTCCGGCTAATCCTTGGATAAAAATCCCCTCGTTTGTTCCAAGGAGAGACTCCGCTTCCTGAGTGCCGATTAGGATATCCGTTCCCGGAGTGCCAGAAATTATGTTCCCCAAGGTTGTCCGAGTTGGCATGGTCACCAACAGGTTACAAATGTCGGGAACATCAGCTAGAATGGAGGCAGCATCCACTAGGGGAGTGCTGACTGGATTATTGGCTAGGAACTGATTAAAATAATCCGGTCCAATGGGTCCAAATATTTGGATAATAAAGGGACTGCTCTGGGGCTCTTCTACAGGAGGCTGTTCTACAGGAGGCTGTTCTACAGGAGGCTCTTCGCTGCTGGTATCTACGGTTAAACTACTGGCAGTAGAAGCAAGAGAAACATTTCCGGCCTCATCTGTTGCCGTGGCAGTAAAGTTGTAAGTGCCATCTACTATGGCTTCTTCTGGCGTAAATGTCCAGTTCCCACTCGCATCAGCGGTGGCTGTACCGATATTGGTGCCATCTTGCAAGATATTAACGGTACTGTTGGCTTCGGCTGTTCCTGTAATGTCTGGGGTGTTATCGTTAGTTGTGCCAGTGGTGGTGATAATAGGTACTGCTGGTGCAGTAGCATCAATGGTTAAGCTACTAGCAGTTGAAGCCGCAGAAACATTTCCCTCCCCATCTGTTGCCGTGGCCGTAAAGTTGTAAGTGCCATCTGCTATGGCTTCTTCTGGCGTAAATGTCCAATTTCCACTAGCATCAGCGGTGGCTGTACCGATATTGGTGCCATCTTGCAGGATATTAACGGTACTTCCCGCTTCGGCTGTTCCTGTAATGTCTGGGGTGTTATCGTTGGTTGTACCAGTGGTAGTAATCGTGGGTGGTGCAGGTGTCGGTGTGGTGTCGTTATCAGTATTACTAACTGCCACATCCGTAGCATCAACACCGTTGTAATTAGTATCGGTACTGGTGGCCGCAGCGGTGACAATGTTGTAAGCAATATCGCCATCAACTACTAAGTCATCTACTCCCGTTACTGTGACTGTTTGGGCCACATTCCAGTTAGCATTGGTGAAAGTTAAACTGGTTTTATCTACTGTCCCTTCAGCGGTGTTACTGCTAGTTAATGGGATAGTAACATCAGCCGTTGGTTGAGTATTTAAAACGACTGTAAAATTAGCGGTTCCTCCGGCTTCCGTTGTGGTTAAACCTGTGGTGGGTGTGACGGTGATGCCAACAGTATCGTTATCAGTAATCGTCACACTTTGGTTAATCGTAGTTCCTAATCCTATCCCGGTTGATGGGTTGCTAATTGTTAAAGTGGCTGTTTCATCACCTTCGACAAGAAAATCATCATTAACTGTGATAGTTACTTGTCCCGTACTACTGCCATCTGGGATGGTTATTTGAGTGGGAATAGCACCAGTAAAATCAGCAGCACTCGCAGTACCCGTTAAGGCTAAATCAATGGTTTGAGCGCCGACAACATTACCTTCGGCAGTAGCGGTAAAAGTAATAGCAGTTGTCCCGGCTTCACTGGCAGTAGTTGTGCTGGCAGTCAGGTTAACTTTCGGTACGGGAATAGTGATATTAAAGGTGGCTGTGTCGGAAAGGTCAACACCACTATTGGCTATACCGCCGTCATCTTGCAGTTGCACAGTTACGGTGGCAGTACCAGGTTTACCGCTAGGAGTGTAGGTAAGTGTGCCATCGGTTGCTACATTTGGTTGAGTGGTAAATAAGGTATTGTCGGTGTTACTAACGGTATAGTTGCTAACAGATTGAGTTGATTCATTGGCGGGGCCGAAAGTAACACTATTTACCCAGTTACTAACTGCTTGAACTGTGTTTGTCCAAGCTGTTAGGATTTGGTCGCCAGCGTTACTAAAACTGGGTTTGTCATTGACAGAGTTAACAGTAATAGTAAAGTTTTGTACTGCGGAAGTATCAACACCACCGTTAGCAGTACCGCCGTTATCTTGAACTGCAACATCAAAGGTAGAAGTGCCGAAGGCATCAGCCGCAGGAGTGTAGGTGAGTTGACCGTTGGCATCTATCGCTGGAGCCACCGCAAATAAGCCAGGAGTCCCGATATTACTAACGGTATATGTGGCCGTTTGTGTGGCTTCATCCGCACCCCCTCCTGGATTGAAGGTTGCCCAATTTGCGACAGTTTGCACTCCTGCGTCTTCATTAACTGCCGTTGGGTTGGTAGCGGTGAAGTTGGGAATGTCATTAACTGCGGTAACGGTGATATCTGCGGTGTCGGTGAGAGTGCTGACACCTATGTTGATGCTGCTATTGGCTGTGCTGCCATTCGTGCCCACTATTTGATCCCAGGCGCGGAACGTGATGGCGTTGGTGAGAGTGCCGTTGTAGTCGGCGATTGTTGGTTGGAAGTAAATGCGGGTGTTGGCATCAGCCGCCAGTAAGCGAGCGTTGGTATCGGATACTGTACCCAAGGCAGTCCAAGTTGTACCGCCATCTATGGTGTAAAACCAACTGCCGTTAGTCGTGTCGGCGGCGGTGATGGCGATGCCTGCCAATGCCCCAGTGTCGGGGTCGGTGATGTTTGTACCTATAGCCGCAAGGGAGGAAATGAGAGTGCCGACAGCGCCAGTGGGTGCTGGTGCGTCTTCTGGGACAGAATTAAGGGTGACGACGGTATCGGCAAGAACGGGTGCGGTGTTGATAATTGTCCCGTAGATATCGTTATTATCTGTGGTAGTGCTTGCGTTCTGAGCGGCAGTATTACCGCTGGTGCTGAGGAACCCAAAGGCACTGACAGTAGGTAACGCAGTTGGCATTCCCTGGTTGTTGCCGTTGGTATTGGTGAGGGACTGCATGACAAAAACTGCCCCACCTTTGCCTTGCCCGTTGTTCGTAGATGTGCCGCCTGTGGCTGTGTTACTCGTAAAGGTGGCGTTGTTTAGTGCTAAAGATCCACTGCGGACAAAGATGGCACCGCCTAAACCAGCGCCGCCACCCCCAACGCCGCCAACGCCGATACCATTACCAGCAAAAGTACCGCCTACACCGCCAAACCCAAGAGGGGCAGCGCCACCACCGCCACCACCGCCACCACCGCCATAGCCCCCCGCACCGCCCGATCCATTAGAGAAACCGCCGCCACCACCGCCGCCGAAACCCCCCGCGCCACCAGAGAAGCTGCCGGACGCAACACCGCCGCCGCCGCTGCCGAAGCCCCCCGCACCGCCGTCAACGGAGTTACCGCCGCCGCCCCCGCCGCCGAAGCCCCCCGCGCCTCCGGTAGTCCCGGCTCCTGCGCTGCCACCATAGTTGCCATTGCCACCGTAGCCACCTGCGCTGCTTGTAGAATTTCCAAAAAGACCACCGCCCCCACTTGCGGTCCCTGCAACGCTATTGCCAAACATCCCGCCGCCGCCTCGACCACCGCCGGCGTTACCATTCCCGCCGATCGCACTATTATTGCTAAAGGTGACGTTATTTATCCCTACAGTGCCGTCGTAGATGAATAAACCACCGCCCATACCAGCCCCACCAGCGCCTCGGTTTGCCGCATTTCCCCCTTGGGCTTTACCATTGGTGACAGTCATGTTGGAGAAATTCACGGTTCCCGACTTGACAAAGAAGGGACGGAAACTGCTACCGCCATCGACACTATTGTTATTGCCAATAAAATCAATGTTGCTGTTAACTAGGGTCAGCATCACTCCTGTAACAGTAACGTTTGTTTGTAGGGTAATCGTGTCATCCCCTGCTGCGGTATTCGCATCTAAAATGGCTTTGCTTAATGTACCTGCTACAGTGCCAGTGCCATCATCGGTTGCCACTGTGACATTAAAGTTAGCCAGTGTATAGTCATAATCTTCCATCGCCTCCTGATTAAAGGGCACGGCGGATTCAATCTGGCCCGTTGCTATTTCTAAATCCCAGTCGCCGCCTTGGGCTTGATTTCCGGTTAAGTCGTTAGAGGCTGCGACATCTGCGCCTGTGAGTTCGCTCAATCGCTTGACAAAATTCTTGCCAGTTTCTCCGGCGGCTACGTCGCATCCATATAATAGGATATCGCCATTTTCAGTTAGGGCATTTCCCCACTGTTTTAGCTGAGTATTAAAATTTTCTATATTATTCCCATTCAGTACATCAGTACCGAGTTTTAAACTGCCTTCGCTACCGTGAGAAAGTATCTGTACAGATACAATATCTTTTTGATTAGCTAAGGCATTGGTAATTTGTTCGATGCCGCTCAAATTTTCATTTTAAATGAAAATTTGAGCGGCATCGGCGTTGTTAATTAGGCTTTGATAGTCTTCTACTGAGGAGTCCACGAAAATTATTTGGTTGGTCATGGTAAGTTACCTGTTGATTTTTACTTAGTGTTGTCAATGTTACAGTCACCGTCAAGGTTTGACGGTTTATTTGGCTTTTGCTACGATCGCACTGGCGCGGCTATTTGTAGCCTCTGTCCAAAAAGATAAGCCATTAAATCGCTCAAACAAGTCGGGGGGTAAAATTGTTGTTCTCGGTTTAAACTCAACTTGAGAACGAACTTGATGTAACCCTTTTGTTTGCAGTTTATTATCAAAATCCGGCTCTTGATATTCAACATGATTAAAATCATGCTCAAAAGGCTCTTCGCCGAGAAATTGATAAATCAACGACATCGTTTTCTCCGGCCCTTTGGTTAATAAATCGTAATCAACCAATAGGAGAGATGCACTCTGTTCGCTGTAAAATGCTTCTTTGAGGGCGTTATAAGCATAACCCACTAAACGCGAACCTTGACTTAATGCCTCGGTGCGACTATAAACTGTAGCCCGTTCGGCTGGATTATTAAATAATCTGGAAACATCAAAGGCGTTGCGCCGAATTAGCAGCTCAATGCTGTCCATAATCCAGGCAATGTTTCTGACACAGCAGATGACTTTGGCTTCGGGAAATAGTTCCAGAATTAATGGCAATTTGCTGCACCATAGGCGATTAGTATCGAAGATTACTTCTTGGTCAGCTTGCGGGTGATAATAGGCCGAAAAAATGCTCAGAATCAGCGCCCGTTTTTGTTCGGGGGAAATAAATACGGAAAACTCATTATTTTCACTCATGGCTTCCAACATTCGCTCCACTAAACCCCCGACTGGGGAAGTCATGGCGCTGTGGAAGCGGGGATTTTGCCGCAGTAAGGCGGCGAGTAAGGTAGAACCCGATCTCGGTAATCCTGAGATGAAATTAATTTTTTGGAGCATTCTGCTTGGTTGACACAATCCTTGGGGATAACAACGATTTGTTCGCGTCGGGATTGGATAAAATCACTTAAATACTAAGGACTATATCGCTTTCAGAGCGGGAATCAGAAGGTTTAGGGAGGGCTACAGCGCTTTGGGTATGGGCTGTTTGATGGCGTTTGCTCATATCTAATAGCCGTTGATACATATTTTATATCCTCTGAATCATACTCGTTCAATTTATGCGTGTCAATACTCGCCCGGGTTTCTTAGTCAAAACTTTACGAAAGTTTACCATGTTTTGTGAAGGATCTCTTATTCACAATATAGTAGTCCTAAATCAGTTGTAGAATGGACGTCGGCGGCCCCCAACCGTCGGCGGCCCAGAACATCCGAGGGGACATCGGGTGAGGTACAAATCATTTAGGATTGCTATAGGTAATGTTTTGGAAATTTTGGAGATGTCTAGTAAGCAATTGTGCAGAATAAATGGCACAGTCAATATGTTAAGGAGTGCGGGCGTCTTGAGAGCTACCTAACACTAGCGGGCGAGACGCCCGCACTCCTTATGTGCAATTATTTACACTCATCTACTTATAGCGGTTCTCATGAATATACGGTACAGCCCTCACTCCAAACCGACAAGGCCCAAAGGGGGCCGCCTTATGCTTTTAGAGAATACCGATAATGAGTCCACCGAACCTCTATAGGTAAATACACTCTAATATCCCGACCCTGACTTCGACCGAATCTGGGCGCAGAGAAGGTGGTCGGATGGATCCGTTGCCCACTGGGAACACCCAGGGGTGGAAAATCCTGGAAAAAGGGTTGGTGTTCGAGGGGGGCTTGAACCGGGTGGGTTGGAATGGGTAGATATATTCTAGACTGACCCAATCTTTAACATTAAATCCTAAATGTAGAGGCGATTCGCGAATCGCCTCTACATTTAGGGTGGATTCTCAACATCTGTGTAAGTCCTGATATTGGGCCTCTTGCAAAAAAACGGATTGATCCCCCCAACCCCTCTTCTTAAGGGGGGCTTAAGAGAATTTTGCAAGAAGTCTATTGTGCCAAGGATGAGGTTATGATGCCACGGAATGGGGGAATCCACGACAAAAAACAGTCACGATCGCCTCGTGACTGTCTAGGATGAAGCCGTTAGCAAGGGCGATCGCCCTTACGGAGTGACTCTCCGTTATTGTTATTTAACCGGGGATTAAGCGGCTTTTTTCATTTGTTCGGCGACAAAATCCCAGTTGATTAAGCTGCTGATGAAGGTTTCAATGTAATCAGGACGCTTGTTTTGGTAGTCCAGGTAATAGGCGTGTTCCCAGACATCAATGGTCAACAGGGGAGTCATTCCCATTGCGATCGGGTTTTCGGCATTGCTGGTTTTGGCAACCTTCAGGGTGCCTTTATCCAAGACTAACCAGGCCCAACCGCTACCAAATTGGGTGGCCGCAGCGGAGGCGAATTCTTCTTTAAATTTATCAAAACTGCCAAAGTCAGCCGCAATCTTGTCGGCGAGTGCCCCACTGGGTTTGCCACCGCCACTGGGTTTGATGCAGTTCCAGTAGAAGGTGTGGTTCCAAGCTTGGGCGGCATTATTGAAGAGTCCGGCTTTAGAGGCGTCATTGTAGGTGGCTTTGATTACCTCTTCAATGGATTTGCTCTCCATACCAGCGCCTTTCACCATGTCATTGTATTTGTTGACGTAGGCCGCATGGTGTTTGTCATGATGGAACTCCAGGGTGCTCTTGGACACATGGGGCTCAAGGGCGGTGTAGTCAAACGGCAAGGGGGGAAGTTCGTAAGTCATGTTTTATCCTCTCTCGAAGTGTTCTTAAGGGTTGCGCTGGATCGCGCTTTTTGTCGGCAGGCGTCAACAGCATTCCTCCAGCAACCTATTCCAGGGTCTGGGGTAATGCCTCTGTGGGTCAGCCTCGGCTAAGGTTAGCCAGAATCCGATCGCCACATTACGATAGGATTTTATATCAAAAGTCGGACCCAATCCAACTCCAAAATAAAAATCTACCAGAAGAGGGAGAAAACTGGCTCCATTCAG
>JAABSJ010000070.1 GCA_011390515.1 Oscillatoria sp.
TTCTCGGTATTTCGGCACATCAATGATGGTTTCAAATTCCTGAAAGTTCACTAACTTATCAAACCCAGTCGTAGTCTGATGTTGTCTTAAATACTGGAAACACTCCTCGATCGCCTTCGTTGCTGCAAACAATCCCGACAACGCATAGACCGCAATTTTATACCCCAATGCCTCTAACTCCTGCGCCGACAACACCGGCGTTTTTCCGCCTTCTATGGCATTGGCAAACAACGGCACATCCCGAAAGGCGGTGGCAATTTCCTGTAACTCCTGGACCGACTGCGGGGCCTCTATAAACACAATATCCGCCCCCGCCTCATAATAGGCGCGACCCCGGCGAATGGCTTCGGCTAACCCTAACGGGGCTCTAGCATCGGTGCGTCCGACAATTACCAATCCACTCTCACCTCGTGCCTGGACTGCGGCGCGAATCTTTTGTATATGTTCTTCTGCGGAAATTACCCGTTTCCCTTGGAAGTGACCGCACTTTTTCGGCCATTCCTGGTCTTCTAAAATCACGCCAGCAATTCCCTGTTGCACTGCATCGGTTACCGTGCGTATGACGTTGAGGGGATTACCATAGCCGGTATCGATATCGGCAACTACAGGAATTTTGACCGATTGTGCGATTCTGCCTACACTGTATAACATTTCCGTGGCGGTGAGGAAGCCGTAATCGGGGCGTCCTAGGGTGGAGGCGGAGATGCCGAATCCACTGGTGAAGACCATTTCAAAACCGGCGCGTTCGGCGAGTTGGGCGCTGATACAATCATAAATCCCCGGAACGACGAGCATTCCGGGGCGTTTCAGGAGTTCTCGGAGGTTGTGAGTTGAGTTCATGGTTCGACTGGCGATCGCAAGCAACATGAACTCTATTTTAGACGCTGAGTGCCTCCGATAAATAATCTGCTGCTGCCTCGACGATCGCGATCGCATTTTCATAAACCATCCGAGTCGGTCCGAGAACCCCCACACTCCCCACAGGGACCGTCCCCCGATGATAGGTGGCGGAAACCAGAGTACAGGTTCTAATCGGTTCTAGGGGATTTTCTGCCCCAATTCGCACTTGCACTCGCCGTCCGGACCCCTCCGGTGCAGGGGGTTCAAAAATCAACGGCAGGAGTTGGTCCTGTTCTTCTTCCAACAGTTGAATCAGAGTCTGGACTTGGGTCAATTCACAAAATTCAGGTTGTCTCAACACTTCCGAAACCCCACTAATCAAAATTTGAGTTTTGCCTGGGGTTTGAGCACGGACGGCTAAATCCTGTAACCAATGACTCAAAACTTCCGCATACTGCTCAAATTCTCGTCCTAATTCAGTCCAATTCAGGGCGGATAATTCAGCGAGGGTTTGGCCGCGTAGATGGTGATTGAGGAAATTTGAGAGGATTTGCAACTCGCGATCGACCACTTCTGCATCGGCGAGGGAGTCCTCTGGGGACTCGGGAAGTTCCATGACAGCAGATTGGGTTTGATAGTTATCAATCACCACCACAATCATAATTTTGCGGGGTTCGATCTGGATTAACTGCAAATGCCTCAGACAAGCGGTGTGAGTCTGAGGCATTGTAATTAAGGCAATATATCCGCTGAGGGCAGCCAAGATTTGCGAAGCCCCTCTGAGCACGGCTTCAAAAGCCCAATTTTCTAACTTCAGGCGATCGCTCAGGGCCTGTTCCACTTGTCGCGAGATGCCATCATCCGGTTTAATTAGCTTATCCACATAAATGCGATAGCCGGAATCCGAGGGAATTCGTCCGGCAGAAGTATGGGGTTGATAGAGTAATCCGGCTTTTTCTAACCACCCCATTGCATTGCGGATGGTGGCGGGACTGACACTTAAATTATATTCATCCACCAAGGTTTTAGAACCTACAGGTTCGGCAGTGGCGATATAGTGTCGAACAGTCGCCCATAAAACATATTGTTGTCTTTCGTTAAGGTTCATTTGCACAAATATGGGAGCCAAAGCCAAATGTAATCGGGTTTAAAAACTGAGCGGTTATCAATTGAAATAGGGAGTTGTGGAAATCAGCCATAGCGTGAACTGCGCCCATTGTTGGGATCCATCAGAGGAATTCCGATTAGGTAGAATATAGCGACGTTTATCCTGAAATTCTGCTGCTGTCGTTACAGGTTGGGAGAAGGTTTACCCTATTTGTGGACGGATTTCCATCAGGTTTAGATTCTATTTTAGTTGAAAAAGATGCGGGATGGGGGTTAGGGACCCTGGAATAGGCGGGTCCCCCAGGGGAGGGTGGCGGTTGGTATAGGGTATTCCAACAAATAAATGATCCAAATTCGATGGTTAAGCACCTAACAAGACTGTATGACGCCGCGCCCGCTGGCTTTGTCTGCGAGTGTCCCACCCTTCAGGCGCGCTCCTTTTTTGGATATTTTATTTTATGGAGTTCCCATAGAGCAGTAGTCGCCCTATCCCGGAAGGTTCAAGTGCGATCGCCCCAGGGACTGGGTGGAGACTGCACCGGAGGTCCTCGGGATTAAGGCAGTTCTACGGAAGTGGGTTTAGCAATGTGAGGCAGACCCCAGCCGAGTTTTTCTCGGAGAACATGGAAAAATTCCGGGGGATTAATCCGGATAAATTTTGCCGAGTAGGGCGATCGCTGAATTCGCACCTGGTCCTCGGGCAGTACATAGCACCCTGCATTCCCATCCACCACCATCACCAAACGATTGGTATTCGCCGAAAAAATCTTCACAGGTTCAGTATTGGCAAACACCAAAGCCCGAGACGCTAGAGAATGGGGACAAATCGGCACCAGTTGCAACACCGGGACATCCGGCGTGATCACCGGACCCCCAGCCGAGAGACCATAAGCCGTCGAACCCGTGGGGGTAGAAATAATCACCCCATCTGCCGCAATATCTACCGGCGCATGGCGTCCCACTTGAATTTCAAAGTGACACATACAGGTGAGGGGTTCCCGGTGTAGGACCATTTCATTCAGGCAAAGCGCCTCCCAGACGACAATATCATCTCGGATGGCCTGCACTGTGACCATCGTTCGTTCTTCGAGTTGATAGTTCCCCGCTAACACCTGTTCCATTGCTTCGGGAAGTTGGTTGAGATAGGTTTCCGTCAGAAACCCCATGTGGCCCGTATTGACCGTTAACAAGGGAATGCCGCAGCTTGCCACCTGCCGAAATGCGGACAGCACAGTGCCATCGCCTCCCAACACCACCGCGAAAGACATTTCAGCGTCAAATCCAGGAGGGGTGAGCTGTTCAACCGTGGTATGGCAGATGGGCTTATCTAGGTCAGAATAGCCCAGAATGCCCCCCATGCCAGTGGCGAGAGCAACTTCCCAACCCAACCCAATTAGCTTGTCTCTCCATTCTTCGGCAGCACGACAAGCTATGGGTTTAACATCGTTGTAAATAATGCCTGCTTTGGGCACCGCGCTCAAGTCCTGCTAGTGGGTTATTGATTGCCAGAGTTAGGGATGGAATAACATTCCCGGTGAGTCACCGCGAATGCACTGGGCGGATGAATGGCATCAGTGATGCCAAATAGCCCTGTGAAACTAGAGTCTGAACAAAGCTATGCCATTTGTCAAGAGCCTTGAGGGCGATCGCCCTCCCCAGGCTAGTTCCTTTGACGGGGCTAACCCCCCAGGAGGGGTTAAAATGGGACTCGGCGTTTGGACTGCTTCTTGGTTTTGCTCTGTGCGTAATCTAATTCTTTCAACTTCTTTAAAATTCGGCTGAAATACTCTCTCAGGTAGCATTCTACGGTAGTCGTGTCCTTGGGGTCCAATCCAAAAACAGGATACACTTCATCCATATTGGCGGTTAGGGGTTTCTCTGAGGCGAGCACTTCAGCAAATGCCAAGCGATCGGCCACATTCCAACCCCATTGGAAAAATCGTACCACCCTGCGAAATCCCCGCAGTACCCCCAATGGCATTCGCGTCACCTTGGCTTTTTCCCCCGAGAGTCGTTCGCACAGTTCGATAATTTCCTGGGGAGTCCAAGGACGAGTCCCCACTACGGGAAAAACTGATTTGGAGGTTTCAGGGACCGACAATGCCCGCACTGCAAATTTAGCAATGTCCTGGGTATCCATATAGGCGATCGGGGCAGTCTGGTTAGTCACCCACACTGCTTGATTATCCAAAATCGGGATAGCATATTGAGAAATCAACCCTTGCATGAACCCAGCTAATTGCAGGATGGTGTAATCTAATCCCGATTCAGCCAGAAAAACTTCTGTACAGCGTTTGATTTCCATTAAGGGGACCTCTGGATATTGGTCCGCATCCAGAATAGAAAAGAAGATATACCGTTCGACCCCGGCTTTTTTGGCCGCTTGAATGAGCGCCACCTTACCTTCCCAGTCCACTTGTTTGATGCTCAAAGAATCTGTTGGACGATTCGTCGCTGCATCAATGATCGCCGTCACCCCTTCTAGGGCAACGGGCAAGGTTTCTGGATCGCATAAGTCTGCACGGACCAACTCAGCGCCCCATTCTTTTAAAAAGGCCGCTCTTTTGAAACTGCGTACTAAACAACGTACCTGGTATCCCTCGTCTAAGGCGCGACGGGCAACCTGTCTGCCTAGGGTACCAGTGGCACCGACAACCAATAAGCTCATCCAGGATTGTTTGACGAAATTTTAACTTTTATGAAATTTTATCAGAGATTCCTGAGATTTCTTTGGGAAATTCGTTACAAATCTGAACAATTTTGACCGATTGCGCTAAAAAACTTAAAGAATCGAGGGCGATCGGGTCCCTACTCCCTTAAAAAGGGAGCCATGCTTAACTGCATCTCCGGTCCCCGGACCTTGGCAAGGTCCGGGGACCGGAAGTGATCCCAAATCCGGTTGTTAAAAGTCGATTTTCTCTCGCAGCCCGCGTAGGCAGGCTTTGTCCGCAAACGCCCCACCATGCACGGGTGTGGGTTTTGACAGACCTATCACAACCGGATTCCGTATGATTTTAACTGTGAGGCAAATCCCCCTGAACTTAAAAAACCTACTCTTGTAAGGGAGTAGGGTCCCAAACCACAACCGGAATCCACCCCCTGTTTCTTGACAAAACTACGCAGATTGGTTACAGCTTGAACGATAAAAAGGCGTAATATTTCTCTCTAAGCCCAGCTTGACCCGCCCAGGGCAGTATAGTCACCTGTTGAAGACTCCCAATTCCCTGTCCCATTCCCTCTAACTGACTGCACTTATGAAGAAACGCTGGATTTCACTGATCATCCTATTTCTACTGGCCCTGCCGATCGCCGCGATCGCCCAAGAAGCTGAAGAGGCTGCACCCACCGGCTTCATCCCCACCCTCGATGCCGTCTTCACTCAACTGGTGGGTTGGATGGATGCCGTCCTGTTTTTCGATTTTGGCCTAGGCATCCCCCTAATTGTCGTCTGGTTGATTAGCGGTGCGGTTTTTTTCACCATTCGCATGGGCTTTATCAACTTCCGTGCCTTGAAACACGCCTTTTTCGTCATCCAAGGTCACTATGACGACCCCTCAGAAGCCGGAGAAGTCAGCCATTTCCAAGCCCTCGCTGCGGCCCTATCCGCCACGGTGGGACTCGGAAATATTGCTGGGGTGGCGATCGCCGTTTCCGTGGGGGGACCCGGGGCCATGTTCTGGATGACCGTTGCCGCCTTATTCGGCATGACAAGCAAGTTTGTCGAATGTACCCTCGCCCAAAAATACCGCGTTGTCCTGCCCGATGGTCGGATTGCCGGTGGCCCCATGTACTATCTCTCTCAGGGTTTAGCTGAAAAAGGCATGGGTCAACTGGGCAATATCATGGCGAGTTTGTTTGCCATCCTCTGTATTGGGGCCGCCTTCGGTGGGGGCAATATGTTCCAAGCAAACCAATCCTTTGCCGCCATTTCCGGTTTATTCCCCGCGCTACCCAACTGGGTGTACGGAATCGTTCTAGCCTTCCTGGTTTCCCTCGTGATTATTGGTGGGATTCGCCGCATCGGGAACGTTGCCGGTGCACTCGTCCCCGCCATGTGTACCATTTATGTGGCCGCGTCTTTGTGGATTATTCTGATGAATCTGCCTCAGATTCCCGGTGCCTTTGCCCAAATTTTTACCGAAGCGTTTGTCCCCCAAGCCGCTTATGGGGGATTTATTGGCGTATTAGTCCAGGGGTTTCGGCGATCGGCATTCTCCAATGAAGCGGGGGTGGGTTCAGCGGCGATCGCCCATGCTGCCGCCCGAACTGAAGAACCCGTCCGGGAAGGCATTGTCGCCCTCCTCGAACCCTTCATCGATACGGTAATTATCTGTAACATGACCGCCTTAGTCGTGATTATCACCGGAGAATATGCCAACCCCAACACCTCTCCTGGAGTAGAAACCACCTCTGCCGCATTTGCTTCAGTAATCGGTTGGTTCCCCATCGTCCTCACTTTGGCGGTCTTTCTGTTTGCCTTCTCCACCATGATTTCCTGGAGTTACTACGGTGAACGCTCCTGGACCTACTTATTTGGCGAAAGCAGTATGATTATCTACCGGGTGATTTACGTCTTTTGCGTCTTCCTCGGGACCGTCATCAACCTCGGTGCCATCCTCGATTTCTCCGATATGATGTTCTTTGCAATGGCCTTTCCCAATATGCTAGGCGGGTTCCTCCTGGCGGACAAAGTTCGGGCCGATCTCGACAGTTATATGCTCCGTCTCAACAGTGGCGAAATGCCAGTTTACAAGTAGTCTTGTATCTGACTCCCTGATGGGGCTAGGGTGAGGTTTAGTTGTGATGGCTTGACTCATCCTCTCCCCAACCCCACCCCAGACCCTTGATCACAACGGTTACTTCTGTTTGAGAACAATTAAAGTCAGGTCGTCATAAATCTTCTGCCCGCCAATATGTCGCCGGACATCCTCAATCACCCCTTGACAAATCTCCCGCGCATTGCCCTGTAAATGATGCCGAATTGATGCAATCATGGGTTCCAGACCATACTGTACCAAATTGCTATCCACCGCCTCCGTAATGCCATCAGTGTACAACACCACCACATCCCCAGAATTCAAGTGAATCTCTGTCGTACTGACAAACTCTGAAATCTCATCAATCAGGGCAATCGGAAATCCTAAATCAACCGTATCAATGCATTCTACGGTTCCATCAACACGCATGACGATCGCCTCTTCATGTTGCCCACTCAAAGTTAATTTACCCGGTTGATAATCCAGCAGCGCCAGAGTCATATTTTTATCAGAATTCATGCGTTGCACGTTTTTATAAATCGTGCGGTTAATGACCTCTAAAAATTGCACCGGGTCCGTAAAATCTCCTTCCAGTAACGTCCGGACCGCCGTTTGAGCCATCATCATCACCACCCCACTTTGCAACCCATGTCCCGTCACATCTCCGATCGCGATTTTAATGCGTGAAGCGGAGCTATCGCCCTCAGGCGAATCGCCACTTTTGAGCACATCATAGTAATCCCCGCCCACTTCATCTGCCGGTTCCATAAATCCAGCAATATCTAACCCCTCAATCGCATCCAGTTCCTCCTGGTTTGGCAACAGCATTTTTTGTAATCGCCGCGTCACATCTAACTCGGCCCCCATGCGGATATTTTCCGCTTTTAACCGCTCATTCAGCATCGTAATTTCTGCATTGGCATTGGCTAATTGGGCAGTCCGGTCCTTGACTTTCTCTTCCAAAGTTTGATACAAGCGGGCATTTTCAATGGAAATTGCTACCTGTCCAGATAACAACTGTAAAACTTCCACTCGTTCCGGGGTAAAGGCTCCCGTGGTGCTATTGTTTTCCAAATAAACAATACTGACTAGCTTACCTCTATCAATCAATGGCACGCACAGAATTGACTTGGGTTGAGCCTGTTGGATATAAGAGTCGCTGGTAAAATTGCCGCTGCGCGTGGCATCATTTAACACCACAGTTTCTTGAGTTCGAGCCACATAATTGACAATGGCTTCGGAAATTGTCTGACAGTTTGCTACGGGAAGCGATTGCAACACCGTCACCCGCTCATCTTCGATTTCTCCTGCCGCTTCGATGAGCAATTTGCCCTGAATTGATAAAATTAAATAGCCCCGTTGTGCGCCAGCATTTTCGATGAGAATTTTCATTAAGCTAGAGAGTAGTTTTTCCAGCAAAACTTCTCCGGAAATGGCTTGAGATGCTTTCATTACGGTGGCAATATCGAGGTTATGACTAGAACCTGTGCTAGTTACGCCTGAGTTCGATTGACTGATTGTGCTCCCCCGTTCCCCTGCGGTGAAAAACTGCCCATATCGCGTCTCTAAATCCTTAACCTTGGCTGTAGCACCCCAGATTTGATAAGCGTAACGAGCTTCCTGGATGTAGGCTCTAGCGGTCAATTCTTTTCCTTTGGAGAGATAGAATTTGCCCGCGAGTTCATAGGCGATCGCCACTTCGTGGAGATATTCATTTTCTTGAGCAAGGGTAATGGCTTGGTCGTAATAATCCATTGCCTTGGCATCTTGGCCTTGCACCCGACAGAGTTCTGCTTCCACCAGCCAATATTTTTGGGAATTATTCTCGGGAGCATAATGCATCCATTTTTTGATTTTTTTCTGGTTGCTGAAGACCTTTTTGAGCAAGGCTTTTTTCTGAGGTGGGGAAGCCTCCGTTGCCAGTGCCAAACGGGCGAGGGAATCATAGAAATAAAAATGGGCCACAAACAGAATGGCTGTCATGCCATCCAGGTACTGCTCGGATAATTCAGCATAAGCTATCGCATCCTCTCCTCCACTAAATAAATAAGCCAGGAACAACTTAATGAAGTATAAGGAACAAATAGCAGCCCGGTCATTTCCGCTTTGAATCACTGAAAGCATCACCTGTTCATCAAAAGCGCGACCCCTCAAAATACAAGGATTTTCTCCCTCGTCGAGTAAGTTGAGAACGGTTTGATGGTATAACGATT
This sequence comes from Oscillatoria sp., assembly GCA_011390515.1. GTDB lineage: Bacteria > Cyanobacteriota > Cyanobacteriia > Cyanobacteriales > Laspinemataceae > Laspinema. The sequence goes on from JAABSJ010000070.1 coordinate 8,918, forward strand.
GCAAACCCAGGTTCCTTTCTTGTCCCAGTTGCTCCATAATCTGAGTATATGTTGCCATTTCTGATTCCAGTTGTACCAATTCAGACCCACTCAACAAGGCATAGGCGCAGTATTCGAGAGCTGAATAGGTCGCAAATTCCAAATCTCCCGTTTCTAGGCCCACTGTGTAGGCTTGCCGCAGGGGATTCAATACTTTTTTGACCGGCTCTATCCAGTGCTGAATAAAGTGATAAATGACGTATTGAGTCCGGGATTCAACGTCTCGGGCATTCAGTTTGTAGAGTAATTGAAGGGCGAGTTGGCCTAACTCAGAACTGCGCTGAAAATCCTCAGAAACGCTACAGAGAATCAATCCATAAAGACTATAGGCATAAGCCGATTCTGAAGCATTGCCCCACTTGAGTGATAAGCTGACCTGTTTAAACACAATAATGGGTAGCAACAAAGGCGCAGCTAAGTAGGCGGCAGATGAAATTTTAGCCAGGATCCGCATCGTGGCTAGAGAAGAAGGGTCCGTCATGGGTGGCAGGTCAATGAAGCTGGCGATCTCTCGGCGTCCGATGGTCAATTTGGTTGCCAGTAGTCCCCGCAAAACATCGAGTTTACTCGCTTGGTTAGGCAACTTGATTCCCAGCAAATTCACCACTTCTAAGCCAATGGAGATCGCCTCTTCCAAGAGGCTTTGAGCGTTATAAGCCAGAATTTTGACTTCATAAACTTTTACTTTATCAAGGACGGTTTTAGCTTGGGATAACACCGTGGTCACAAATTGCTCCATCAGGGAAAAGTCAGCATTGATATAGGCAACTTCGGCGGCTTGTTCGTACAGGGAAAGGGTGAGAGGGTACTGCTCCTGCCAGCTATTCGGGGGTAACTGTTCTATCCCGATTTGCAAATAATTTAAAGCGGGCTGATAGGCCGTGGATAGTTTCGCTTTTTTTCCGGCAATCAGGTTTAATTGGGCCAGTTCCAGTTGGGCGGAATGCTCCGCAATTAACCCCAGGCCCAAATTAAGTTGATTGACGATATCAAAGATTTTCTCTTCTCGCTTATCCTCCGGCGTATTTTCCAGCATGATTTGCCCAATCTTTTGATGAAATCCTGACTTTTGCGAGTCCTCAATCAAAAAATAGGCCGCTTGCTGAACCCGGTCATGAACAAATTTGTAGGGTAAAGATTTAACCGAATTTCCGGGTAAACCCCCGGACAAAAATTCTGCCTCAGCAACCACTAAGGCGACATCTCCCATATTGCCTAAAGGATTTAATAAATTCTCGGCAACGGCTGGATAGAGATTGTTAGCGATTTCGGCGGAAGTTTTGTGAATAATTAACCCGAGAGTTTCTACATCAAACTGGTTCCCAATGCAAGCTGCAATTTTTAACAGTTCTTGGGTTTCTTCTGGCAATTTACGGATTTTATCCACCATCAGTTCTACCACGTTATCCGTGAAACCCCGGGCTTGAATTTGCTCTAAATCCCACTCCCACCGCAGAGTTTCCCGGTCAAAATCCCCCAGTTTTTCCGTGTAGAGGGATTTGAGAAATTCATTCATAAAAAAGGGATTACCGCCAGTTTTTGCTTGGACTAACTCCGCGAGGGGTTTGACCGTTTCTACGTCACAGTTAAGGGTATCCCCAATTAATTGGGCGATGGTTTCTAAGTCCAAGGGGGCCAGAGCAATCCGCTCAATCCTCGCCCCAGTTTTGGCAATTTCATCTAAGGTTAACATCAAGGGATGGGCACCAGAAACTTCGTTGTCTCGATAGGCCCCGATTAAAAACAATCCCGGCGATCGAGAACCCATCAACAATTGCATCAGCTTTAAAGATGCCCCATCCGCCCATTGCAAATCATCAATAAATAAGGCTAACGGATGGTCCGGTTGGGTAAATACTTTGATGAAATTCTGAAAGACTAAATTAAACCGATTTTGTGACTCGTTCGGCCCCAGTTGCGGAACCTCCGGTTGTGGTCCAATAATTAATTCTATTTCCGGAATCACCTCCACAATCACTTGTCCATTGCTGCCGACTGCGCCTAACAGGTTTTCCCGCCACTGGCTGAGTTGGGCTTCACTTTCGGTTAGCAGTTGTTTGACTAACCCTTGAAAGGCACTCACAATCGCACTGTAGGGAATATTTCGCTGATATTGGTCAAATTTCCCCGAAATAAAATAACCCCGTTTCTCCGTAATTGGTTTATAAAGTTCTTGGACTAAGGCCGATTTACCAATGCCGGAATATCCCCCAATCAGCATCAGTTGACTTTGGATGCTACTTTCCGCAAAGGCGGATAATAAACTCTGGATTTCTGACTCTCTGCCATAGAGCTTTTGGGGGAGTTTAAATTTATCCGAAACATCATGTCGCCCTAGAGGAAAATTTAATAGACTGTTCCCATTGTGTTGACGCAGACATTCCTCTAAATCCGCTTTTAATCCATAAGCATTCTGATAGCGGTCTTCCGCCGTTTTCGCCATCAGTTTGAGGATGATTTCCGAAAGCACTGGGGGAATGTTGGCATCAATATCCGTGGGAGTAACCGGCTGTTTAGCGATATGACAGTGGACCAATTCCAGGGGGTCGTTGGTTTCAAAGGGCAATCGGTGGGTGAGCAGTTCGTAGAAGGTCACCCCTAGGGAATAAAAGTCACTGCGGTAGTCAATGCAGCGGTTCATCCTGCCGGTTTGTTCCGGGGATAGATAGAGGAGAGTGCCTTCTAGGATGTTGGGATTTTTCAGGGTGGTATTTTCTCGGGTCAGTTGAGTGGAGATACCAAAGTCAATGATTTTGACTTGTCCGGTGCTCGGATTAAAAACAATATTGCTCGGGTTAATATCTTTGTGGATAATATTCGCCCCGTGAATTTGTCCTAATGTTTCCGTGATGGCAAGAGCTAGATTCAGAAACTCTTCTAAGTTAAAGCTGCGTTCACTCAGCCAATGTTTTAGGGATTCCCCTCCAAAGTCCTCCACAAACATGACGAGGGTATTTTGATATTTCTGCAAGTCATAAACCTTCACCACCCCCGGCACATTCAGGGATTGGGTAATCTGATATTCCGTGCGGTAGCGGGCCAGTTCTTGGGGGGTGGGATAATTTTCTTTGAGGATTTTTAGGATAATCGGTTGAGAATCTGCATCCCGGATGCCTCGATAGACAATGGAGTTGGCACTTTCATAGATTTGAGTTCGAATGGTAACGCCAGAAAGAGTCAGCATGGTTAGAATAGGGGGGAGTAAAGAATCAAATTTTTTGGTATTTCGGACTGGCACTAAAGCACCACCCTCGAAGGAATTGATAGTTTAAGTTTAACTTAATCGGCAGACTAAAAAAGGCAAATTTTTTCTCAGGTTTCTGGGGATCCAGGATTAAAAACCAGATTTATTACAAAATTTCCCCCAATTAGCAGCCAATTAGGGACAAAAGCCGTTTTTTGTGCGATTGAACTTATACGGTAGCTACGCCCTCGGAGGGCATATCGGTCTAAGGAATGGTGGTGCGATCGCCCCATCCGCACCCCCCAGGGAGAGTCGGAGGAACCCCAGAGGTTAGCGTAATCCAGTAAACTGCCTTTGACAGCGATCGAAATAGATATGCGCCACTTGATCGCCAGGATTTTGATTCAAGCAATAAGCCAATAAACGGGCTGCTCCTAAAAAGTCCTCGTCCTCAAATAGGGATAATGCTTCGGTAAATCGGTCTAAGGTGGCTAACTTTCCGGCTTTGATTTCTGGGGAGTCAGCATCAAACACTTCATACACCGTCACCTTTTTCGATTTTCCTTTGACTTGCACTCGATCAATCCGACGAATGGCATAGCGATCGCAATGGGTTAATCGCGAATAAGTTTGCTCCGTAATTAACAGCGCCACCCCATAATTTTTCGTCAATCCTTCCACCCGTGAGGCTAAATTTACTGCATCGCTAATCACCGTCCCATCCATGCGATTTTGTCCCCCTACGGTTCCTAACATTAAAGACCCCGTATTAATCCCAATCCCATTTTTAATCGGGGCAAAACCCCAACTCACCCGATGCTGATTGTACTCAACCAGGCGATGCAGCATAGAAATTCCCGCTTTAACCGCATTATCCGCTTCCCCACTAAACAGGGCCATAATTGCATCCCCAATATATTTATCAATAAAACCTGAATGTTCAGCGATTGCCGGTTCCATTCGAGATAAATAGGAGTTAATAAATTTAAAGTTCTCTTCCGGGGTCATACTTTCACTCAGGGTGGTAAAGTTGCGAATATCGGAAAACAGCACCGACATTTCCACCTGAACTTGGTCCCCCAATTCCACCTCGACAATACTTGCTTTATTTAAAACCTGGAGAAACTGCCGAGGAACAAATCGTTCATAAGCTTGATTTAATTGGGCTAAATGCTTTTCATTATTTCGCACCTCGGAATAGAGTTTGGCATTTTGAATGGAAATCGCCGCTTGTCCCGAAAGCAGTTTTAAAATCTCCACCCGTTCCGGGATAAATGCCCCGGTGGTGCGATTATTTTCTAAATAAACAATACTCACCAACTTCCCACCATCAATCAGAGGAACACAGAGGATAGATTGAGTCTGATTTTTTTGAATATAGGAATCATTGGTAAAATCACCCTCTTGGGTGGCATTATTTAAGACAATGGCTTCTTGAGTTCGGGCCACATAATTCACAATCGTCACCGCAACCCGGTCCGATTCAGTCAGAGAAATTGATTGCAACACGGTGATGCGATCGCCATCAATGGTTCCCTCCGCTTCTATCCTCAATTGTCCCTGATGGGATAAAATCAAACAACCCCGTTGTGCCCCCGCATTCTCAATGGCAATCTTCATTAAACTAGAGAGCAATTTCTCTAAAACAATTTCCCCATAAATCGCCTGGGATGCTTTCACCATCGTTGATACATCCAGATGAGCCAGTAAATCCGCTGCACTAGAGGATATTGTTTTTTGGGAATCAGAAAGTTTCCGATTTTCCGGGGTGAGTAAGTTATCATATAATTTTTCTAACTGCTTCACCTTAGCCTCTGCACCCCAGAGTTGATAAAAATAGTGAGCCTCCTGCAAATAGGCTTTGGCAATTAATACTTTTCCTTGGGCCAAATAGAATTTAGCCGCCCGTTCATAAATCAGGGCAGTTTCTGGGAGGCAATCCTGTTTTTGAGCCAACTCAAGGGCGGAGTCATAGCAGGCGATCGCCCGGTAATTTTGCCCCAATACTCGATAGCGTTCTGCCTCAACTAATTCAAATTTATGAGCATTATTCATCCCAGCAATCCGCGCCCATTTCTTAAGCTTTTTCTGGTTGTTAACCACCTTTTTGAGCAGCATTTTAACGGACAAAGGGTCTGATTTTGCCGCAATATCCAACCGAATCAGAGAATCATAAAAATAAAAATAAATCACCACCGGAGAGGCAGTCACCCCATCCAGATAAGGTTCACACAGATTAGCCGAGGTGAGCGCTTGTTCTAAATCCCCAAACAGATAACTGAGTATTAACTTATTAAAATAGACGTAACAAATCGCCGTCCTGTCATTGCGGCTTTCCAGTTCCGGCAGCATGATTGTTTCATCAAAAGCAGTCCCTTGTAAAGCGCAAGGATCCGCAGATTTCCCCAGTAAGTTGAGCACTCCCTGATGAAAGGCTTCTTGTAAATTCAAAACCCGCGCCTGTCCCATTTCCTGAATGCAGGTGGCATAGGTCACCATTTGGGATTCCAAAGAGACTAATTCTTGACCGCTCAAAAAGGCATTATAGCAATAGTGACAAGCGGCATAAGCGGCATATTCCAAGTCTCCGTTTTCCAGACCGATTTGATAGGCATTCAGCAGGGGTTTTAAGACAGAATCAAGGGGGTCAATCCAATGCTGAATTAAAGCCCCTACGACAAATTCAGTTCGGGCTTTCACATCTCGGGCATTCAGTTGAGCAAGAACCTGGAGGCAGAGTTGACCAAATTGATATCCCGTCTGCAATTGTCCCACGACACCACAGAGAATGACCCCATAACTACTATAGGCATAAGCGGATTCTGAACTGTTGCCCCATTTAATGGATAAGGTAACATTTTTAAACACAATCAGGGGAAACATTAAGGGGGCGGCAAAATAGGCAGAAGAGGTGATTTTTCCCAGGATACTCATGGCGGCTTTGGGATAGGCAGCGGTCATCAAGGGTAGATTCACTAAGCTGGCAACGGGGTTAAATCCGATGGCTAATTTAGTTTGCAATAAACCCCATAAAACATGGCCGGTGTGGGGATGGCTGGGAAGTTTAACCCCCAGGTGTTTCAAGACTCTTAATCCAATGGCGATCGCCTCATTAAATTGACTCTGGGCATTATAAGCCAAGATTTTGACTTCATACACAGCTACCGTATCTAAAACCGTTTGAGCATGACTCAAAACCGCTTCTATCATTTGGTCCATTAACTCAAAATCTGTATTCAAATAAGCCACTTCTGCGGCCTTTGCATACAGAGATAAAGTCAAAGTATAATACTGCTGCCAACTGTCCTGTTCTAATAAATCTATCCCCACTTTTAAATAAGTCAAAGCCGGTTGATAAGCTGCCGAGAGTTTAGCTTTTTCTCCGGCCATCAGATTTAATTCAGCCCATTCATATTTTTGCCTGGATTCGGTGATTAACCCCAGGGCAAAATTAAATTGATTCACCATGTCAAAGATTTTTTCTTCCCGGCGACTAGGGGGAGTATTTTCTAGGAGAATTTGTCCAATATCTCGATGTACCCTAGTCCGTTCGGCATCGGGAATCAGAAAATAAGCCGCTTGTTGAATGCGATCGTGAACAAATTGATAAATCAGGGCCGGATAGTCCTTCCGAGGTAAATAACAATAGGAATAATCTTCCTCGGTCAGGATTAAGTCGATGTCCCCTTGATTCATCTGAGACCTGACTAAATTTTCTGCAACTGCCGCGTTTAAATCCTCTACAGTTTGTTTCAAAGATTGCTGACTGACTAATTCCAAGAGATTTAAGTCAAACTCATTGCCAATACAAGCAGCTAATTTTACTAATAATTGAGTCGATTCGGGTAGCTTTTGAATCTTACCCGTCATCAGTTCCACCACATTATCCGTAAAATCTCGGGCCTTAATCTGCCCTAAATCCCAGAACCATCCGACCCTACTCTTGCCTAGGGTTTCTGGAGAATTAGGAAGGGCAGAATGGGCATCATAAACCTCAGAAACTTGGGTTCTAAACTGTAGCAGTTCTTCGGTATAAAGAGACTTTAAAAACTCATTCATGAAAAAGGGATTGCCCCCGGTTTTAAACTGGACTAACTCTGCCAGTTCCATCACCGCTGTTGGGGTAGATTTCAGGGTGTCGGCAATCAGTTGAGCAATGGTGGGTAACTCTAAGGGAGACAGAGAAATTCGCTCAACAATCGCTCCATTTTTAGTCATTTCCTGCACCATTAACGTCAAGGGATGACAGAGAGAGACTTCATTATCTCGATAGGCCCCAATTAAAAACAGTCCCGGGACCGCCCCTGCCATCAGTCGTTGAATTAAGTTCAAAGATGCCCCATCTGCCCACTGTAAATCATCAATAAATAAGGCTAAAGGATGTTCCGGTTTGGTAAAGACTTTAATAAAATTTTGAAAGACTAAATTAAACCGATTTTGAGACTCATTCGGTCCGAGGGTGGGGACTGGTGGTTGTTTGCCAATGATTAATTCAATTTCTGGGATGACTTCCACAATCACTTGACCATTCACCCCTAATGCGGTTAAGAGTTTCTCCTGCCATTGATTGAGTTGAGGTTCACTTTCAGTTAAGATGTGTTTGATTAACTGTTGCAGCGATCGCACCAAAGCACTATAGGGAATATTCCGCTGATATTGGTCAAATTTCCCGGAAATAAAATAGCCCCGATGAGCGGTAATCGGTTTATAAAGTTCTTGCACCAAAGCAGATTTACCCATACCCGAATATCCCGCAATCAGCATCAGTTGACCTTCTTTTCGGGCGCGTTCAAAAGCCGCAATTAAGGTATCAATCTCCGCCTCTCTGCCATAGAGTTTTTGAGGCAGTTGAAACTTATCGGAGATATCCTGTAGTGCAATTGGGAAGGGGGAAATTTTTCCGGTCTTCTGAAATTGATGGAAACAACATTCTAAATCCCCTTTTAATCCGTAAGCACTTTGATACCGTTCCTCCCCGGTTTTTGCCATCAGTTTGAGGATGATTTCCGAGAGAACTGGCGGAATTCTCTCGATTCCGCGTTCCAAAAATTTCCCTTCTGCATGAAGGTTTTCTACCCGCAAATGCGGGGGAATGGGCTGTTTGGCAATATGACAGTGGATTAATTCTAAAGGGTCGGTACTTTCAAAGGGTAAGCGGTGGGTCAGCAGTTCATAAAAAGTGACTCCCAAGGAATAAAAGTCACTGCGATAGTCCACGCAGCGATTCATTCTGCCGGTTTGTTCTGGAGATAAATAGGCGAGAGTCCCTTCCAGACCATTGGGATAGTTGAGCGTCGTATTTTCCCGGGTTAATTGGGTGGAGATTCCAAAGTCAATGATTTTAATTTGTCCCGTGGTGGGGTTGAAAACAATATTGCTGGGGTTAATATCTTTGTGAATAATATTGGCAGCGTGAATCTGGGCCAGGGCCTTGGTGGTTTCAATGGCAATTTGCAGAAATTCGGCTAAGGTAAATTGACGATGCTGCATCCAATAGGTTAAAGATTCGCCTCCAAAATCCTCGATAAACATGACGAGGCGATTTTGATATTTTTGCAAATCATAAACTTGCACCACTCCCGGTACGTTCAGTGATTTAGTAATTTCATATTCGGTGCGATAGCGAATCAGTTCTTGAGGGGTGGGATAATTTTCTTTGAGTAATTTGAGGATAATAGATTGATTATTGGGTTCGCGAATCCCTCGATATAAGAGGGAGTTAGAACTTTCATAGATTTGCACTTGAACGGCAACACCAGGAAGAGTCAGCATAGTTACAGGGTCGCTAGAACGCTATGAAATTTGAGGGAATGGGGCGATCGCCAGTCAAACCCCATCAATATCACAACGGGACTAAAATGGGTAAACGGACCATTCCGAACCCACTGTCCCCGATTAGTCCAGTGGGTCCCCGTAAAAAATCGGCTTAAATATCAGTCTTAAGATAGATGCGGCTTAAGCAATGAACTGAACTGAATAAACCCCTCAAATGAAGTTAGGGTCACCCCTAACGCTTTCTCTGAGAAAGAGCAATTCAGATACTGACCCGACTCAGGAGAGGAATATCAACAAACGGGAACCTTAAAATTAAGTACCCTCATGAACCCCAATGAAATTGATAGTTTGAGTGTAATTTTGTCGCCACCTTGAACCCAGGCAAGTGCTTTCTAGGATAGCTTATCTGTTCTCGGAATTTTGAGGCGATCGCCCCGGGAATCTGGGTGTTCATCCCGATTTCCCCGCCACCGATTCTCTGGGGGTTGGACTTCCGGAGTCCCCCTGTTCAAAAATGGACCCAACTCAACCGCTTTAGGGATGAAGCTTGCCTTGAGCGCGATCGCCATAAATCTGCGCCACGCGATCGCCCGGATTCTGCTTCACGCACTCTCCAAACAACTGCGCCGCTTCCCCAAACTTCCCGGCATCATACAACGATAATGCTTCCGTAAATAGCCCTAAAGTTGCTAATTTTGCCGCTTTCATCTCCTCAGAGTCCGCATCAAATACCTCATAAACCGTCACCGCTTCTGATTTTCCTTTCACCTTCACGCGATCAATTCGGCGAATCGCATAACTGTCCCAAAGCGTTAATCGAGCATAAGTCTGATCCGTAATTAAGAGCGCTACTCCATAATTTTTCGTCAACCCTTCCACCCGAGAGGCTAAATTTACCGCATCACTAATCACCGTCCCATCCATGCGATTTTGCCCTCCCACAGTTCCCAACATTAATAACCCCGTATTAATGCCAATCCCATTTTTAATCGGGGCAAAACCCTGTTGAATCCGATGTTGATTGTAATCCCCCAAACGATGCAACATCGAAATTGCTGCCCTGACTGCATTATCAGCTTCCCCGCTAAATAGGGCCATAATTGCATCGCCAATATATTTATCAATAAATCCAGAATGTTCTGTAATCGCCGGTTCCATTCGGGACAAATAGGCATTAATAAATTTAAAATTATCCTCCGGGGTCATACTTTCACTCAGGGTGGTAAAGTCCCGAATATCAGAAAATAGCACCGACATCTCCAACTGCACCTGATCTCCCAAGTCCACATCCACAATACTGGACTTTTCTAAAAACTGGAGAAATTGATTAGGAACAAACCGTTCGTATGCTTGATTGAGTTGAAACAGTTCATCGGTAAACCGTTCCCGTTCAGCTTCAGCCCGCTTGCGATCGGTAATATCTTGTAACGCAGTAATCGCATAAATAACATTTCCCTGACTATCATAAATCGGTTGACCCACGCTTTCTACAGGGATGATTTTGCCATCTTGATGAATTTCGATATCATCAGCGATCGATGTTTCACCCTGTAAAGCTCGTACCAGGGGCAATTCTGTCAATATATATTCTTCTTCAGTCCCGGCTTTATAAAGTTGATAAACTTCTGGAATGTCCTCCGCATTCGCATCTGCCATCACCCCCTTTCCTAATAACTCCTGAGCAATGCGATTGACGTAGTAGGGCTTGCCAGAAGCATCCAGGATTCCCACACCAACCGGCATCGCTTCTAAAAATTGATTCAATCGGCTTTCATTCTCCCGAACTTCTGTATAAAGTTTGGCATTTTGAATGGAAATAGCCGCTTGTCCAGAAAGGAGCTTTAAAAGTTCAACTCGCTCAGGGGTGAATGCTCCCGTTGTTAAATTATTTTCTAAATAAACGAGACTGACGAGCTTACCCTGATTAATCAGAGGGACGCACAAAATTGATTTAGGCTGATGGGTTTTAATATAAGTGTCACTGGTAAAATTTCCTTGTTGAGTGGCATGATTTAACACCACGGTTTCTTGAGTTCGGGCTACATAATTGACAATCGCTTCTGAAATCAAAGAACAATCGCCAACTAGCCGGGATTGTAGCACGGTTATTTGCTCATCCTCAATCTGACTTTCAGCTTCAATCCGTAATTCTCCCTGATGGGATAAAATCAAGTAACCCCGTTGCGCCCCGGCATTTTCAATGATAATTTTCATCAAGCTAGACAGGAGCTTATCCAGCATAATTTCTCCAGAAATGGCTTGATAAGATTTAATGACTGTTGCCATATCCAAATTAGACCCTGAACCCGTAGTGGTGTGGGCAGTAGTCATTTGGATAGAGGAAACTTTTCCTTGAGTCGTCGTGAGTAAGTCACCATAGTTTTCTTCTAAATGCCGTACCTTAGCTACAGCACCCCAGCGTTGATAACAATAGCGAGCTTCTTGCATATAGGCTTTAGCAATCAGTTCTTTGCCTCGGGATAAGTAGAACTTAGCTGCTAGTTCATAAGCAATGGCTGCTTCATGGATATATTCGTTTTCTTTGGCAAGGTTAATGGCTTGATCGTAGTAGTTGCTTGCTAGTGCATCTTTACCTTGCACTCGGCAGAGTTCTGCTTCAACTAGATAATATTTATGTTTATTATTTTGTGGAGCAAAATTTGACCATTTTTTTAGTTTTTTACGAGTGTTAAAAATTTTTTTAACATTTAGATTTTTTCTGGATTTACCAGAAGTTATTGCTGCGGATAAACGAGCAAGGGAATCATAAAAATAAAAATGTGCAATGACCATCGTGGCGGTAATACTCTCTAGGTATGGTTCAGCTAAATCAGCATTTTTTACAGCCTGGTTTGCATCATCAAATAGAAAGTAAATCATTAATTTGCTAAAATAATATGAGCAAATTGCAGTTTTATCATTTTTTACTTTCAACCTAGAAAGGACCACTTCTTGATTAGGCTTTTGTTCGATTATAAAATCACTAAAGGAAATTGGCTCACCAATCAACCTAAGAACTAGCTGATGGTATTGCTTATGGAGTTCCACTGTTCTTTCTTGTCCCATTTGACGCATAATTAGGGTGTAATCTGCCATCTCTGATTCCAGTTGTGTTAATTCTGCTCCGCTGAGTAATTGATAGCAACAGTACACAAAAGCTAAATAGGCACTATATTGAAAATCTCCTGTTTCTAATCCATAGCCATAGGCTTCCCGTAGTAGTGTTAAAATGTCTTTGATAGGTTCTGTCCAGTGTTTAATAAAACCAAACACTTCTAGTTTTATCCTAGCTGTTATTTCTAAGGCATTAAGTTGGGAAGCGAGAGAAATAGCAAGTTGACCTGACTGATAACCAGCTTTAATATCTCCGACAATACCACAAAGAATTACTCCATAACAACTATATGCAATAGCAGAATTGTTTGTATTGCCGTATTTGATAGATAAGAGAATTTGTTCCAGTATTATAACACAAAATAATTGAGGGGCGGAAAAATAACTGGGTGATGTTATTTTGCTGAGAATACGCATTGCTGCAATCGCGTCAGGATTGCTCATAATGGGGAGGTTAATCAAACTAGGAATCGAGGAAAAACGGGACAGACGATTTTTGGTCCACAGAAACCTCCATAAAACATCAAATTTGTTAGGATTGTTTGGAATCTTAAATTTTAGTAGGTTTAAAACATTTAATCCCACATCAATTGCATCTTGAAAACTACTTTTAGCATTGCAGGATTCAATTTTTATTTCATATACTTTTATTGCATCTATTAGATTTTTAGCCTGTGTAGTTACCTTGTTTATGAATTTATCCATTAACAAAAAATTGTTGTTAAGGTATGCCAATTCAGCAGCTTCTTCATACAGCAAGAGGGTGAGCTCATACTGTTTCTCCCAGGTATCAGGTGCCAAAAGTTTTATCCCAACCTTTAAATAATTCAAAGCAGGCTGATATGCCGCAGATAATTTAGCTTTTGTGCCAGCCCGAAGATTTAAATTAGCCAGTTCATTTTTTTCTCGTTGATTGTCAATCATTTTCCGAGAAAGATTGAGTTGATTTACAATATCAAATAAATTATCTTCTCCTTTATCTTGATTTAAATGGTCTAAAAAAGTTCTGCCAATTTTTTTATGTATATGAGGTTTTTCTGTGTGGGAAATCAAGGAATAAGCCGCCTGTTGAATGCGATCGTGAACAAATTGGTAGTGTAGGGATTGAACCTTACTGCTGGGTAAGGGACAAGATAAAAATTCGGCCTCTGCAAGGGCTAACTGTAACTCGCAGCTATTCACCAATGGAACCACCAAACTTTCAGCCACTGCTGCTTGTAAATCAGTGACGATTTCGGCTAATTTTTTTTCAGAAATTAACCCTAAATTTTCTAAGTCAAATTGATTGCCGATGCAGGCAGCAAGTTTAATTAAATTTTGTGCTTTTTCTGGTAATTTATGAATTTTAGCTGTCATTAAATCAACAACATTGTCAGTGAACTTTAGTAAATTAATTTGCTCTAAATTCCATATCCAACCGCGAAAATTTGTGTCAAATTTTAATAAATTTTCTGCATAAAGGGACTTCAAAAACTCGCTCATAAAAAAGGGATTTCCTCCAGTTTTAAACCGAACTAAATCCGCTAGAGGTTTGACTATTCCTGGTTCACACTTGAGAGTATCACTAATTAATTGGACAAGGGTTTCAAACTCCAATGGTGATAGAGCAATTCGCTCTATAATTGCCCCAGATTTGGCAATTTCATCTAAAGTTAGCATCAACGGATGCACCGGAGATACTTCGTTATCTCGATAGGCTCCAATTAAAAATAAGCCAGCAGATGCCCCATCCATCAGTCGTTGCATTAATTTCAAAGAAGCCCCATCTGCCCATTGCAAATCATCAATAAATAAAGCTAAGGGATGGTCCGGTTGGGTAAAGACTTTGATAAAGTTCTGAAAGACTAAATTAAAGCGATTCTGAGACTCATTAGGACCGGATTCTGGGATGGCCGGTTGTTTTCCGATTATTAGTTCAATTTCCGGAATCACTTCAACGATTACCTGCCCATTAACTCCTAATGCCGCTAACAGCTTGTCTCGCCATTGGTTTAGCTGGGTTTCACTTTCAGCTAACAGTTGCTTTACTAACTGCTGGAAGGCGCTGACAATGGCACTATAGGGGATATTTCGCTGATATTGGTCAAACTTCCCTGAAATAAAATAACCCCGCTTCTCGGTAATGGGTTTGTAGAGTTCCTGGACTAAAGCCGATTTACCAACCCCCGAATATCCAGAAATTAGCATAAGTTGACTTTGCCAAGAACTCCGGGCAAAGGCTGATAATAATGCCTCAATTTCTTCCTGTCTCCCATAAAGTTTTTGCGGCAGTTGAAATTTGTCAGAAAAATCTTGACTACCCAGGGAAAATTCTGATAGAATACCGGCGTTAAACTGCCGTAAACATTCCTCTAAATCTGCTTGAAGTCCGTAGGCACTTTGATAGCGGTCTTCGGCGGTTTTCGCCATCAGTTTGAGGACGATTTTAGAAAGAATTGGGGGGATTTGAGAATTCAGATGAACCGGAGGGTCAGGCTGTTTGGCGATATGGCAGTGAACTAATTCTAGGGGGTCGGTTGTCTCAAAGGGCAATCGCTGGGTGAGCAGTTCATAGAAGGTGACCCCGAGGGAATAAAAGTCGGTGCGGTAATCGACACAGCGGTTCATTCTGCCGGTTTGTTCGGGGGAAAGATAGGGAAGCGTGCCTTCTAATCCGCTGGGATTTTGAAGATTGGTATTTTCTCGGCTGAGTTGGGTAGAAATTCCAAAATCGATGATTTTAATCTGTCCAGTGGTTGGATTGAAAACGATATTACTCGGGTTAATATCTTTGTGAATAATATTAGCAGTGTGAATTTGTCCTAAGGCTTCGGTAGCGGCAATGGCGATCGCAAAAAATTCTTCTAAGCTAAATGGACGCTGGTTTATCCAATGCTTTAAGGACTCTCCCCCAAAGTCCTCTAGGAACATGACGAGGGTATTTTGATAAGTCTGCAAGTCATAAACTTTGACGACCCCCGGTACGTTCAAAGATTGGGTAATCTGATATTCGGTGCGGTAGCGGGCGAGTTCGTAGGGGGTAGGATAATTTTCTTTAAGAATTTTGAGGATAATCCGTTGATGATCGGACTCCCGAATTCCGCGATACACGAGGGAGTTGTCACTTTCATAAATTTGAGTTTGAACGGTAATGCCAGGAATAGTTAACATGATTAGATTTGGGTTAGAGAATAAGATGTTGAATGAGAATTTTCAGCTAGAAGTTGATTTCTGATGGCGGGGTTCAGCAGTGCAGTGACCTAATTTGGGTTTTGAAGTCAGTTATTTTAAGGGTGGAAATGGTTTAAAAATCCTTTTTCTAAACTGTTAAAAAATCGGGGAGGACAGCAGGAGATCGGAATAAGATAAAAAAAATTAGGTGAATCTCCATCGATACACCCCGATCGCATCCCGTTATGTGACTCACATAAGAGCGATGATTATCTCCCTCTTTTGGTAGATGCCAATTAAAGAACCAAAAGGGATTGATTTCTAGCATAACCGATCGCCCCAGGATGACCACCTTTTCCCAGGGACCCCTCGCCCAATTTATCCCGCTTCCCCGGCATGATAGGAACTGCGAACTAGAGGACCCGATCGCACATGAGAAAACCCCATTTCCCGGGCGATCGCCCCTAACTCCTCAAACTCCTCCGGCGTCCAATATTTCTGCACCGGCAAATGTTCCAACGAGGGCCGCATATACTGCCCCAAAGTCAGGCGATCGCAGTCCACCGCCCTCAACTCCGCCATCGCCTCAATAATCTCATCCTGGGTTTCCCCATGTCCCAACATCAAACCCGACTTCGTAGGAATCCTTGAATCCAGTTCCTTGACTATCCTCAACACCGCCAAAGAACGCTCTAACTTCGCCCCTCGACGCACCCGCCCTTGTAACCGGCGCACCGTCTCAATATTATGGTTATAACAAGCCGGTTTGGCCGCCACGACTGTTGCAATTCTCTCCCGTTGTAACCGTTCCAACTCCGCCCCCTGACCCCCCCAGAAATCTGCCGTGAGCACTTCTATCTGAGTTTCCGGAGTGCGATCGCGAAT
>JAABSJ010000071.1 GCA_011390515.1 Oscillatoria sp.
ATTGATGAAAGTTTAACCCGGTTAGCGGGGGGAGAGGATTGGAGTGCTGGCAAGTGGCGGAAAAAATAGCTGAGGAGGCGATCGCCTACCGGAGAGAGAATTTATACTGTTATTATCTCTCCGGTGCGATCGCGATTCTTTTGCCGAAAATAAAGCGGCGATCGCCCGATGTCCGGAACCTTGGCGATCGCCTCCAACAACGCCCCTTTATTTTTCTCTGAAACCTGTTCTAATCCATTCCTAAGCGATGCTTCAGCAACTTGTCTCACCCCCACCTCCCAATCCCCTTCGGATAAAGTAGTATTAGCCTGAACCAAATGCAATAAATCTTCCCGAATCATCTTTCCAAATTTATTTTTAAATTGTCGCTGCTGAGTCAAAACCAATTCAAACTGACCCCCTAGAGTTGCCAGTTCAGAAATGATTTGAGCATTATAAAAAGGAACGCCTAACACCGTGGATTCATACCCTACCACAAATATAATCCGCGCCCCGGGTTTACAAACTCGGTTGATTTCCTGGAAAATCAAGGCTACATCCAGACAATATTGAATCACCGTAAAAAATCTATTTCTCCGATTGGCCCGATTTGAGCCAATTTCAGATTTGGCAATTTCTAGTAAATTCCAATTTAAAAACTCTACAGAGTTTCGGTAGTTTTGATGGTAATTAAAAACGTTAATATAGGGAGGAGAGGTTAAGACAAAATCAATGGTATCGTTAGCAACGGGAAGACATCGAGCATCCCCTAAATAGCTTTTCAGGGAATTTGCCGACTCAGGAAAATCCCGAAGGTATTGACAAATTGAACTAAATGTTGTATTAATTTCGGGGATATGAATGGGCTGCTGATTGTCTAAATCTAATAAAATGACCAGTGCATCTAAAATTGCCTGTTCTAAGGGTTGGGAATTCTGATAAATGGGAAATAAACGGGTCTGAAACTCTTTAACTTGTAGGCGATCGCATTCTAACGCCTGAAATAACTCCGGTTGGGGGAACTGTTGCTGTAATTTGCTGGATACCGAGGTGATGACTTGATTGCGATCGCCCAGGCTGAGGTTGATAAACTCATAGAGACGACTGAGAATCCAAGCTGCCGGATTTAACTCACATCCCACCGCTTGTAATCCCAAATACCCGCATTCATACAACACCGTCCCACTGCCACAAAAGGGGTCCAGAACTGTGGCATCTCTCGGACAATAGGCGAGTAACAGGTTTTCCACCAATTGCGGCGAAAATTGTCCGCGCCAGGTAAAGAGGTTGGTTCGGCGTTTGTCTTCTATGTCTAAAAGGGTTTGCGCAATCCCCTGATTAAAGTCCTGCACCGCACTTGCCACAAATTTGTTTCGGAGTCGGTGGGCGAAAAATGTACTCATGGCTGTGACTTGAAATGAATAGAAGGCGATCGCCCCAGGGAGGTCCCTGAACATCCTCAGTCTATCATCCCCATTGTCGCCAATTTGACCACCCCCTGGCCCCATCGGAACCTGTCTTAATGACCCCCCTCCCTGAAAGGTTCTCTTGCTAAAATTACAGATACGCAATTTTAGAGTCAGAATTTACCTCATTGCTCAATTACCAATCATTAACTTGAGAAAGTGGGGCCACCGGACCGAAAACAGGGGCCTCACCCCCTGAAACTGAGGAAATTGTTACAAAATATTAAGTAAGGCGTGCGAATGTAAACGTCATGATGCAAAATATCCGTATTTGCAAAATCCAGTCGAAGTCAAAAAGTTTTTTTTGTGAACCACATTCCCCTAGAATACAGCTAGGGAAAAGTGGGGTAACTCAGGAGAAAGGGACTCAAACCCAAGCACTGAGTAAAAAAACCTAAAGACACAAAATCCGAGAAAGGTCTTGCAAAACCCAGATTAATATTCTATATATCTGGATACACACTCTCATTGTTGGAGGAAGTAGTTAATGAGTATCGTCACGAAGTCCATCGTGAATGCAGATGCTGAGGCTCGCTACCTTAGCCCCGGCGAATTAGATCGGATCAAGTCTTTCGTCACCACTGGTGAGCGCCGCGTTCGCATCGCCCAAATCATGAGCGAATCCCGCGAGCGTATCGTCAAGCAAGCTGGCGATCAACTGTTCCAGAAGCGTCCTGATGTGGTTTCTCCCGGTGGCAACGCCTACGGTGAAGAAATGACCGCAACCTGCCTGCGCGACTTGGACTACTACCTGCGTTTGATCAGCTACGGAATCGTTGCTGGCGACGTCACTCCGATTGAAGAAATCGGAATTGTTGGTGTTCGTGAAATGTACAAATCTCTCGGCACCCCCATTGAAGGCGTTGCAGAAGGCATCCGTGCCATGAAGAACGTAGCTGCTTCCTTGCTGTCTGCTGAAGATGCAGCCGAAGCTGGCTCCTACTTCGACTACGTTATCGGTGCGATGCAGTAGAGCTGTTCTCTACTTCATTCGTTTAAGGTAAATAAAAACAGATCGCGCAGTTTAAGGAAACATAAAAGATGCAAGACGCAATTACTGCTGTTATCAACTCCTCTGACGTCCAAGGTAAGTACCTAGACAACACCGCTCTTGACAAACTCAAGGGCTACTTCCAAACCGGCGAACTCCGTGTTCGTGCTGCAACCGCTATCAGCGCCAATGCAGCCACCATCGTTAAGGAAGCCGTTGCCAAGTCCCTGCTGTACTCGGATGTGACCCGTCCCGGTGGTAATATGTACACCACCCGTCGCTATGCAGCTTGCATTCGTGACCTCGACTACTACCTCCGTTATGCCACCTATGCGATGCTGGCGGCTGACCCCTCCATCCTCGACGAGCGCGTGCTCAATGGCTTGAAAGAAACCTACAACTCCTTGGGTGTGCCCATCGGTGCAACCGTGCAAGCAATCCAAGCCATGAAAGAAGTGACCGCCGGTTTGGTAGGTCCTGATGCCGGTAAAGAAATGGGCGTCTACTTCGACTACATCTGCTCTGGCTTGAGCTAAATGTGGAGTGTGGAGCCTGTAGAGCAGCGATTGAAAAATTATCGCTAACTCGGACAACGCTCTATTAACTCGACCTAGTTTTGAGGACAGGGAAGTCAAGAGTGAGTGCTAGCTCGTCAAAGGCTTGAGAACAGATTTCGATGAGTTTTAACGAGCTAGTATTGACTCTGGACTCCCTGGCTTCAATTAAGATAGTTTTGTTCAGATACAAATTTTTTCCAACGAAACAGGAGCAAGAAGCCCATGAGAATGTTCAAAGTGACGGCTTGCGTGCCAAGCCAAAGCCGGATTCGCACCCAGCGGGAATTACAAAATACCTATTTCACCAAGCTCGTTCCCTACGACAACTGGTTTAAAGAGCAGCAACGGATTATGAAAATGGGTGGCAAAATCATCAAAGTGCAACTTGCCACTGGCAAACCCGGTATGAACACCGGCATATCTTAATTCTTACTCAGATCACTACAAAAAGCACTCAGAGCTTTAATGAATATGGAAAGAGGTCTTTAGGGCCTCTTTTTGCATTTTATTGGTCATTGGTCATTTGTCCTTGGTCATTTGTCCTTGGTCATTGGGGGACGGGGGAAAAGTTCGTAGTAACGACTTCAGTCGTTATCCCCTCTTATACGGAATCCGGTTGTCAAAGGTCTGTAAAAACCCGCACCCTGTTCGCGTAGCGTTCCGTAAGGAAAGGGTGGGGCTATCCGGACGAAGCCCGCCTGCGCGGGCTAAAAGCGAAAACCGACTTTTAACAACCGGATTTGGTATTAGTTCGTAGTAACGACTTCAGTCGTTATCCCCTCAATGTTCGTAGTAACGACTTCAGTCGTTATCCCCTCAATGTTCGTAGTAACGACTTCAGTCGTTATCCCCTCAATGTTCGTAGTAACGACTTCAGTCGTTCCCTCCTTCCGCGTTCATTCGGGAAATCATAAAATATACTGAACTAAACTTAATGTAGTTATCGGACTTGCTTTGGATGCAACGCCTACTGATTCCCGTTTTCGATCCGGCTGTCAAAGAATGGGCCTTAGAAGCTCGATTGTTGCGATGGTTGACCTTCCTCTGGCTGTTTGTGGGGTTGGCGGTGCTGTTTTCCGCCTCCTATCCCAGTGCGAATGCTGAGTTTGGGGATGGACTCTACTATTTTAAACGGCAAATAATCTGGGTTCTGGTTGGCTTAATTGGCTTCAATGTCCTGGTTTACACCCCCCTGCGATACATTCAAGGGATTTCTGATTGGGGGGTGATTATCCTACTGGGGTTGATTTGGCTGACGGTTGTTCCGGGATTTGGGACCACGGTGAATGGGGCCACCCGGTGGTTAAAGTTGGGTCCTGCTTTGATTCAACCTTCGGAGTTAATTAAACCCTTTCTGATTTTGCAAGCGGCGCGAATTTTTGGAAACTGGAACCGCTTGACTTGGCAGGTACGGATTAATTGGTTGGTAATTTTCGTGGCGGTCCTGTTGGGAATCTTGGTGCAGCCTAATTTGAGTACCACGGCCCTCTGTGGGATGACGATTTGGTTGATTGCGTTGGGGTCGGGTTTACCGTTTTCTTATTTGGGGAGTACGGCATTTGGAGGGTTCCTCCTGGCGCTGTTGAGTATTAGCATTAAGGAATATCAACGACGGCGGGTGATGTCGTTTTTAAATCCTTGGGCCGATCGCTTTGGAGATGGATACCAGTTGATTCAAAGTTTGTTAGCGGTGGGGTCTGGGGGAACTTTGGGGACCGGGTTTGGGTTGTCCCAACAAAAGTTGCTGTATTTGCCGATTCAATATACGGATTTTATTTTTGCGGTGTATGCCGAGGAGTTTGGATTTGTCGGCAGTATGGTCCTGATGCTGCTGTTAGGGAGTTATGCCACGGTGGCGTTGTTGGTGGCGTACAAGACTCGGGAAATTGTGCAGCAGTTGGTGGCGATCGGGGTGATGGTGGTGATGATTGGACAGTCCCTGCTGAATATTGGGGTGGCGACGGGTGCCCTGCCGACGACGGGTTTACCTCTGCCGCTGTTTAGTTATGGGGGGAGTTCGATGATTGCCAGTTTGATGTGTGCGGGGATTTTGATTCGAGTGGCAAGGGAAAGTAGCACCGGAGAGGTGGTGTCGTTGCAGGATAAACGGCGATCGCGCTTCGGCAGAGGACGGAGAAAGCGTTAGGGTTGGGTGCAGTACAGGTTAGAAACCGGGTTTCTTCACAAAATCTCTGGTACTTCGCAACAAATCTGGGCTAGAAACCCGGTTTCTTGTCCTAAGCTCTTTCTGTACTGTTGCTTGAGAAGGGTTGAATACAAAGGGTAGAAAAAAGAGGAGGGGCGATCGCTGATTCTTCACGCCCCTCCATTTCGTTAACTATCCGGATCTACACCCAACTCACGCAACCGTTGCGCTAGTTTTTCCGCCCGTTGGCTCTCAGTTTCAGCCCGTTGGCTCTCGGTTTCAGCCCGTTGGCGTTCAGTTTCCGCCCGTTGGCGTTCAGTTTCAGCCCGTTGGTGCTCAGTTTCCGCCCGTTGGTGCTCAGTTTCCGCCCGTTGGCTCTCGGTTTCCGCCCGTTGGCGTTCAGTTTCGGCCAGTTCTTCGGGCCATTGCAGGAGTTCACCGTTGGCATTCCACCAGCGCAACCAATTTCCTGTGCGGTTGTCACGGGTTCCCTGCCAGACGCCTAAAAATAGCTCTAATCCGGGAATCCAATAGAGACCGTTAGCATCGGGCGTCTGTATTTGATATCGGTTGGATTCTAAAGCGTACAGTTCTAAATCAGCCATTTGGGGATGAAATATCGCATAAATGGGTACTTTAATAATTTGTTCGTAAAAGTACCATTTGCCGATGCGCTTTTGAACTTCCATTGAGTATTCTTCCCCATAAGTATCCGATAGGAATTCCATGACAATGAGTGGAATGGGTCCTTCTGTATGGGGAGTGTAGCTGCGACGGGGTTCGGGACTGGACCAAGGTGCAACGGGACGAATGTACATCCAATCGGGGGCCTTGCAGATGGGACAGTTATTAACGCCAGCACATAGTGCAAAGTTGGACGAAATTAAGGCATCTTGGCATAACTCCGGAGTTAAAGATTGACGCAAAGTATCCGCTAATAAAGGATGGTCTATATCATCCACTGGATCGTCTGGGAGTACAAAGTCGTCTGGGAGTTTAGGCCAGGTAATTTTTATCTCAGAAACTGAGGTTTGAGGTAGAACAGACATTATGCAACCTCGGATGACGGTTGATTAGGGATTGACTTTTATTGTAGCGGATGGTATGAGGCGATCGCATTCTGTACCAACTCTACATCGACTCATGAGGCAGGACGATTTTATTGAATAAATTTTGACTAAAATAATGGATGTAAAATTTTTCTATCCTTTTAAATTGATTTATTTTTTACATCAAATTATATTAATAACCATAAAATTTATTCCCCCTACTTTAATTAACAAGTTTTTTAAAATGGTTATTCCGAATATAGCAGTCCTAAATGATTTGTAACATTTTCTTCTCCCCTCTCCCATTTGGGGAGAGGGGTTGGGGGCCGCCATCGTCTTCCACAACTGCTGCAAGGATTGCTATATCCGGAAACGACTGAAGTCGTTACTACGAACTGGGGGGAAGGTTTTTAGTTTTATTATCCGGAAACGACTGAAGTCGTTACTACGAACAGGGGGGAAGGTTTTTAGTAGACCTCTTGCAAAATTCTTTAAAGCCCCCCTTCTTAAGGGGGGTTGGGGGGATCAATCCTTTTTTTTGCAAGAGGTCTAGTTTTATTATCCGGAAACGACTGAAGTCGTTACTACGAACTGGGGAAGGGTTTTTAGTTTTATTATCCGGAAACGACTGAAGTCGTTACTACGAACTGGGGGAGGGACCGATCGCGATTTTATTGGGTTGAATGGGATGAGTGCGATCGCCTGGGTGTCCTCTACGTTACAATTGTTCATATTGGGCGTTTTCCCCGGTTAAGCATGATTGATTCTGTGCAAACTTCTCTGTACCACCTGCAACAACTCGCTGATGGTCTTGTTTCTAGCCAACTGACGCACCTCTCCTGGGTGAGTGTGTTGATTATTTTTTTGGCGGGGTTGCTGACTAGCTTGACCCCTTGTATGTTGTCGATGCTGCCGATTACGATTGGCTATATTGGCGGGTATGAGGCCCAAAGTCGGATTCAGGCTGCGGCGCAGTCTACTTGGTTTGCTTTGGGTTTGGCTACTACCCTCGCTGCATTGGGTATTGTCGCCGCCTATGTGGGTCAGGTTTATGGTCAGGTGGGGATTGGTTTGCCGATTCTGGTGAGTGTGATAGCAATTTTGATGGGGCTCAATCTTCTGGAGGCGTTACCGTTGCGTTTGCCTTCTTTGGATGGGATGGAGTTGATTCCCCAGGATGTGCCGGATGGGGTGCGGTCCTATTTGTTGGGACTGACGTTTGGGTTGGTGGCTTCTCCTTGTAGTACCCCGGTTTTGGCAACGTTATTGGCTTGGATTGCTAGTACCCAAGATGTCATGTTAGGAGGGGCTTTATTGCTGGCTTATACGGCGGGTTATGTGGCTCCTTTAATTTTGGCGGGTACGTTTACGGCTACGATTAAAAAGTTGCTGGAAGTGCGTCGCTGGTCCGGTTGGATTACGCCGGTTAGTGGTGCGCTTTTGGTCGGGTTTGGGGTTTTTTCCCTCTTATTTCGACTGCTTCCAGTGGTGTAGGAATCGGGGAGATTGGAAAGGGTTTTTTGCTGTATTTGATGACAAGGGTCACAGGGTAAATTAGAAATGACAAATGATACGCAGAAGTTAAGCAGTTGGTTGTCGGTTCCGAAACGGTTTTTTAGGCGGGAACTGTTGCCGTTTTTGGGGGATTTACGATTAGCCATAGCCCTGTTATTAGCCATCGCTGTATTTAGTATCTCCGGGACCGTAATTGAACAGGGGCAATCTCCGGCTTTTTATCAATCCAACTATCCCGAATCTCCGGCTCTTTTTGGCTTCTTGACTTGGAAGGTGATTCAAGTTGTGGGGTTGGATCATGTTTATCGGACTTGGTGGTTTTTAGCTTTATTGGTGTTGTTTGGTTCGAGTTTAACCGCTTGCACCTTTACCCATCAATTCCCGGCTTTAACAGCGGCGCGGCGTTGGAAATTTTATAAGACTCCTCGGCAATTTGAAAAGCTGGCGCTGAGTGCTCAAGTGGATGAGGCGAATCTGAATCAGTTAGATGAGTTGTTACAAAAACGGCGGTATTTAGTATTTCGGGAAGGAAATACGCTGTATGCGCGAAAAGGGTTAATGGGGAAAATTGGCCCGATTCTGGTTCATGCCAGTATGTTGATTATTCTGGCGGGTTCGATTTTGGGTGCGATGACGGGTTTTATGGCTCAGGAAATTATTCCGAGTGGGGAAACGTTCCGGGTTCAAAATATTATTGATGCGGGTCCGTTTTCGATGTCCCAAGTGCCGAAAGATTGGGCGGTTCATGTGAATCGGTTCTGGATTGATTACCAGCCGGATGGGACGATTGACCAGTTTTATTCGGATTTGTCGGTGATTGATAGCGAGGGTCAGGAACGCGATCGCCAGACGATTCATGTGAACAAACCCCTACGGTATCGTGGGGTGACGATGTATCAAACCGATTGGGGTGTGGCAGCGGTTCAGGTTCAGTTGAATAATAGTCCAATTTTTCAACTGCCGATGGCGCTGTTAAATACCGGAGGTGGTGCGCGGTTATGGGGAACTTGGATTCCGACTAAGCCGGATTTGAGTGAAGGGGTTTCGCTGTTGGCGAAGGATTTACAGGGGACTCTTTTACTTTATGATATGGAAGGGAAATTAATGACCAGTCTGCGTCCCGGGATGGAAACTCCGGTGAATGGGGTGACGCTGAAGATTAAGAAGGTGATTGGCAGTACGGGGTTACAAATTAAAGCTGACCCGGGTATTCCGGTTGTTTATTTAGGGTTTGGGTTGTTAATGTTGGGGGTGATGATGAGTTATGTTTCTCATTCCCAGGTTTGGGCGTTAGAACAGGATGAGGAACTGTATGTGGGTGGAAAAACGAATCGTGCTCAAGTGACGTTTGAGCGAGAAGTGATTGAAATTTTGGATAGTTTAGAGGAGAAACCGAGTCCCGATGGGGTGGCGATCGCCTCGGGTTCTTTAGCAGGTCAAAATTAATAGACCTCTTGCAGAAAATAAGGATTGATCCCCCCAACCCCCCTTAGATCCCCCTCCCGTCCCCCTTAAGAAGGGGGAAGCCAGAGGAATAGATGTTTAATGGCTGGGGGGCTTTTTAGGTTTAAGTCTGAGGTTTGCTATGGCGAACTTCGATGACAGTGTGAACGTTCCCCCGGGGATGAAAGTCGCCTTTGATGGTGGCTTCTAGGGGGTCGCAGGCGGCTACGAAGTCATCGAGGATTTGATTGATAGATTCTTCGTGGGAAATGTAGCGATCGCGGTAACTGTTGATATAGAGTTTGATCGCTTTGAGTTCCACCACCCGTTCATTAGGAACGTAGGTAAGGTAAATGGTGGCAAAATCGGGATAGCCGGAAAACGGACATTTACAGGTAAATTCCGGTAAGGTAATGTGAATGTCATAGCGTCTGCCGACTCGGGGATTGGGAAAGGTAATTAACTGTCCCTCTTCGATTTCCCGTTCCCCATACTTGATTTGCGGGTTGTCATCGGCAGGGGTGGCGGTTGGCGATACATCGGACTGCATGGAAGATTTACTCATTTTGACTGAATAGGGACTGAATCTCTCGTGATTCATTCTATGGTGACAGAATTTGCTCCGATTCGGATAGCAGGGTGGGCACTGCCCACCTTTCCTTACGGTGGGCAGTGCCCACCCTACAATGGCTTACTCGTTTTTAAAGACCTATCACAACCGAATTCCGTATGATTAATTCTATTGTGACAGAATTTGCTCCGATTCGGAGAGTCTTGGGGTCCTGGACCTTGAAGGAAGGGACGCCAGGATTTAAGATAGAGAGTAAAGATTGGTTCAGGGTCTGAGCGATCGCCCTCTAATCTGGAGTCTATGCCATCCTGTCTCGATTGCCAACGGCCTCAATCGTAGAGATTTGTAGCAAATCCTTGACGAAGCCGGGTAATCGTTGTTGTAATCTGAGGCAGAGTCCTATCATCAAAAAGACTCCGAACGGTTGCGATCGCCTCCCGTCCTCCTACTACCCGAAAAGCCCTTATGCGAAATGTTGCTGCATCCGGCAATCTGCCGATAACCCCGCCAACTCCTTCTAATCAACCTTATTCTCCTTCGGTTCCCATCTCTTTGTATCGAGAAGTCGTTGCTGAGTTACAAACGGCACAGGAACGGTTGGAGTCCCTAACGACTCAAAATCATCAGTTAAATCAACAAAATCGACAACTGCGCCAGGAAATTGAAACGGTGGTTCAATCTGCGGTGCATTTACAGCAGGTGGTGGATGCTTGGGAACCCCAGAGTCCCCCAATGAACCGCAGTGGCGATCGCACCCAACGAGGGGAAGCGTCCTATTCCGCCACACCCCATCCAGAAAGTGGTCATCCGCAGCTTAGTGGGATTCCCGGTTCTGCGGTGGGTTCTCCCTTCGCCATGACGGATATGGGTGCAACTCCGGGTAGCGGCGAACCTTTATTTACTGAACAGCCGGAAACTCGTCCCCGTCGGACTACTCGTCCGGTGAAGCGATCGGACCTCGGGGGATTGGGGTTGATTATTATGATCATTCTAATTGTGGTGACTGCATTTGGTGCCGGTTATTGGATTGTGCGTCCTTTATTAATGCGGCAGCAGCGTTAAAGGCAGTTTATCCGGTGTGGGATCGGTCTAACGCACCTCTATATTCCTGAGTCAGGCGATCGCGATTTTCCTGACTCAGACTCTGTTTATTTTTTCACCTCAACTACAAAACCCCATCCCGGATTTACTCCTAGGAAACCTGGCGTCCCTTCTCTTCATTCTCCCAGGTCAACCGATGGATAAAAAAACAGGAATTATATCATTGATAATTTTATCCGGGATTAGGGGTAATCCCCCCTATTTTAACCTATAATTCTGGCGATCGCAGGGCCGTTTCATCCGGTTGTGAGGGTTTCTTAACCTAATCGGACAGTTCTGTTTAATAATTCTTAATTCTCCCCAAACTGTTGACAAATTACCCTGGATTAAGTAATCTAGGTAACAGAAATTTTAACGCACTTTGTCACGGTAAAACAAGACCTGAATATGCATGAAGACCCTCGAATCCGGTTAATCGTAAATCTTCCCCCGCAAAAACAGAGTCAGGGAACGCCCCCTCCATCCGGAACCGGGTAGATGGGTCATGGCTGGGATAGAGTCATGGGAAATGGGCAATAATATCTCATACCAAATCCGGTTGTTAAAAGTCGGTTTTCGCTTTTAGCCCGCGCAGGCGGGCTTCGTCCGTATAGCCCCAGGCTTCAGCCTGCGGGTTTTTACAGACCTTTGATAACCGGATTCCGTATCATCTCAACCCTCACTTAGAGATTGCCAAATTATCTAAAATTTACGGATCAGGGATAGAAGTCATACTGTGCGCCTGATGTCTATATAGCAGTCCTAAATGATTTGTAACATTTTCTTCTCCCCTCTCCCGTTCTGGGAGAGGGGTTGGGGGCCGCCATCGTCTTCCACAACTGCTGCAAGGATTGCTATAGCTATTCTGGGTTGCTAAGTCAAATTTAGAATGAGTTCGGGTTCTCAAATTTTTCGGAGTTTGAGCGGTCATCAATTAAAAGAATGAATCCAGCTTAAAGGGTTGCCACAGTGGAGTTTAAGGCTTAAGGGTGTTCAAAATAGAAAGAGCGGGTAACGGATTTAACCGGAGTCAATCTGGATAAGAGTCTTGAAATTAAAAAACTATAAAGTATTTCTGAAATGGGCAATAATTCAGATACAGTCAGAGGGACTAGGTGGAAACACTCTGAATTAGAAGAGGGAGGGTGATTAAAGTGGAGTGGAAACTAGAACCGTCGCACCAACCCAGTAAGAAGAGGGGGATCGCGGGAGAAGAAATCGGGTTGACTTTGAAGGGAAAAGGCTGATCGCCGGTTTCTGTCAAATTTTGACAACAAAATCTCCCCAATTCCTAGCTATCAATTATAATGGAACCATCATGAGAAAATGTGACCAATGAAGAGGAACTTGTCCCAATCAAAATCGATCTAACTCTCAGGTAATCCAGCCTCAAAGCAAGAGAAAACTTGGGTCGGCAAATCCTGCCTCGGAAGCGGCAAACAGGGGAGCAAGTAAGCTGTCAGGGAGACGATGGATGAAAAGTTGCAATCTAGGGACAAAGCAAATGATTGAACGGCTCAAAGCAATGGCGGTAACGGCAGAGATCGTTCCAGAAGAAATGCAGGTATTGTTTAATCTATCCAGGGAACTGTTGTGCATCAGAGACCGTGAAGGAGATTTCCTGAAGCTCAACGCCAGTTGGCAAAGTGTTCTCGGATGGAACCTAGAAGAATTGCGATCGCACTCCTGGCATGACTTAATCCATCCCGATGATCTCCACCGAACTGTAATGAGTGAACAAACTAGCGATATCGGCCAAGTTTGTCATATCAAAAATCGATATCGTCAGAAAACGGGTGAATACTGTTGGCTATCCTGGCGGATTCTACACCAGGAAAACGGCTTAAGTTACGCTGCCGCCCAAAAGATTGAGAAGCCAGCCAAAGCCGAATCCTGGAGTGTGAATTCTGAAACATTCGAGAATAAATTAGTGGAAAATTTCACCCCAACCAGGGACGATTCAGGGCCGGGTGCAGAAATCGGCGTAACCGGCGGCACTGATCGCTTAAAATCCCGGTTAAACCGCAACGAACCGGCATCCTGGATTGAATCAGCTTCCCTGAAAGCGGTTGAAAATTCCCTAGTTTTCTTGCGGGGGGAACCGATGGAAGATGAGGGGAAAGAAGGGGATAACCTCAATCCCTCGTCCCAGTTATTATCGAAATTTGACGAGGGAGAAGGGTTCTCCAGTCTGGATGAGCAGTCGCCCTCTCCTCTGGCGATCGCTCAGTTAGAGGAACGATTTCTCAAAGTGAACGCTACTTTGTGCGAAATTCTGGGAGATATAGACCAGCCTTTGCCCAGAACAACCCAGTCTGAGCTTGATCCGAGTGAGAATATCGATACATACTGGCAGAAATTACAACAAATTTGTGGCTCAACAGTGCTGTGGAGTAGTCGAGAAGAAAACTCCAAAAGCCCAACCGGACAAGAAATTCGGAGGGAACAAAACCGGGGTGCGATCGCCACGGTCCCCCAGGAAGAACCCAGAATCGCCAGTGATCCCACCACTTTGGCTCTTTTAAACGCCACCACGGAATCATTATATCTAGTTGATCCCCAAGGTATTTTATTAGCCGGTAACCCCCGGGCAGCACAACGCCTCGGACTGCAACTGCCGGAAGCGGTAGGACAATGTATTTATGACCGCCTCCCGGGCTGGTTAGCTAAAGTGCGGCGCCACTATATAGAACAAATCATTCAAACCGGGAAGCCTGTGCGATTTAAAGAAGTTCGCAACCAAGCTCACTTTGAGGTTTCCATCTATCCGGCGATGGATGCCCAAGGTGAGGTGACTCATCTGGCAGTGTTTGACTGTGATATTAGCGATCGCTGTCACCGGGAAGATGTCATGGGTCAACTCAACGCCCAACTGGAACGACGAGTCACGGAACGCACTGCTCAACTGCAATCTGCCAACCAAGAACTGGAAGCCTTTTGTTACTCCGTTTCTCACGATTTGCGTGCTCCCTTGCGGGCGATCGGGGGATTTGCCAAAGCCGTCATCGAAGACTATCAAACCGTTTTAGATGAGACGGGAAAAGATTATCTCCAGCGAGTCTGTGCCGCGACTGAGCGCATGAATCAACTGATTGATGACCTGTTGAGTCTTTCTCGGGTGACCCGGACTCAGATGCAACGACAGCCGGTGAATCTGAGTCAAATGGCCCGGGCGATCGCCACAGAACTACAAGAGACTCAACGCGATCGCCCTGTCCGGTTTAAATTTGCCGAGGGTCTGCTGGCTGATGGCGACCCGCACCTGCTGCAAGTGATGTTAGAAAATTTGCTCGGTAATGCCTGGAAATTTACCAGTAAAACCGCCCATGCCTGTATTGAATTTGGTATCAGCATTCCCCCGGTCCTTCCTCCAGGGAAGCCTTCTCCCGGCAATGCTCACAAAATTGTATATTTTGTGCGAGATAACGGGGCCGGTTTTAATATGAGCTATGCCGATAAACTCTTTGCGCCCTTTCAACGTCTGCACAAAACCAGCGAATTTGAAGGCACAGGGATTGGTTTAGCCACAGTCTCCCGGATTGTTCAGCGTCATGGCGGCCAAGTTTGGGCGACCTCGGAAGTGAATCAGGGTGCCACCTTTTATTTTACCCTGTAAGTGGGCGGTAATGGGGTTCCCTCGGGAGATTTGGAACCTGTTGTCACAACCGGCATCCCTTCAATGCTTGGTCGGTTGTGACATTTTGTACCCAAAAATTGTAGCCGAGATAACAGACAAAAAGTCAGAAATGTATGTTTATTTACGAGTATTAAATTCATTAATAAAAATCAAAAAATTGCTTAACTCAACTTAATTTTAAGAATTAATAACAGATGAGTTGGAGCAATTGTGTGGTAAGATAAATTAATAATAGCCGATTTATAAATCCGATATAGTCCTAAACTTTACCCAATATTTTTCCAGGACAAAACCACGAAGGAGGATGAAAATGGGGCGATCGTTGCGGGTGCTAATGGTAGAAGATTCCGAGGATGATGCGTTGTTGCTACTGCGGGAACTCAAACGAGGCGGTTATGATTTGACCGTAGAACGAGTAGACAATCCCGAGTCCATGAAAGACGCCCTCGAACGGGAAAATTGGGAACTCATCTTAGCGGATTATGCCTTACCCCAATTTAGCGCACCGGAGGCATTAGCGGTGATGCAACAGATGGGACTGGATTTACCCTTTATTATCGTTTCTGGACAAATCGGAGAAGATGCAGCAATTTCCGCGATGAAAGCCGGTGCTCACGATTATGTGATGAAAGATTACCTCGCCCGCCTGATTCCGGCGATTGATCGGGAATTGCGGGAATTTGCCGGACGGCGATCGCGCCTGTTGGCAGAAAAAGCCATGCAAGCGAACGAACGACAACTGCGGGCCGTGTTTGAGTGCGCCCTGGATGCAATGGCGATTTTCAACGACCTCGGCCAATTTACCAACGTCAACCCTGCCGTTTGTACCCTTCTAGGACTTTCCAAAGAAGACTTAATTGGACAGCCGATTTATAAGTATATGGAATCCACCTGTGATTTCAAAACCGGCTTCACCAAATTCCGCACCGTGGGTCGAGACACGGGAGAACTGAAAATTATCCGGTCTGACGGCACCATTCGCGATGTCGAATATTCTGCCAGCGCTAATTTTATTTCCGGTCTCCATTTAGCCGTCGTCCATGATGTGACCGATCGCAACAAAGACCGGGAACAACTGTTGTATAATGCCTTTTACGACCCCATGACCGGATTGCCGAATGAGGCATGGTTCCTCAACGGATTAGGGCGATCGCTACGTCAATCAAAACGCCGTCCCAATTATGGCTTTGCCGTCCTGTTTATCGATTTAGATCGGTTTAGCATCATTAAATATAGTTTCGGACACTTAGTCGGTGACCTCCTACTCAATGCCACAGCGCGCCGGTTGGGAACCTGTATCAGACCCAAAGATACCCTAGCCCGGGTGGGAACCGATGAATTTGCGATTCTCGTGGATGAAATTGACGACCCAGCTACCTCCCTCGCCATTGCCGATCGCATTCATAAAGAACTCACCCTCCCCTTTCAAATCAACGGTCATGATATGTTCAGTACCGCTAGTATCGGCATTGCCATTAACTTTCCCCAGACCCCCGAGTATAGCCAAGCCCAGCCCCCCTCAATCAATGGCAACGGCACCGAATCCCCCTCGGGCAAAAGTTTAGAACGGCCCGAAGACTTTTTACGCGCCGCAGACACCGCCATGTATCATGCCAAAACAATGGGAGGAGGACGGACTGCTGTATTTGAACGCCAAATGCATTCCGGGGCCCTGGCCATGTTACAACTGGAAACGGACCTCAGACTCGCCCTCAAACGGCAAGAGTTGCTCCTGTATTACCAGCCGATTATCGACTTAAAAACCGGACAGATTGCCGGATTTGAAGCCTTAGTCCGCTGGCAACACCCCCGTCGGGGCTTTGTGCTACCCGGGGAGTTTATCCCCGTTGCCGAAGGAACTGGATCAATTGTGCCAATGGGTGCATGGGTTTTAGAGGAAGCCTGTCAACAATTGCAGCAGTGGCAGGAACGATGGCAATCGTTAGGTTTAATTCTCCCGAATCGCGAACGAGGGGAGGGAGTCGGGGGATCGGCTCCATTTTTGACCATGAGTGTGAATGTAGCGGGGGTACAGTTTGGCAATCCGGGACTGGTGGATTATATTGACCAGATTCTCCAGAAAACCGGGTTGAGTGGTTCTTGCTTGAAGCTAGAAATTACGGAAACTGCCATTATGGCGGCAGCAGAGTCAGCCGCGAGTTTGCTCACCCAGCTCAAGAAACGACAAATTCAGTTGTGTATTGATGATTTTGGGACGGGGTATTCTTCCCTGAGTCGGTTGCAACGATTGCCGATTGATACGTTGAAAATCGATCGCTCTTTTGTGAGTCGGATGAGCAGTGAGGCGGAAAGTTTAGAAATTGTGCGCACTTGTATTGATTTGGCTCACAATTTAGCTATGGATGTGGTGGCAGAAGGGGTGGAAACCTTAGAACAGTTGGCTCAACTGCGGGCGTTACAATGTGAATCGGGTCAGGGATATTTGTTTTCCAGACCCGTGGATGCAACGACGGCAACGGCTTTGTTGATGTCTATGCCGCAGTGGTGATTATAGGGCGATCGCATTTTATGCGGAATCTGGTTTTCAAAGGTCTGTCAAAACCGGATTCCGCATGATACCCTCCCCAGAGGGATGGGTTGACATCTCAATCCCCCCATAACAGATTGATAATTTCTAATTTTACGGAGGCAGTTTCTAAAGAAAAGAGTGAACTACCGAACGGTGAATCAGAGATTACACCGTCGGCTTCCTACCCAGCAGGCTGCGAGACAGTAGATTTCTTTCGTCCTCTACTATCTCGACTTACACCTGGGCGATAGGCTTTCCTCCCCGGTCCCCGAGGATAGAATACGCAGTCCTTCATCTCTGATATTTTTGGCGGCGTTGATATCTCTGTCATGTTTCGCTTGACATTTCTCGCACTGCCAGAACCTAATATCAAGGGTCAGGCTTTTTACTTGATTTAGGCAAACGTTGCAGGTTTTCGAGCTAGGAAAGAATCGGTCTACCTCAAGGTAAACTTTCCCTTCTTGCTCTGCTTTGTACTTCAGCATGGTGCAGAACTGACCCCATCCCACTTGACTGATAGCCTTGGCGAGACAGTGATTCTTGACCATGTTCTTAACTGCTAGATTTTCGACCACTATGACTTGGTTTTCGTCTACCATCCTGCGTGACAGTTTGTGGTGAAAATCTGACCTGCATCGAGCTATTTTGTTATGTACCCCAGCTACCTGCTTTCGGGCTTTATTGCGATTGTTGGAACCTTGAGGTCTTCTGGATAACCGCTTCTGCTTGGCTCTTAGATTTTTCTCATGTTTAGCTAACCAACGGGGGTTGTCAAACTTAGACCCATCGGAGGTGATAGCAAAATGAGTCAAACCTAAATCAATACCTACCGCTTTACCTTCAGTCGTTTTTTCGGGGATATCTTTCCCATCATCGACTAGGACAGAGGCAAAGTATTGGCATGAGGCGTTCATCGACACCGTAACGGTTCTGATTGCCCCTTTAATCGGTCTATGTAGTCTGGCATGAACAATTCCCATTTTGGGGAATTTGATGCCATCTTCTACGATTGAGACATTTTGGGGATAACTAATGGATTGGTTACGGTGCTTTGACTTGAATTGAGGATAGGAAGCTCTCCCTTCAAAGAAATTGATAAAAGCCCTGGACAAATTTAGGGCAACAACCTGTAAGCATTGGGAATAAGGTTCTTTCATCCATTCATACTCTTTCTTGAGATTGGTTATCTCTTTCTGAATGGCAAAGCGACCCAGGCCCTTCCCTGTAGCTTTGTAGGTTTCGTTAGTCAAGTTGAGAGCGTAGTTCCATGCGAATCTACAGCAACCAAAACTCTGAGCAAGGTGTTGCCTTTGCTCGGTGGTTGGATAAATTCTGTACTTGGTTGCTCTCAGCATTACCGTGAAAATAATTGGCGATAATATTGTAGCATGACAATCCCACTGATTGTCAATTTTCAGGGTATCGAACCCTTCAATTGACTTGAGGGGTCCATGTATCCCGACGCTCAATCGAAGATTAGAGCGCGGGACTTATCGCCCCTCAAGCTCCCCAGGAGTTAAAACAGACCTAGGATAGAAGCTGATGGATAGCCAGACGAATTATCCTTAAAGAGAGTAATAATAGAGTAGAAGACAAGAGGAAAATGAATCATGTTATACAGTAATCTTCCAACGGTCCAAAATCGAGCAGTGATGTCCCCAGAGGAAGCCAGCGCCCCTGAGCATCCCCTGCAAGCTCATTTAAACTTACCCCTGCCATCACAGGAACAAGGGACGATCGCCGAGATTCGCAGGATCCAATTGCGCGATCGCATTCCTGGACTGGTTAAACGGCTGCTTCCCTTTGATGGCGAGTTGACTTGGGAATATTGGTGGGCGGTCCCGGGACGGATGTTATTGCCGGAAGATGTGGAGTTGTTAAACCGCGATCGCCAACGGGTAGAAACCATCCTCACCAAACTGATTTGGCTGTTTGGCGGATATTACTTTGAACAAACCAGCCCCCGGGAAGGGGAGTTGCAGCCCCTCCATGACTGGCAGCAAATCGTCCAACGCGCCCACCATCTGGGCTTTAACCACTATCTGTTGGATATCGACTACCTCCCCATCGCCATCAAACCCTATAAAAGCCCTCAGATAACCCTGAGCGATTTACCGTCGGAGGGCATTGTCGAATGTGTTGCCGTGGAACCCGCCCATTGGCATATCGAATTCTTCCAACTCCAGCCCATTTCTGGGGGTTATGACATTCAAGAACCCAAACCCCTCTGTAGCTGTCAAATTTGGACCGGCAAACCCTTCCTGCGGTCCTGCCAAACCGAAGACTGTGCCGTTCGATATGACTTGTGGATCAGCAAACCCCTGGATATCACGATTCCACCCTGGCGATATCAACCGGAAGAGTTTCTTCCTGAATCTAGCTCACGCACCTCTGAAGTTTTTTAATACCCGTTCAGGGTAAAAGGGTGATACAATGGGCCTTGGTTCCGGCTAATCATACTCAGCCTCCGTATTTTTTTCTGATTAAACTCACTGTCAGGAGTGCTATTCCATCATGAAATCCGATAGCAAACAGTCCGCCAATACCCTCGGAGATTGGGCCAAAATTGCCCTAGAAAAACATTTCCAAAAAACCATTCAATATGAAGAGGATGTTTTAAGCGATCGCGACCCCGAAGCCCTGCATCAGATGCGAGTGGGAATGCGCCGCTTGCGATCTGCCGCCAAAGGATTTGCACCAGCATTAGATTTACCCAAAGCCGCCCGCCCAAGTCAAATTGGCAAAATCTCCCGCAGTCTGGGCAGCTTGCGGGATTTAGATGTCCTCCTAGAAACCCTAGAAACCGATTATCAAGATGCTTTACCCGACCCAGAAAAAGAGGAATTCAAACGCGCCATCACTCTCTTAAAATCCGAACGGAGTCAAGCCTTTGATGCCGTCAAAGAGACCCTAAGCAGCGAAATTTATCTGTCCTTTAAAAACAGTTTAGCCGACTGGTTAAACCGCCCTAGTTATGGAGAAATGGGACTTCTACCCATTCAAGATATTCTGCCCGACTTATTATTACCAGAAGTCAGCGCCCTATTTTTACATCCAGGGTGGTTATTGGGAATCAAAACTAAAAAAGGTAAGCTAAAAATCGATAACCTCACCGAAACCGAAGTCGAGGAATTATTCAGAACCCAGGGAGAAACCCTCCATGATATCCGCAAGCAAGTTAAGCGAGTGCGCTATCAAATGAGCTTGTTTACGAAGTTTTATGGGGAAGCCTATTCCGAGTATGTTGATGATCTCAAAGAGATTCAAGAGGTTTTGGGTAAAATGCAAGATAGCGTCGTCTTAGCTGAAACCCTCTCCCGAGTTTTGGGCCGTCCTCTTCACGAGACCCTGCCGACTTTAGCGGAAAAACTGCTGGAAAACCGCTATGTGTCCTGGTTAGAGTGGCAACCCCTGCATCAAAAATATTTAAAACCGGAAATCCGGGATCAATTTCGCTTAGAACTGCTGTATCCTAACCCCTCCTCTAAATCAAAAAAAGCCCGGAAAAAAAAGAAAAAGGGCTAAAATAATTTGGCATAACCAAATGGGAACCCAAGTTTAACCTAGAGTTCCGCCAAGGATTACCTAATCTTTACCTTAAGCCGATAGAGTAAACCTAACGTTTGAAACCCGTGTGATTGACGGGTAGGTTGTAGGTATGCTCCAAACGCTTAAGGCTGTTCCAGAAACCGATAGGCATCTCGCTAGAGAAGAACGCCGACTACATTTTTACGCCAAAGGCGACAATATTCCGATCTTATCTCAAGGGATTTGGCAGGTTGCTCAAGGGTTGGTGCAACTGGGTACTCTTTATCCCACCGGGGAAGAGGGACTATTAGGATGGGTGGGGCCGTCCATGTGTTTTAGTCTGTCCTTTAGCTGTCTGCAAACCTATCACGCTAAAGCTCTATCGGATGTTTATTTGATGTGGTTTTCCCTGCGAGAAGTGGAAGCATCGCCCCATTTAGCCCGGGAAATGTTTCCTCAATTGATGCGACGAATGCGACAGGTAGAAGCAATTCTGGCGATTAGCAGTCAACGCAAGGTAGAAGATCGGTTAATTCAGTTATTGTTGCTGCTCAAACAAGATATGGGAGAAGCTGTTCATGAGGGAACTCGTTTACGAGTCAGACTCACCCATTATGACCTGGCAACGGCGATCGCCACCAGTCGCGTGACGATTACCCGAATGTTAGGCAAACTCCGCCGGGATGGCATGATTACTCTGGATTCCAAGCGTCATATTATTATCAAACATGGGGATTTTTTCAGCATGACTCATTGTCCCGTACTTACGGAGTGGTAACATAACGATGAGAATTTCCTTTAGTTTTGGCTTAAATCAATCGGGGGAACTCCCTCGATTGATCTCAAATACGGTAATTTCTTCAAAATTGACCCCTTGTTGTCATTCCCGGGTTAAACCCGGAATCCATCTCATCCGGACCAACGGATTCACCGGAGTGGATCCGGACTTGATTGATATCAGTGGCGATCGCGCCAGGATCCACTGACGATTTGCGGACAACCTTGGATATGTGAGATAAACCCTTGATAAACTAACCGGATGTGACCACTCAAACAAGGCATCCACAGGCGTTGATAAAAGTGAGGATGGTCTTCCAATCGGTCGAGATTGGGGATAATCGTTAAGGGAATGTGATAGCATTCACCATACAGAGTTCCGCTTCCCGGGACGTACATGGGATAGGGACCTAAATTGAATAAGTCCCCATCGGCGATCGCATCGTCTCCGATGTATTCAGCATTTTCTAATAAATAATGATTGATTTCTCCCCGCATCAAACTGCCATACACAAATAAATCCACCAACTCGGTCAGAAACAGGCAGTCGGCAGCCGTTAAAACCGCTTGCAGTAGTCCAATTGGGGGGTCTTCCTCGTGAACTGTTCCGGCAATGACGCGACTGGGAGGATTTTCGCGAAGTGCGTCGGAAATGGACGGCGAATCCAGATTTAACTCCTGTTCCCAAAAGTGGCGATCGCCTTCAGAAATCTCTTCCGAGTTGCCGTTTTGTAAGCAATCAAACTGATAACGCCACACAGCTTTGACCAAATACCGATAGAAATAGTTAGAATCGAGAAGTTCAGTAAAAAACGTCTGAGTTTTTAATTCCTGGAATAGCCAACTTAAAGCAACTCCATGTCGAGAGGCAACTGCCAGTTGACCCTCCCCAGGCGGTTGCCAATCCGAGGTAATCCTGACTTGTGCTTCATCCCACATTGGAGAATCTCCCCCAAATGTAGAGGCGATTCGCGAATCGCCTCTACATTTAGGGTTTAAGGTTAAAGATGGCGTAAATTTTGTCTGGATTAAAAAGTCAGGTTCAGCGATGCGATCGGCAAGATCCGCCAGGGGGAGATAATTGAGAGAGTGATTCATTGTTCTAAAGCGGCGATCGGTTGTACACAGTCCGGGGAGTCAGTTTTAGGCGTATTCACCATCCGACTCACAGGATAGCAGATCATCTCTTGGGAGTCGTAAGCCGTCAGGAGAGGGTGCAATTCCTCCGGGGGGGTTGTCGGATCCAGCCAGCGATCGCGACTTGCGGCAGACAAAATCACCGGCATCCGCACATGAATCCGACTCATCAATTCGTTGGCTGCCGTCGTTAAAATCGTGCAAGACTCAATCAATTCCCCTTCCGGAGACTGCCAGCGTTCCCACAACCCTGCAAAGGCAAAGGGTTGTCCCTCCTTCAGTTGAAAATAAAACGGTTGTTTCCCTGAATCCGTCGTTTCCCACTCATAGAACCCATCCGCCAGAATCCAACAGCGACGACGACGAAAAGGCGATCGAAACGAAGGTTTTTCCGCCACCGTTTCCGAACGAGCATTAATCAATTTTGCCCCCATTTTCATATCCTTAGACCAAGAAGGAATCAACCCCCACCGCATCATCTGAAACTGCCTTTCCTGGGTTTCCTCCTGCTGCAACACCGTAGGAACCGATTGAGTCGGTGGAATATTATATCGGGGTTTGACCTGGGGAATTCCCGCCAATTTAAACAACTCCGCCACCGTTTCAGGCGCTTGATAAAAACTAAATCTTCCACACATAATTTTAGCACATTTAGCGATATTGAAATGAGATTTTTTGGGGGTTGACGGCGGTTTAAGCCCGATTGAACCCTGACCCATCCCTACCATTTTAGCAAATCAAAGGGCGTCAGTCCGGTGGCAACC
Organism: Oscillatoria sp.; assembly: GCA_011390515.1. Classification (GTDB taxonomy): domain Bacteria; phylum Cyanobacteriota; class Cyanobacteriia; order Cyanobacteriales; family Laspinemataceae; genus Laspinema. Next base: position 23,171 of record JAABSJ010000071.1, read on the forward strand.
GGCTATTATTTCCCCGAGTCTACTCGCAAGCGGGATGAATTCAGCAATAATAGAAACAGTCTGTTATCCCGCCTATATTAGACCTCTTGCAAAATTCTAAAAAGCCCCCCTTCTTAAGGGGGGTTGGGGGGATCAATCCGTTATTTTGCAAGAGGTCTATTGATCGAGTCACCCCTCACGCAAAAACCCTTAGAAACTCAAGAGAATGATGGAAAGATTAACATGACCCGAACGGCATATTACCAATTTGCTAAACAATATTTAGAGGAGTTATTAGCCTATCTCGGCCAAGTTCAAACCAGTCGAGATATTCCCAGCGAAGTCCGACAAGTAGACGTTTATTTTGTCCCCAGCGACACCCCATCCACCGCACCGGAAAACCTAGGAATTCTAGCACAAATGGCAACTACTGCTGGGTTATTTGAGGTTTTTAGAAACCCTCCCACCCCGGTAGAGGTGAGAAATTGCATCCTGAAACTCTACTCTTTGCAGGGGGATTTGTTGCGACAAGCGCGACGGGAACAGAAGTCCCTGACCGAATCAGACTTACCTCGGTTGTGGATTTTGTCTCCCTCCTGTTCTCCCAGACTGGTGAACGGGTTTTCTGCCGAAGTTGACCCCTCTGGGAACTGGATGAGTGGGATGTATTTTATGTCAGAATTTCAGAGGACCGCATTGGTGGCGATCGACCAATTACCCGTCAATCCAAATACCCTGTGGTTGCGAGTCTTAGGCCGAGGGACCACCCAACAACAAGCCATCCAGGAATTGCTGACTCTGAAGATTGGGAATCCATTAAGAAACAACTTGCTAGAAATCCTCTCCAACTGGCGCATCAATATCCAACTGAGGCAAAATCAAGATGAAGAGAATCAGGAGTTAATTATGAACTTATCACCCGCTTATTACCAATGGCGAGAAGAAGCAGTCCAAGAAGGACGACGCGAGATAGTAGAAAACTCGTTCCGAGTCCGATTTGGCGAAATAGATGAGGAATTATCCTCAACCATTGAGCCACTTTTACAGTTACCTGTGGAAGAGTTAACTCGGTTCGTCCTCACCCTTTCTCGGGATGAATTAGTGCAACGATTTGGAACAACAGGTTAATCAGTTTAGCCGGTCTATATTCGGTCAATCCCTCGGGAAAAGGGGTGAATTATCCCGAGGGATTGGCTGTAGCTAAAGCCGAACAACTGAGGGACCTATCACTTTACAACACTGCACTCTTCACCGCTTAGAAGATTGTCCAGCATATAGAAACCATGACATGACTCGAACCGCGCATGACCAATTTGCTAAACAATATTTAGAGGAGTTATTAGCCTATCTCGGCCAAGTTCAAACCAGCCGAGATATTCCCAGTGAAGTCCGACAAGTAGATGTTTATTTTGTCCCCTGGGACAGTCCTTCTACTGCACCAGAAAACTTGGGAATTCTAGCACAAATGGCAACTACGGCTGGGTTATTTGAGGTTTTTAGAAACCCTCCTACCCCCGTAGAAGTAAGAAATTGCATCCTAAAACTCTACTCGTTGCAGGGGGATTTGTTGCGACAAGCACGACGGGAACAGAAGTCTCTGACCGAATCAGACTTACCTCGGTTATGGATTTTGTCCCCTTCCTGTTCTCCCAGACTGGTGAACGGGTTTTGTGCCGAAGTTGATGAGTCTGGGACCTGGATGAGTGGGATGTATTTTATGGGAGAATTTCAGAGGACCGCCTTGGTGGCGATCGACCAATTACCCGTCAATCCAAATACCCTGTGGTTGCGAGTCTTAGGCCGAGGGACCACCCAACAACA
>JAABSJ010000007.1 GCA_011390515.1 Oscillatoria sp.
TTACCGGGTTCAGAGGGAGTTTCGTTACCGGGTTCAGAGGGAGTTTCGTTACCGGGTTCAGAGGGAGTTTCGTTACCGGGTTCAGAGGGAGTTTCGTTACCGGGTTCAGAGGGAGTTTCGTTACCGGGTTCAGAGGGAGTTTCGTTACCGGGTTCAGAGGGAGTTTCGTTACCGGGTTCAGAGGGAGTTTCGTTACCGGGTTCAGAGGGAGTTTCGTTAGGACTCTGAGTGACAATCGTAATATTGCCTTGGGTGTAGCGAGATGGGGGAACTGGGACAGAGAATGTGGGCGAAATCGTGGTAGAACCTGTAGTAATCGCACCAGCGGTCCCATTGACGGTGGCATCCCCGATAATAAACGGCGTGGTAGTGCCTCCGCTGTGTTCGATGCGAATATCTCCACCGCGATCGCCACTTTCTGCTGATGAAATACTGGCATTGATGCCATTCTCATTATTAAAGGTATCCAGGACCCGGAGGAAATTGCCGGAGGTGATGTTGATGTCACCCCCTTGAGAATTGAGGGTTCCGGTGGCGGTGATATTGTCGTTAGCGGTGAGGCGAATCTCTCCCCCAGCAGTGGCGATCGCATCAAAAAACAATTCTCCTGCCGAGTTTAAAATCACGGGTCCTCCGGCAGTGGAGACCCTTCCGAGAGTAATATTAGCCGGGGAACTTTGGGGTCGGGTAATAATAAAGGTGTTGCCGAGGGTTGTCGGGATATCCGTGGGATTAACTAACGACTCAACCCCCGATCGCAAAATTAAAGTCGCCGCATTCAGCAGGAGTTCCGCATCAGGGTCGTTCAGGTTTCCCAAGGTGGTATCGGGACCCGTGATGGTAATATCTCCAGCGGCGATCGCGCCACCCGCTTCAATTTTGAGGGAGACTCCCGTATAAGACCCTAAAATCACATCTCCACTGGCGCTAATAATGGGGTCATATAAACTCAGGAACTGACCCCCACCGCCGACTGCATTTTCAATGGAGAAATTTCCCCCAGCGGAAAAGTTAGAATCCCCGGAAATATTGCCCGGACTGACTAAGCGGAGATTTCCTCCCGATTGAAATGCCGGTTGAATTCCGGTTAAGGCGAGGATATCAATGCCCTGATCCCCGAGAATGGTTAAATGGCCTCCGGCGATCGCCTGAAACCCCCTTTTCCCCTCGCGAACCCGGACTGTATCACCGCCTTCCAGGGTTAAGTCCCCTGTCGTCCGCAGTTGACCCCCCACAATCGTCAGGTTTTCAGGGGACGAAAGGATGGCATTTGCGCTATTAATCGTCGTTTGCTCCTCGGGGACTGTCGAGGATAGGGGGCGATCGCTCATCACCAGATCCCCTTGTTCCACCGGCAAACCCGAACCCGTCAACATCACCGTTCCCGCCTCTGTGATGGTAATTCCCGTGGCATGACCCACCCCAGTTTGAGTTAGTAATTCCGGTAAAGAAAGGGGATTCACTGATAAAGGAAGACTGCCGGAATTCCCCGGGTTCAAATCCTGGGGATTCACCTCAATACTTAGTAAATATCCCTCTTGAGCAATCCGAACCAAACTTTCTCCCGGGACGGCAGCTAGGGTAATGGTTCCTCCGGGGGCGCTGAGGGTTCCGGTATTGATTACGGTTCCCCCAATCAAGCTTAAATTCTGGTTGGGGTTCACACTTAGGTGAGTTGTATTAATAATGTTGCCGACTGATTGGGTGCTAAAAGAAAAAGCTACCGGCTGGCCAATCAACTGGCTATAATTGTTAAATTCTTCTCCATCAAACCACCCCGAATTGAACTCGACTCTCGTCGCCGTAGTTGCGGTAAAAGCAGCGGGAACATTCAAGGCCGCATCCGGCCCAAAAACCAATCCAGACGGGTTGATTAAAAATAAATTAGACTGACCTCCGGTGACTTGAATTAAGCCATTAATATAAGACGCATTCCCTCCGGTTACTCGTCCGAGAATATTGCGAATTTCCGGATTTGAGAGAAAGTTAGCCGTTTGACCGGCATTTAATCCAAATTGTTCAAACGTATGAAAAAGATTACCCCCATCGCCGGAGACGGTTCCCCCCTGAATGTGAAACACTTCTCCCTCGGGATTGACCACTGTCCCGGTTCCATCCTCAGCCGGTAGAATGGGTTGGGTTGCCTCAGAGAAGGCTACGATTGGAGTGACAATGGGTAGAATTATCCCCCAAGTAAGGGACAATAAAAAGCGAGTTTTATCAACCAGTATTTTCATAAAAAATTGGGTATAAATATAAATGTTTTCATTGGAATAATGGCGGGGAATCCATTGGTAATGGTCTGACTGGGGACTGGGAATGTTGATTATACAGGAAGTTCAAGCATTCGAGGTGAGGGGGATTACCTATCGGTTACAATGTGGCGATCGCCCGGGATTCAAAACACTCAAGCCTAGACTCACTTTCAGGGGAAATCCCTACTCCCAGGGACAAAAATCATCAAAGTTTTAGGGCTTCGGTAGAGTAGCGGGAAGAGAAGCGGGGTTTTTGACACCCTCTCTACTCCTGATTAATAAATTAGGGCTATAAACCTGGTAATAATTGTCTCTATTAAATAGGGATTTGGACGGTATAGGGACTATCTCCTCCGCTCACACTCCCCAGTCGCAGTGCCAGATCTCCTCTAAGCTGTTATTCTGGATTGACGAAGGGAATAGATTTCCCGCTTCTTCTTGATTTTTGGTGAAGCGATCGCGAACCCTGTCACCGGACCTCTGTCCTGTTGAAAGCTATAGTTTTAGCGGCCTATATTCAGCCGGATCGAGTTTTCATTCCCTAGGCTCAACAAAATAGACCCATTCCCTGGAACAAATCACCCAGTTTGATGGCGATCGGCTCTTTCGATAAAATTAGAATGACCCCCCTGGCTCTCAATTGTTTAAGTCCACATTGAACTGCTCTAAACTTAGCATTTTTCAGTATAGTCCATGTCTAGGGAAATGACCTCACCTAAACGATAGAGTTTGACCCGGGGAAATTTTTCAGATTTTCTGGTTCTCATGAACCGAAAGGAAGAGGCCGATTTAACCGATTTAAACTAGGACTGTCCCAGGGTAGAGAACAGCTCACTAAGGATCCTGATCCCCCACCCAGAACCCTTCACCCCAGATTGAGGCCCCTCAAAGAAAGCCCCCGATGTTGGGACTCTCCTTTCCGGTGGAGAATCCCGAAATTTTATCTTCAAATTCGTCTAAATTGAACAGGGGATGTCCCCTCACCTCTATCGCGCTACCCCAGAATTCTTTTAAAAATTATCAAGGAGAAAATCTTTCCAATTTGATGTTCAATCAAGTCTCTAATTCAAGCATGATTGGGGGTTTTAATCGAGGGTAGGGTCAGTCGAAATAAATTTTATCCTTTTCCAAAGGAGTGGGAGCATCTTGCTCCCTTGTTACACTAAATCCGGTTGATAAAAGCATTAAAAATTGTAGGGTGGGCAATGCCCACCGAATCGAGGTGGGCATTGCCCACCCTACAATTGCTTTTCCAAAGGAGATAAAAGCATTAAAAATTGTAGGTGGGCATTGCCCACCCTACAATTGCTTTTCCAAAGGAGATAAAAGCATTAAAAATTGTAGGTGGGCATTGCCCACCCTACAATTGCTCTTTATGTTTAGGGTTGGACTGATTGAATTGAACCCGAGATAATTTTTTAAATGTCGAACTTTGGATATTTTGTGGTCACAAATCAGTCTAAATTAGGGGTTAAAATTTACTGTAAAATAAAAAATAAACCCGGGAACAGACCGAAGCGAGTGCAGTAAAATGATTGTTCAGACTATGATAAATTAAATTAAGACCTCCTACCCCAACTTGAGCAGTTGACTGCGATCGCACGCTTATGGAACAAATAACCAACTTAATTCCCCAAGGTCCAATCGTAGAATTTACCCTTCTGCTCTTGGTCATCTTAATCGTCCCTCCGATCTTTGAGAATCTGCGACTGCCCGGATTAATCGGGTTGTTAGTCGCCGGAGTGGTTTTAGGTCCTGATGGGGCTGAACTGCTCAATCCCAATACCGACACCATGAAACTACTCTCGGGGATTGGCAAAATCTACCTGATGTTCGTCGCCGGTTTAGAAATTGATCTCCAACAATTCCGCAAAACTAAAAATCGCTCCATCGGATTTGGTGCGGCCACCTTCTTTATGCCCTTAATCGTTGGCACAATCGTGGGACGAAGTTTCGGCTTTGATTGGAATCCTTCCATTTTGATTGGTTCCCTCCTCGCCTCTCATACCCTGCTGGGCTATCCCATCGTTAATCGATTGGGAGTCGTCGGAAATGAGGCGGTTACCGTGACCATTGGGGCGACTATCTTTACCGATATTGCAGCCTTATTAGTGTTAGCAATTTGTGTCTCCTTCAATGCCGGAGAATTCACCGCATTTTCTTTAATCCTCCAGTTAGTATTACTGGGACTATACGCCGCTGGCGTATTATTTGGGGTTGACTGGGCGGGAAAAGAATATTTTCGCCGCACAGGAGATGAGGAAGGAAATCAGTTTTTATTCGTCCTGCTTGCCCTGTTTCTGGCCGCTGTCGGCGCTCAATTGATTAATGTGGATCAAATTGTGGGAGCTTTTCTCGCCGGACTTGCGGTCAATGATGTGGTGGGGAACGGTCCGGTTAAGGAAAAAGTAGAATTTGTGGGCAGTGTTTTATTTATCCCGTTCTTCTTTGTGGGGATGGGTTTATTGCTCGATATCAATGGATTTATCGAAACCCTAACCACCTCCCTCGGACTAACCTTGGCGATCGTTTTTGGCTTGCTCGGGAGTAAATTCCTCGCTGCCTTGGTTGCCAAACTGTTGTATCGCTATCAGTGGAGTGAAGCCTTAACCATGTGGTCACTTTCGGTGCCACAAGTGGCCGCAACCTTGGCGGCAGCCCTCGTGGGGGTGCAACAGGGGGTAATTACTCCAGAAGTCTTCAACACCGTGATTGTCTTGATGTTGGTGACGTCAGTGGTCGGACCCTTGATGACGGCAAGATTTGCCAGTAAACTGCCGGTACCCAAGGTACAGCTAGGTTCGGATAATATGTCGATCTGGTGGGAAACCAAGGAAGTAGAGACGAGGGTAAATCCTACTCGGGCGACAACGAACGATTTGTTTACCGTAGTGGTGCCGATTTCTAATCCCTTGACCCAACGGTATTTAATTCAAATGGCGGCGCTTTTAGCCCGTCATGAGTCTGGGCAGATTGTCCCCTTATCCGTGGCGATCGCTCATGTTCACATGGATGAACCCCAACTCGATATTGCCCTGAGAGAAAGTCGCAGAACCCTCGATCGCTCGGTCCAAATGTTAACGGAATTTGAGGTCAAAGCCAAACCCGAACTGCGGATTGATGATGATGTCTCCCATGCCATCAGCCGAACCGCTAGGGAATGGGAATCCAACTTAATCGTGATGGGATGGAGTCCAACGATGGGCTTGCGATCGCGATTATTTGGCAACCTAATTAATGACGTCTTTTGGTCCTCCCACTGTCCCGTTGCCGTCATGCGCCTCATCGATGAACCCGTTAATATTCATCGGTTATTAGTCCCGGTCAAAAATTTATCCCCACAGACCTTGCGAACAGTCCGATTTGCCCAATTATTTGCCGATGCAAATTCCGGGGAAATCACCTTACTGCACGTTTGTGCACGCCGGACTCCCGTCGAACAAATTCATCGGTTTGAGTCTGATTTAGCCCGACTGGTCAAGCGGGATAACCCCTCGGTAAAAATTTCCATTACCACCATTCCCGATGATGATGTGGTCAAGGTCATTATGAAGGCAGCGCAATCGGTGGATCTGGTTATCCTGCGTTCAATTCGTCGTCGGACTGCTGGGGGTTTAGCCATCAGCAATGTCACGACCAAAGTCATTGAAGAGTTGAAATGTTCTCTAATTTTGTTTGGTGAACCGCACTCTTAACACCCGTTTGAACCGCTAAACCCGAAGCGAGGAGAGTTTAAACCTCCCCTGTGTTGGGATTCCCCTAAACCACCTGCTGACTTTGCAATCGGTGCAACTGGGAGGGTTCTACGGCCCCATATTCCGTAATAATGGCGGTAATTAATTCCGCCGGAGTGACATCAAAAGCGGGATTGTAAAATTCCACGCCCAGGGGATAAATGCGAGTGGAACCGATTTGATAGAGTTCTGACGCATCTCGAATTTCGATGGGAATGGCGCTGCCTTCAACTAAGGTAAAATCAATCGTGGATAAGGGGGCGGCTACGAAAAAGGGAATCGTATGGGCTTTAGCAACAATGGCTAAATGATAAGTGCCGATTTTGTTGGCCGTATCCCCATTGGCCGCAATGCGATCGGCACCCACTACTACCGCATCAATCAATCCCTGTTTCATGCAGTGTCCGGCCATATTATCGGCGATCGCCGTCACGGGAATTCCCTCTTGCACACATTCCCAAGTGGTCAGTTTCGCCCCTTGCAGACGGGGACGGGTTTCATCAGCATAGACTCGTTCTAGGCGATCGCCTCTCCAAGCCGATCGCACCACCCCCAATGCCGTCCCATATCCTGCCGTCGCTAACGCCCCCGCATTACAATGGGTGAGAATTCGCAGCTTTTGCGGTGTACTCGGCAGCACCTCCAAACCGTGAGCCCCGATCGCCTGACAGGTTTTTAAATCTTCGGCTTGAATCTCCTGTGCCGTTTCCAGCAAGACTTTCTTGAGATAACTCACCGGACCCAAAGTTTGCCTTGCCACGGTTTGCATTCGGGCGATCGCCCAAAACAAATTCACCGCAGTCGGACGAGTCTGGCGTAACGTTTCCGCCACGGTTTCTAACTGAGTCAAAAACTCCCCCCGTTCCTCGGTTTGGATGTCCCTCGCCCCCAAATACATTCCATAAGCTGCCGCCACCCCAATTGCCGGAGCACCGCGCACGATCATCGTTTGAATGGCCCTTGCCATATCCTCATAGCGGCGAATTTCTACCACGGCATACTCCGTCGGCAGACGAGTTTGGTCAATGAGCGCTACATGGTCTTCTTTCCACAAAACGGGATAAACAGGAGGATTTCCAGACATAATCAATCCGGTGAAAACTAGGTGTATTGCCTCTAACTGATTGTACTAGATAGGCCCAATTTTTGCAGAATTTTTTGCCAAAATCCAGTCAGTTTGCTCAGGAAGATGCGCCGGACCCCTTTGGTCATATTTTCAAATCGATAGTAGAATAAAAGCTCGATCACCTCCGAGAATTCCAGGACTCCTAAATAGGCCAACCCTTGATCAATCCGGCGATCGCTATATTGTAGATAAACTTTTTTCGCTATCCTCTCTGAAATATCCCAGGGACGCTTAAATTCCCGGTGGAGGTGGTGTTGATAATCCGCGAAATCGCCTCGGCGACCAATCAGATACTCTTGGATATACTCGCTGGCAATTTGGGCCGAGGCCATGCCATGCCGAATCCCTTCTCCCCCCATCGCATTCACCATTGAGACAGCATCCCCAATTGCCACGACATGATCGCGATAGTAAATATCTTGTAACCCATTCCGGTAGTGGAGAGTAGACCCGTGGGTCTCTAAGCGCTGATAGGAGTCAAGGTGGAGATACTCTTGAATCAGGACCTCGATCGACTGTTTGATAGCAGGGTAAGTATCTTCCAAAATTTGATGCTGACCATTATAGCGAGCCGCCCCTACTTTCAGGATATTTTTTTCCATCGGAAAAATCCAGGAATAGCCTTGAGGCATCCACTGATACCCGAGGAAAAAAATCAGAGACTTAGCGCAAGAAAGATAGGTAGACTCGTCAACTTCAATTAAATATTCGATGCCGCTTCCGCTCAAAAAAGCCGGAGATGTTTTACGCTGGGGATACATCAGCGATCGCGTGGCCCCCGTGGCATCGACTAAGACCCGAGTCCGAACTGCGATGGCATCTTGACCCTTGGGTTTAAGCATGACCACGGTTTGTCCCCGATCTGAGGAGTGACTGAGGTATCGGTGACCCAACCACACCTCACCCCCGTTTCGAGTCACTTCCCCAGCCAAAAATTCGCGAAGTTTAGCAAAATTCAACACGGCACCCACCGGAGTGGAAGACTCCCACTGTTTCCGAACATTCGTGCTAACAATGACCAGCTCATTCCAAAAACTCCCTACAATAGAGTCGGGTAACTCAAATTTAGCTAAAGTTTCCAGGGGAGTAACGGCACTCGAAAAATTATTGGCCGCAAAAGTTTCTTGTTGTTCCACCAATAAAACTTGAATGCCAGAAGCGGCTAATTGCCTTGCACAATGCCCTCCTGCTGGGCCCGCACCCACAATAATCACATCAAAACTTTTCATGATATCACCCGATTTAGTCCTGAAACAGCACCCTGAGCATTCAGACAAAGAGAACGCAGAGAAAATAGGATTTCTCTGCGTTCTCTATTCCTGAGTTCTAGGGATAATTTTAAAGGGAGAATTGCTCAGGTTGTGAATTAATGAGCAACAGAGACTGGCGATTTAAACGTTTGTAAAACGCGATCGGCCATTTGAGAAGGAGTTAAACCCAAGTCAGCGAAAGATTGGTCCGGGGTGGCATGATCCACCAACTGATCCGGCACACCCAGACGCAACATGGACACGGGGATATTATGATCCATGCAGGCTTCCGCCACTGCCGAACCAAAACCACCCATCAGACAACCTTCTTCCATCGTCACCACTTTACCAATGCGTTGAGCCAGGGGCAAAATTAACTCGGTATCCAAGGGTTTGACAAATCGAGCATTCACCACCGTTGCCTCAATCCCATGTTCGTTGAGAATTTCCGCCGTTTGTAAGGCAGGATACACCATTGAACCATAGCCGAGGATTAACAAATCATCACCACTGCGGAGGATTTCCCCTTTGCCAATTTCCAGGGGTTCCCATCCTTCTTCCATGAGGGGGACACCGTAACCATTGCCTCGGGGATAGCGCATGGCGATCGCCCCATCGGTATAGTCAATTCCCGTGACTAACATCCGTTGCAGTTCTGCTTCATCCTTCGGTGCCATCAGCACTAAATTGGGAACGCAACGCAGATAGGCGATATCATATACCCCTTGGTGAGTCGGCCCATCTGCCCCCACAATTCCCGCCCGATCCAGACAGAAAAACACGGGTAATTTTTGAATGCAGATATCGTGAATGATTTGGTCATAAGCCCGTTGCAGGAAGGTCGAATAAATCGCACAAACCGGGCGAATTCCTTCACAAGCTAAACCCGCTGCCAGAGTCGCGGCGTGTTGTTCAGCAATCCCCACATCGATGTATTGATCGGGAAGTTTGGCCTGGAGTTTATCTAAGCCGGTTCCCGTGGCCATTGCGGCAGTAATGCCGACAATTTTCGGGTTTTCTTCCGCCAGTTTAATCAGAGTTTCGGCAAAAACTTTGGAATAACTGGGGGGTTTGGGTTTATTGGAGGGGATGGCTTTTCCGGTGGCCAGATTAAAGGGATTTTGGGCATGGTAACCCACTTGGTCTTTTTCGGCGATCGCATAGCCTTTCCCTTTCACCGTGGCGACATGAACCAAAACCGGACCGGGCATTTGATGCGCTTGGTTGAAGGTGGTGATCAACTCTTCCAAATTATGACCATCGATGGGTCCGATATAGGTAAAGCCCAACTCCTCAAAGACTGCCCCCACTTTGGGAACCGCCAACCGCTTCATCCCTTCCTTGATGCGTTGCATTTCTGGGGTGAAGGTTTCCCCGACAAAGGGGAGATGTTTGAACTGTTCCTCTAAATTGTCTTTGAGGAACTGAACCGGGGGACTCAGGCGCATTTTATTCAGATAACGAGGAATCGCCCCCACATTGGGAGAAATGGACATTTCGTTATCATTGAGGACCACCATCAAATTGGTGTGAGGCAAATGACCGGCATGATTAATCGCTTCCAATGCCATGCCGCCAGTGAGTGCACCATCGCCAATCACCGAGACGACTTTGAAATTTTCCCCTTTCATGTCCCGGGCTAAGGCCATGCCTAATCCAGCAGAAATGCTCGTGGAGGCGTGACCTGCGCCAAAATGGTCAAATTTGCTTTCACTGCGTTTGAGGTATCCGGCAACGCCATTTTTTTGGCGCAGGGTGTGGAAATTGTTGTACCGTCCGGTAATCAGTTTATGGGGGTAGGCTTGGTGACCCACATCCCAGATGACTTTATCGCGATCGAGGTCGAGGGTTTGGTAGAGGGCCAGGGTCAGTTCGACCACGCCCAAACCAGGGCCGAGGTGACCGCCCGAGGCGGCGATCGTTTCCAGATGCTTTTCCCGAATTTGTCGAGCAATTTGCTCAAGTTGATGGATGGATAAACCGTGCAACTGGTTTGGGTGAGACAGTTCACTCAGATGCATATTTTTTATTGAATTCTGCGATCGTGCTTACAAAGGAAGTTACACAGGGTCAACTGGGGAGTTGAAGGTGGGTTTGCCGTCCCCCTCACCAGTGACGACCTATGGCGTATGCCCCATCGCGGCTTGGACTGCAAGGGGGATTAGCTTCAATAACTGCTGCTTAACGGATGAATAAGTCCCACTTAATTTACCATGAGAGGATGGGATTGGGATATTCCCCTCTTACTCTAGTCCAGGTACGGCCCTTCGGACCAACTGGTTTTGAGAAATTCATTCCGGACGGGTTCGGGATTGGGGTGAAAAACCAGGCCCCACACCCTCAAAGGTGGCGCTATCCGGACCGGGAGTGGCAGAGGTGGGGGTAGTATTATTTAAGTAAACACCCACACCCTGAAGGGTGGGGCTATACGGACGAAGCCCGCCTGCGCGGGCTGAAGAGTAGGGTGGGCAATGCCCACCTAGATTTGGTGGGCAATGCCCACCCTACCATTTTTAATGCTTTTATCAACCGGATTTAGATTTGGTGGGCAATGCCCACCCTACCATTTTTAATGCTTTTATCAACCGGATTTAGTATTAGGCAGATGTTGAGAATCCACCCTCAATGTAGAGGCGATTCGCTTGCTCGCCTCTACATTTAGAAAGCCCGCCTGCGCGGGCATCAAGAGTAAAGTAGATCTTGAATAACTGGATTTGGGATAACCAGGAGTCGGCTGTTTTGGGAATCAATGTTGACTATCAAGCTGCCTTTGTGACGTTGGCGGCGGCTAATTTTGAAGAAATTGTGCAGTTTTATGGACAGCTATTGGCGATCGCCCCCAATCCCTATCGTCCCGGGGTCTATGCTGAGTTTTCTGCGGCAGGGTTGAGATTAGGGATTTTTAAGCCAAAAGCCAGTCATGAATCAGAGTTTTTGCCCCAGGGTTCGGGCAGTTTGAGTTTATGTTTTGAAGTGACCCATTTGGAGGAGGCGATCGCCCATCTGGGTCAGTTAGGATATCCACCCCCAGGAGAAATTACCACCGCCTCTCACGGACGGGAAATTTACGCCTATGACCCCTTGGGCAATCGCTTGATTTTTCATCAATCAGTTGAGCATTTCCCCACAAATTAGAACTCAGCCGGAGAAGATTATAAATAACCCAATAAATCAGCAAAACTGAAGAAGCTGACCAGTAATAACAAAATTGCGGTTAATTGGGGGAGTCTAAAGGTGGGATAAGGGGCGATCGCACCGCGAATTAAACAGGAACAGGACGACCCAACCGCATAACTCAGACTCAGGACCAAATAAGGCCAATCGAGAGTCACCCCCCAAAATCCCAGTAAAACAATGGCTGCCGAAAGCATGACCAGTTCGATAAACAGAGGAGGATTCTGCTGAATATAATTAATCAGGGTATCCCCCCAAAATTGCATACGTCGCATTTAGATTAACAATTTAAGACAGTGTTTTTTATCTTAATCTAAGATTAATCTCAGATTCACCCAGTCATCCGCCCCCTGAAGATAGAGGATGTCAGCCCAATGTCTATTCCAGAAGGAATAGCCACCCCTGCGCCCAGGATTTTGGAGAGGAAACGGGCAATTATTGGCAGGATAAATAGGCGATCGCCTCAGACATCTCCACCTGGGGAAACGCCTCGTAAAACCGGCTGACACTCATAAACGGATCGGGAGTTGCCAATACTATCAGGCGATCGCACCAGGGTCTCATCTGTTCCACCAACTCCCCAGGGGCCACCGGCACACAAATCCAGATTTGGTCCAGATTTCGCTGTCGTAATGCCTGTACTGCCACCGCCATTGTCATCCCCGTGGCAATCCCATCATCCACCACCAGGGCCAAAGCCCCAGTCGGGTCCACCTGGGGACAAGCCGATGTCATCTGACTTAACTGCGCTTGAGCTTTCGCTTGAGCCTCCTGTTGAGCCATTTGCCGGACCTGATGTCGCAATATCCGTTGCCTCCCCCAGAGAACCACTCCATCCGCCGTTACCGCACCCAGGGCCAATTCTGGGTTTTCTGGGCGCGTAATTTTTTTAGCGACAATGATATCCAAGGGACAACCCAACCGCTGCGCCAGGGGTGCGGCGATCGGCAATCCCCCGCGCGGCAACCCATAGACAATCGGTTTAATCCGGTTCAAGTCTGGATCCATTTCAGTCAGTTGTCGAATCACTGCTTCCGCCAGTTGTTCTCCAGCATCAGCGCGATCGCGAAATAATGGGGTAGGTATCATCATCCCCTCCAGTCACCTAGCACTTCAGTTGCCTCTATAATGGCTGATTTTTTCCGACCCTGATGCGTAATCGGTCACTTTATCCCCTTTTCTGTTAGCCTAAAATTAGCCTAAACCAGCTTAAACCAGGGTTTAAATGATTTAAACCCCTGATATAATTTACTCCCCGGGCTTCAAATCTAAAACCAACAAGACTGAAGAATAAATCTCAACCCACCCAGGTTTTTAAGCCTTTTGAAACGGGAGCATCTCAATTTGTTCAAGAGACCTAACCCCCCTGCCCCCTTCCCTACAAGGGAAGGGGGAGAAAGAGGTAAATTCCCCCCTCCCCTTGAAGGGGAGGGGGGCAGGGGGGTTAGGTCAGATTGGTTTTTAGGCAACATTGAGATGCTCCCTTTGAAACAGCATTATAATTTAAAATAAACCAAACTAAGGATACAAAATGACCGACGAAAGCCAACTTAATTTATTTGACATCACCCCTTTTGATGCACCACTCGACCCGCCATCTTTTAATCCCGAACTGATTCCAACTCGTGCCGATATTCCCATTCCTCCCGGTACCTATACCAGCGTTGATGAACTCTCCATCCCCTGTAACCAATGCCACCGATGTGGATTAGGCGCGAATCGAACCCATGCGGTTATTGGCAGAGGAAATCCCCAGGCCCCGATTATGATTATTGGAGAAGCCCCCGGTCAAACCGAAGATGAAACCGGATTACCCTTTGTCGGCAAAAGTGGAGAATTATTAGAAAAAATCCTCGCCTCCGTCAAACTTTCTACTGAAAAAGACGTTTATATCTGCAATGTCAATAAATGCCGTCCCCCCGGAAATCGCAACCCGACTCCCGAAGAAATGGAAGCCTGTAAACCCTATCTTTTAGAACAAATTCGTCTCGTCAATCCCGCCATTCTTTTATTAACGGGAGCAACGGCAGTTAAAGGATTACTCAAGGAAAAAAGAGGAATTACTAAAATTCGGGGTCAATGGTTTGAATGGCAAGGAAAACTCTGTATGCCCATCTTTCATCCTGCCTATCTTCTCCGCAATTCGTCCCGAGAAAAAGGGTCACCTAAATGGTTGATGTGGCAGGATGTCCAAACGGTGAGTGCCAAATTAGAAGAAATCGGACTGAAATAGTAATAAAAACCCGCACCCTGAAGGGTGGGGCTATACGGACAAAGCCCGCCTGCGCGGGCTACGCTATAAAAACGACTTTTCCCACCCTACTCTTCTGAAATAGTCCGGGGACTAAAAAAACTAACCCCTGTAACGACAATCGCGTAACCATAAGCGGACCGCTTGGGCCATTTCACTATCACTACTATCTCGCGGAGGAGTGGGAATTGCTCCTTCTGGATAGGCGGTGCGAGAAAACATTTGATTGACTCGCCACCCTTCAGCAGTTTGGGATAAAAATAGCCAATGATATTGCTGATATTCGACCGATTGAGTCGCGGTATAATGACGTTCTAAAGTGGTGAAAAAGACTTGGGCGATCGCCGGGTCAATCTCTAAATCTCCAGGCAACCGAGACACCGGAGGATTATTCACCCCTGGACCTTGAGGCAAAGGTTGAAACTCCGGACGACCCGCGAGAATCACGAACCGAGGCACATAATCTTGGCTACTTCGTTGAATCGTGCGATTGACATAACCGGGCAAATCCGGCAGCAATTGACTCATTAACAGGTCTAAATCCGCTGGACAGACCCCTCCACCCCTGGGTGCAGCAGGAGAACCTTGGGCGATCGGCTGTGGTATCCCGGCCCTAACCCCCACTGGCAAGAGAGACAGGGTGCAAAAGCACAGCAGAACCCGCGCAATTAAGGAAAGAACCCCCCCCAACCCGATGGCGTTGCTAAAGGGGGGCTTTTTAGAAATCTGGGTTTCTGGTCCCCTCCCCTTAGCAAGGGGAGGGTTAGGGTGGGGTCCCTCTTTTACCCAATCCTCCATCATCCCGCTATCTCGTCACAAATCCGCTGAAATGCCGCCCCCGGGTCCTCCGAGGCGGTGATGGGTCGTCCAATTACCAAATAATCAGCCCCAGCTTTAATCGCCTCCCCAGGAGTCATCGCCCGTCGTTGATCTCCCGCTTCTGACCAAGCGGGACGCACTCCGGGACAGACTAACAGAAACTCAGACCCACAAACCGATCGCAATTGTGCCGCTTCATGAGGAGAACAAACCGCCCCAGGCAACCCACTCTCTTTCGCGAGTAAAGCCATTTGCAAGGCATATTCGGGCAACTCGACGGGAATTTTGAGGTCAAATGCTAAATCCCGGGAATTGAGGCTGGTTAACAGGGTAATCGCAATCAGTTTAGGCGCTTTCTCTCCTGCCGTTTCTACTAAGGCGGTTTGAGCATCTTTGAGCCCCCTGCGTCCACAGGTGGCGTGAATGGTCAGCAAATCGACCTGATACTGGGCGGCAGACCGACAGGCCCCGGCCACGGTGTTGGGGATATCGTGAAATTTCAGGTCGAGAAAAATCCGTTTTTGACGAGTTTTCAGTTCAGAGAGAATGCTAGGACCGGAACTGACAAACAGTTCTAGTCCGACTTTCCAGAATGAGACCTCGGGAAGGGCATCAATCAGGGTGAGGGCATCGGTTTGATTGGGGACATCCAGAGGGACGATAATGCGATCGGAAATAGACATAATTGCAGGGGAGAGGGGGACACAGGTTATCCCAAATCCAGGCATGAAACGTCCGTTTTCTCTATAGCCCGCGCAGGCGGGCTTTGTTAGTATAGCCCCACCCTTGAGGGTGCGGGTTTTTACAGACCTATCAATACCGGATTCCGGATCAGGACTGGACTAGGCGCACAAATTTCTTTTTACCGACTTGTAAAACCTTGTGATTGAGGTCGGAGGCGGATGCAAAGGCGAGATTTTCATCAGCAATGCGATCGCCATCTAAACGCACTGCCCCCCCTTTAATCTGGCGTCTCGCATCAGAACTACTGGCGCATAACCCACTCAAATTGAGGATATAAAACAGTTTGGCGGGAAATTCCACCCCTGCTAACGAAAATTCGGGGACCGCTTCCGCTTGGGTGGCATCCCCTTGGACCAAGGTTTCTGCTGCAAGTCGGGCCTCCTTTGCCGCCTCTTCCCCATGTTGATGGGCCACCACCGTGGTTGCCAGTAATTTTTGGCGATCGCGAGGGTTTTCCGGTAACTCGTCCAACGCCAACGGGGTTAACAGTTCAAAATATTCCTCAATTAGGGAATCGGGAATCTTCTCCAACTTGGAATACATGGATAAGGGTTCTTCTGCTAATCCCACATAATTATTCAGGGATTTAGACATCTTTTGGGTGCCATCGGTCCCCAGCAAAATCGGCATGAGGAGGCCAAACTGAGGCACTTGGCCGAAATAGCGCTGTAAATCCCGTCCCACGGCGATATTAAACTTTTGGTCAGTCCCGCCCAGTTCCACATCGGACTGAACCGCTACTGAATCATAGCCTTGCATCAGGGGATAGAGAAACTCATGGAGATAGATGGGGTTGCCTTTCTCGTAGCGATCGTTGAATCCCTCTTTCGCTAACATTTGGCCCACCGTCATGGTGGTTAAGAGTTCCTGAATTTTGGCTAAATTCAGCTTGGACAACCACTCGGAGTTGTAGCGAATTTCTAGACGTCCGGGGGTATCGAAATCTAAAATAGAACGAACTTGGTCGAGATAGGTTTGGGCATTGCGCTGGACATCTTCTGGGGTGAGTTGGCGACGGACTTCTGATTTGCCCGTGGGGTCGCCAATCTGGGCGGTAAAGTCCCCAATAATCAAAACGGCAGTATGACCGGCATCTTGAAACGCCCGCATTTTGCGGACCGGGATGCTGTGACCTAGGTGGATATCGGCACCCGTGGGGTCGATGCCTAGCTTAACCCGTAAGGGGCCTTCTGCAAGGTGCAGACGGGCAACCAAGGACTCATTGGGGTCCTGGGATTCGGGTTGATTTGGAAAAATTTCGCTGACACCACGGTGCAGCCAAGCTAAACTTTGATTCAAGGGTTTTAATCTTCTAGTGCCAGATTGTACAAATGGGTCAGTGGGTTGGAGACTTACAAGTTTACCTAAAAAATCAGGTAACCCTTGTGCTGCGAGAGCATCAACCGAACTGTGCTAGGGGTTAGCGGGTAAACCATAACCCTGCACCCATCATAAATAACTTTGGTCCCTTATCTTGGAGTGGTTGACGTAATCATGGGTTGAAGCGTTGAAGACTAGGAAGACTACTCCAAATTGCCAAAATTAGTGAGTTAAGGTGGGTTAGACCGGGGAGAACCGGAGAGAAATTAAAGAATGCAGTCCCACCCACCGGGTCGAGATTGCGATCGGGCCGTCCGGATTATTGGATTGGGAACTTGTCGATCTGATTTTGGGGAAGCAAGGGGTGGGGGTTGCGGCAGGATTGGACTTGGGATGATAAACTGCATCGATGAGATTGCTACCACCAATTGTTCTGCGATCGCGCTAAAATTGCTCCCAAATGACTTGACCTCGCCTGTATCCCCAGTTGCCCGGTCCACCTTTCATCCTATTGAGCTTTGATTAGAGAGGAAGTAAAATCGCCGTGTCTACTAACACGATTAGACAAAATCCCCCTGGAGACTCCGCACCAGTTTTCAGCTTTTTTCAGGGCGTCAGCAAAGTCACCGCAGGAACTCTGCTTGGAATGACCATGTTGCTCAGTTCGGTCGTGGCTGGTGGACTGGTCGGCTTGGCCTTGAGCTTCCGCAACCTTCCTGACGTCCGAGTGTTACGCACCTATGTTCCCACAGAAACGACTTACATTTACGATATTAATGGGACTCTTTTAACCCGGATTCATGATGAAGCCAACCGGGAAGTGGTTCCTTTAGATAATATTTCCCCGAATCTAAAACGAGCAGTTCTAGCCATTGAAGATAGCCACTTTTACCTCCACCACGGCATTAACCCCGGGGGGGTGATGCGGGCCTTGGTCGCCAACATCGAGCAAGGGGAGACCGTGGAAGGGGGTTCGACCCTGACGATGCAGTTGGTGAAAAACCTGTTTTTGTCTCCGAATCGCTCCTTTAGCCGGAAAGCGGCTGAGGCGGTTCTGGCGATTCGCATGGAGCAAATTCTCGAAAAAAACGAGATTTTAGAGCTCTATCTGAATCAGGTCTATTGGGGACATAACTTGTATGGGATTGAAACGGCTTCCCAAAGCTATTTTAATAAGCCCTCGTCGGAATTAACCCTGGCAGAGGCGGCGATGCTGGGGGGCATCATCCAGGCCCCGGAAGAATATAGCCCCTTTGTCAACTATCCCCTGGCCAAACAACGGCAGGCGGTGGTCCTGGGCCGAATGCGTGACCTGAAGTGGATTACGGCAGAAGAGGAAGCAGAAGCTCGTCAGCAGCCCCTCTTAGTCGGACGAGTTACCTCGTTTGGTCAAAGTAATCTGCCTTATGTCACCGATGCGGTGATTCAGGAGTTGACGCGCCGTTTCGGTCGGGATGCAGTCCTCAAGGGCGGGATGCGGGTTCAAACGACGATTGATATGAATTTCCAACGGATGGCGGAACAAACGGTCCGGCGTTGGCATGAGCGGCTGTATTATCAAGGACTGTTCTATAGCCGTACCAATGGTCAAGTTGCGCTCGTGGCGGTGGATCCGCGCACTCACTTCGTGAAAGCGATGGTGGGGGGTGTCGATTTTCAAAGTAGCCAATATAACCGGGCGATTCAGGCGCGACGGCAAACGGGTTCGGCGTTTAAGCCGTTTGTTTATTATGCGGCCTTTGCTTCGGGTCGCTACGGCCCAGAATCCATTGTCCAGGATAGCCCGGTGAGCTATCGGGACGGGGATGGATATTACTCACCCCAAAACTATGGGGGTGGTTTTTCCGGGGCGGTTTCGATTCGCAAGGCATTGGAAGTCTCCCTGAATATTCCGGCGATTAAGCTGGGACAAGCGGTGGGGTTAAATAAAGTGATTGAAATTTGCCGTGCCCTGGGAATTACGAGTCCGATGGAACCTGTGATTTCTATGCCGTTAGGGGCGATCGATATGACGCCGATGGAAATGGCTGGGGCTTTTGCCACGTTTGCCAGCAATGGTTGGCATTCGGACCCGACCTTTATTGTCCAAGTGACGGACAGTACAGGGAATATTTTGCTGGACAATACCCCTAAACCCAAGCTGGTTCTCGATCCTTGGTCGGTTGCCTCTCTGACGAATGTCCTGCAAGGGGTAATTAGCCAGGGAACGGCAACCAGTGCCAGAATAGGCCGTCCAGCGGCTGGGAAGACGGGAACGACTTCTTCTCAACGGGATATCTGGTTTGTGGGTTATGTGCCTCAGTTGTCTACTGCTGTCTGGGTGGGCAATGATGACAACCGACCTTTGGCTGCTGGAGCCACGGGTGGCGGTTTTGTTGCCCCCATTTGGCGAGATTTCATGCATCAGGCGATGCAAGGGAAGCCGGTGGAAAACTTCCCCTCTCCAGGACAATTTGACCCCCCGCGATAGGTGGGTTTCGTAGGGGAGATGGGGGAGATGGGGGAGATGGGGGAGATGGGGAGGATGCGGATATCCTTTGCTAATCCCCCGCTCAGGGCTTTGTCCGTGGGAGCATCTTGCTCGCTTTCTTTTAACCAACGTAGGGGCGATCGCGCTCGCGCCACAACAGGCTATAGGGTTTAAACCCTATAGCCTGTTGTGGCTACTGGAGGCAGAGCCTCCAATCGTGCGTGACTTGGCTCTGCCGAGTCACTAGGATCTAATACATCTCCCCATCCTCCCCATCCTCCCCATCTCCCGACTCTCCCCCATCCTCCTCCATCAACCAATGACGAAGGACGAAGGACGAAGGACGAAGGACGAAGGACGAAGGACCGCAGTTAAGCCTCTTGTTCTAATTGCGTTTTCATCCGTTCTAGGGTTTGGTGCATTTGTTGAAACATTTGCTGCGGTGTCATGCCAAATTGACCCAGTTGGGTCTTAAGCTGTTCAACGGTCATTTGAGCCATGAAGTCTTCGGAAAGTTCAAAGCGTTTCATGAAAATGCTGTACCGATCCATCATGGCTTCCATGCGATCGATATAGAGCTTTTTGCCTTCTCTGTCAAATTTTCCGTAATTGCTGCCAAGTTGGATCAAAGCTTGATAATCTTCAAACAGCTCTTTGGCTTCTTGCTGAACGATTTCAGAATCAAAAAAACCCATTGTTTTCCCAGTTTCTCTTATACTCGTTTCCCCGTCCGGTGGGAATTCCCACCATCTATATTCTTATTTTAGTGCAGTGCTGGAAAATGGTTTTAGTCCAGAATGGATTTCTCCCCAGTTTTTGAGGGAAATTTGAAGCTAGTTGTCTAGTAAACCGATCCGATTGATGGGCCAAAATCGCCCGACTGCGCGTCCAATGATGTTGGTTTTGGGTAAAAACCCCCAAACATGGGAATCGTTACTGTTATTACGGTTATCGCCCATGACAAATACGGTGTCGTTCGGGACTTGTTGGGGACCCCATTCATAGTCTGGGGGTTCGGCAATGTAATTTTCGGTGAGAGGTTCGTCATTGAGGTAGAGTTGGCCGTTGTGAATGCGGACGAACTGACCTTCGGTGGCAATGACTCGTTTGATAAAGGCTTGGTTTTTGCTGTAACCGTACTGTTGAAGGGCTGCTGGCGGGTCGAAGACGATGATCTCTCCGGTGGTGGGCGATCGCCAGTGATAGGAGAGTTTTTCGACGACGAGGCGATCGCCGACTTCTAGGGTCGGAACCATTGAGACTGAGGGAATAAATCGCGGTTCGGCGACAAAAGCTCGAATCCCTAGGGCTAAAATCAAGGCCAGTGCCAAAATTTGCACGTTGTCTCGCAACTGCTTCCACCCGTTTGATTCGATGGGGTCTGTTGTTTTTAATTCCGTTTTCTCAGAGGTCATCTCCAGTTCCCTTTTCCCATGAGGCCCGATCTACCCGCTTTGCTTCTGGCATCCGTCCCAGATTCGCAGGCATCCCGATGTTTGTTTGTGTCTTTTTATCTTACAACCTCCCCGCCCTAGCATCTTATCTGGGACTCAACTCTGACACCTGCTGGATTCTGGGAGGGTCCGATTCCTCGGACTCCCGATGGATTGATGAAGAGATTTAGAACAGGAAGTAGAGGCCCCAACCAAGACTCAAACCCAGGGTTGCCACGACAAATAAAATTAAAAAGTCTTGCCAGGGACGGAAGGGACCCGTTTGCAGGTCCAGTCGGGCGATCGCAGCGGAGACGAATAAGGCTAATCCGTAAGCGGAAATATGCAACCAAGACAGGAAAACCACGAGAAAAAAAGCACCCAACAAGACCGTAAAAAACGTCCGATAATCGGATTTCAACCAACGCACTGAAAAGGTGCGGATAATCGACCAAGGGGCCGCTAAAGCCTCCGCCATCAGAAATGTAAAAACCATCGATAAAACCCACACCCACAAGGGCGCTTGAGCGGTGGCTAAGGTCCAGCCAAAGTTAAAATAAGTTATCCCAACTAGCGTCAGAGACAGCCGGGGAAGTGCTTTAATAAAAAACATGGAATCTCCTCTGGCACTCGTTAAAAATCCACGCCTTGAGGCTTCAAGATTCGGCGGACCCTAAAGATTTGTAGAAATGGCTTGGACGGGACAGGTGGGAATACATTGTTCACAAACCACACAGCGCGATCGCGTGAAATTCAGTTGAAAACTCTCTCGGTTGAGGTGCAGGGCTTCCGTTGGACAAACTCCGGTACAAAGTCCGCAGTGAACACAAATTTCTTCATCAATTGATATTTCCCGCGAGGCCAAGGAAATGGTAATATCATGGGCGCGCATCCAATCCATTGCCGCATCCAGTTGATCAATATCCCCGGATAATTCAACCACGAGAGTCCCCACTTGGTTGGGTGCAACCTGGGCACGAATAATATTAGCAGCAACGTTAAAATCTTTCGCCAATCGATAAGTAATTGGCATTTGTACCGAACGTTTAGGAAAGGTTAGGGTAACTCGTTTTTTCACGGTTTACTTTGAATGAATTGCTTCAAATTAGCAAAGGGGTCGGGAGCATCTCCTCCGTAAAAGGTCGCCCTCACCCTAAATCCCTCTCCCAACCCTTCGACTTAGCTCAGGGGGAGAGGGACTTTGAATCCTTTGCCCCTTCTCCCAAAATGGGAGAAGGGGTTGGGGGATGAGGGCAAACTGTCCAAATTGAGATGCTCCCAAGATGTCAAACTCTCTGGAGATTTCTTGTCGAATTCTGCTCGAAATTCCAGAGTCTTATTGTAGCGCGGCTTCTCAAAAAAATGCTGTTCGCGCCCACTCCACCACCCCGACACCACCCCGACACCACCCCGACCCCACCCCATCGCCTCATCCCTCCCAATTGGCGATCGTTCGCTAAACTAGAAACAACTTGTAATAACTGGTAATAAAAGAGGCGATGACTGCGAATTTACCTGAAAAACCCCCGGCTTCATTCCTGAATCAACTCAGAAATCTGATTATTGTCCTAACGGCTACGGTCCTAGCAGTGGGGATTTTCCTAGGATTGCGGACGGAATCGAGTACGGTTTCCTTAACGGATCTGGAGACGGATTCAATCCCTTATGAGGTAGCACTGGAGAATGGCAAACCGACTTTGATGGAATTTTATGCTAATTGGTGCACAAGCTGTATGGCAATGGCACCGGAAATGAAAGAACTGGAAACGGAATATGCAGAAAACGTGAACTTTGTGATGTTGAATGTGGACAATACCAAGTGGTTACCTGAGTTGACGAAATATCGGGTGGATGGCATTCCTCATTTTGTCTTTTTAGGCGGGGATGGAGAGGCAATTGCGGAGGCGATCGGGGAAATTCCTCAAGGCGTGATGGCGGAAAATATCGAAGCTTTAATAGCCGGAAATCCGTTACCCCACGCCAAGGCAAAAGGTCAAAATTCAGCGTTGAAGAGTGCCGCAGTGGCGAAAAATGCGAGTAAAACTGACCCCCGGAGTCATAGCGCTCAAGTCGTGAATTAATCGGGTCTGAATTGGGGGAATCCTAAAGCGTCGGTACAGGATTAGCTCCCCAGAACCAGAAACCGGGTTTTTGCCTAAATTGGTGATGATTGGCAGAAATCTTTTGAAAAAACCCGGTTTCTAACCCATGAAGTAGCCTGTAATTAGCTCCCTAGGACCAGAAACCGGGTTTTTGCCTAAATTGGTGATAATTGGCAGAAATGTTCTGAAAAAAACCGGTTTATAACCCATGAATTCCCCTCAAAATCTGAGAATTAAGGCTTACTTTTCTACCCATTCTCGGACTAATTGAGCGAGCCGATCGCCACTATCGGGAACGGCTAACCCACCGGCTGCTTCTGCCATTTCCTGCAAGGATTCCGGTGACTTGATCCAGTCTAAAACTTGCTGTTGCAACTGTTGCGCCGTTAGCTCTTGTTGGCGATAAACTACGGCGGCCCCTGCATCGGCAAAGACGGCTGCATTATAGGCTTGATGATCTTCTGCGGCAAAGGGATAAGGAATTAAAATCGAGGGCGTTTTCGTCACCGCTAATTCGGTTAAAGTCCCCGCACCCGCCCGACTAATGACGAGGGTGGCGCGATGCAATAATCCCGCCATATTGGGATAAAACGGCATAGAAATGTAGTGTGGATGCTGAAAACTATCGACTTCCGGATCATTGTCTCCGGTTTGATGGAAAATCCAGGCACCGGCATCAATCCAAGATTTAGCGCATTCTCGCACCAATTTGTTGACAGCAACTGCGCCTTGGGAACCTCCTGCGATCGCAATTAAAGGGACATTTTCAGGAATGGGTAAATCCAATTCCGGGGTAGCGAGGAAAGGCGATCGCACGGGAGTTCCCACACAAGCAGTGTTTGCCTTGGGTAAATATTGCGCCGCTTTCTCAAACCCGACTGCCACCACGGTACAAAAGGGACTAAAGGTGCGGGTGACTTTCCCCGGCAGGGCGTTAGACTCATGAAGAATCGCCGGTAATCCCAGAGAACGGGCTGCTAAAATAGCAGGAGCAGCAATATAACCCCCCGTGGTAAAGACGCCGTGAAATTCTCCAGTTTTGAGCAAGCGGCGCACTTGAAACACGGAACTAACGAGTCGGAAGGCGATTTTGAGGGTGCCGAGTCCGAGACGCTGTTGAAATCCTTCGACAGGAATGGTGTGCAACCGATAGCGATCGCCAATCAGTTGAGTTTCCATGCGGTTGGGAACCCCCAACCATTCAATTTGATAGTCTGGGAGTTGTTCTGCGGTGGCGAGTGCGGGGAACAAATGCCCACCTGTGCCACTCGCAGCAATCAGTAGTCGAATCGGTTTATTTGCCAAGTCGGTAGCCTCTGTTTGCGTTTCCTGGGGATAGTTTTCGGTTGGATGCAACAATTGCGATCGCATCTAAACTATAAATTTAAACGGGTTAATCTCTGTTTTTCGAGCGCCTGTGCAATCCAATTCAGTTCATCCCTGCGGAAATCCCCGGTTTTCTCCGGAAGACTATTGCTAGGATCTGTTCTATCGTGTCGTGTTGAAGCCCTCCCCAATGACTAATCCCTTGAGCTTACTGCAATCCCGTTTGAGCCCTTTGCGGCAATCCACGGGGACCCCCAGCCGTGAACGTTCGGCGATCGCTGCAATTATGGTCAGTTTCAGCCTCTGGTGTGCTGGAGGGGCCACACCCATGAGGGTTGCCGCAGCCACGGCTCAAACTGCACCCCCGGAACTTAACCGGATTCTCCAGGATATTGATTCTGCTGCCAATCGGCAAGATATTCAAGCCGTGATGCAGTTTTATAGTCCAACCTTTGTCAATTCTGATGGATTAGATTATCAGAGTTTAAGGGAAGGATTAACCCAACTATGGGAGCGTTTCCCTAATTTGAGCTATCGCACGGAGATCGAGTCTTGGGAACGGGATGGGAATGGATTTAGGGTGGAAACGGTTACCGAAATTACTGGGGTGGAGACTCAAAACGATCGCGATTTGAGGTTAACGGCAACGGTGCGATCGCAGCAGCATTATAGTAACCAGCAAATTGTTCGTCAAAATATTATCGCCGAACGCAATCAAATCACGACCGGCGACAATCCCCCCACTTTACAAATTAATTTACCCGAAGAAGTCCGCCCAGGGGAGCGTTATCACTTCGATGCGATCGTTCTTGAGCCCCTGCGAAATGATTTAATTCTGGGCTATGCACTGGAAGAACCCGTTCGCACGACCCAATATTTAATCCCTTCTGATTTGAAATTAGAACCCCTCGCCGCTGGGGGACTTTTTAAAGTCGGTCAAGCCCCATCTACGGAAGATAATCGCTGGATTTCAGCGATTATTGTTCGCAAAGATGGCATCACAATGGTTACCCACCGCCTCCGGATTGTCTCCCCTTAATCTTGAGTTTGATTCTATCCTGAGATACCGGCTCTCTTAGCAATCAAATAAGTCGGCTTCTGCACCCCTGTAGAGGCGATTCGCGAATCGCCTCTACAGGGGTGGTTTAATGTTGAAAAAAATTGCGTAATTCCTGTCACCTCAATCTTCACAATGAAACTCTAATTTCTTAGTTTTAAATATCTTTAACTATTAAATAACTGGAAATAATATCCTATCTTTGTTTAGGGTTGGCGTGGAAATTAGGTGAGTTTCGTTTTAAGGATTGACCTGGCCCAAAAACCATGTATTTGGTGCCGGGATACACCCAGAAAAGGAAGACTGTATTTTTAGAAATTAACCAGGCTAATTCTTCCTGGGGAATAATAGAGTTAGCCAGGAGGGTAGTGGCGAGGGAATGTAAAATTAATGCGCCCCCAGACACGATGATATAACGACCGATAGATTCGGCCAAACCGTGCTGCTTGCTATGACGAAATACCCACAGTCGGCAAATGGTAAAATGGAGCAGTGCCCCGGCTAGAGAACCGAGGGCTGCGGCGGTGGAAATTTGGAGATTTACTCCTCGGTTGAATAGAGTAAAGACTACAAAATCAAGGGAGGTTGCCAGCCAAGAGGCAACACTCATTTTACTAATATCTCGAATGTGTTCTATGAGCGCTCTCATTACACGCTTAGGTCTTTGATTGCATCAATACAATACCGTTGAATTAGCAGACAGGTTAAAAAATTTCCCCAGTCAGGAAAAAAGAGGCATCAAGCTTTTAACCCTCTGGGAGGGGTGCGGGATCAGCATACAGCATCCTCGTTCGCCTGAGTACAATTAAGCATCAAAAGCGAGGATTGGGGAAGCGGACGGTGACCGTACTTACCTACTATTTATTGTATTCTGGTGGAGAAAATGGGGAGGCTATGTGCCACTTGAGCAACTGGTTATGGGTTGGGGTGAAGCTGAAATCCGCTATGATTCGCTATAACCCGATGTGGGTTTAAACCCGATGATCTGTAGAGACGGGAGGTTTTATGTCTTTACATTGCCTTCACCGGATATTCCCATGATAGCGCTAGGGGGAAATGAGGGAGAGAAGCGGGAGAATGGGGATTGAGGTGGAATTGTTCAATCCTGGCTGTATTTTGACGAATTCTGGTCAGAATAGAGCAGGGATTGAGGTGGAATTGCGGGGGGTTATCCAGGTTTGAAGCGGCGGAAAATTTTTGACCGATGAGCGGTGGGGAGAAATTTGAGGAATCGATCGCTTTGTGTTCGTCTGGAGCCCTAACTTAAAATTTTAGAGTAATGCATATCGTCTGAGTATTGCGATGGATTATAGCATATTTGGGAAAAAAACAGAGAAAATTTACAGAAAATTTAGGAAAAGTTTACAGAATTAAAGCAAAAGTTAATCCGATATTTCAGGATTTTGAGTTAAATTGCGATCGGGGAAAAGAGTACCGATTCGCCAATTGGGGAGGGAGAAACTGCTGTCATGGATTGGCGCGATCGCCAGAACCGGGGAGAGGAGTATCCCAAAGCCAGTAAGTAACTACACCTAATCAACCGGGCTTGAGAAAATCTAGGGGAAACTATTCCCCAGATTTTGCTCAGGATGGTCCACTCGGGAGGGCGAACTAGAAAACCCGTTGATTGAAGAGTCAGCGAAAACCGGGTCAAATCCTGCCAGGGCAATCGGTCCGACCCTCTCTTGAGGGATGGGTTAACTCCGGATCGGGAAACCCAAATTAACAAGACTTAACATTGTAAACTAAGGAATGGATCCTAATTTGCCAAATGATCCCTTAAATTAGGAAAGGCAGTGATAAGATCGAAAAACATCGCTATTCCGACCGGATTACCGGAGAGAAATAGCCTCTACCATCTTCACGAGATGTGCTCATGGTTCAATCCTTTACAACGACATCCTCAACGACTCCTAGCAGTCAAAAAGTTTCTAAAGTCGAAGGCATCAAAGAACGCAGCAACTATTTGCGCGAACCGCTTGCCACCGAGCTTTTAGAAGATACGACTCATTTTTCCCATGATGCCTATCAGATTCTGAAATTTCACGGTTCATATCAGCAAGATAACCGGGAAAATCGGGTCAAAGGGCAGGAAAAAGACTACCAAATGATGCTCCGGACGCGATCGCCCGGGGGATTCATTCCACCGCAGCTGTATCTGACCTTAGAACGGCTGTCGGAAGAATATGGCAATCACACCCTGCGAGTCACCAACCGTCAAGGTTTCCAAATGCATGGAATCTTGAAGAAAAACTTGAAGACGGCGATCCAGGAAATTGTCCACAACATGGGCTCTACCTTGGGCGCTTGCGGAGACATTAACCGCAACGTCATGGCCCCCCCAGCGCCATTTACGAACCGTTTCGATTACGATTGCGTTCGTAGATATGCCAACAATATCGCCGATTTACTGACCCCCCAGAGTGGGGCCTATTACGAGATTTGGCTGGATGGGGAAAAAGCCATCAGTGGGGAAGAACATCCCCAGGTGAAAGAAGCGCGCCAGCGCAATGGCAATGGGACCATCTTCCCCGATTCCCCGGATCCGATTTATGGATCCCAGTTTCTCCCGCGCAAATTCAAAATTGCCGTCACGGTCCCTGGGGACAATTCCGTTGATATTTATTCCCAAGACCTGGGCCTGATCGTGATTCTCGATGATGCGGGCCAACTGGCAGGATTTAACGTCCTTGCTGGCGGTGGATTGGGGCGCACCCATAACAAAGAGGAAACCTTCCCCCGTCTAGCCGACCCCATCGGGTTTGTTAGAAAAGACGACATTTACGATGCGGTTAAGGCGATTGTCGCGACCCAACGCGATTATGGCAATCGCGTCGAACGCCGTCTTTCCCGGATGAAATACCTGATCGCGGACTGGGGGGTCGAAAAATTCCGGGAAACCGTCGAAGGCTATTTAGGGAAACAATTTGAACCCTTTAGACCCTTACCGGAGTTTAAATACCACGACTTCCTCGGTTGGCACGATCAGGGCGATGGCAAGCTGTTCTACGGAATTTCCGTGGAAAATGGTCGGATTCACGATCGCGGTTCGTTGCAGCTTAAGACAGCTTTGCGGCGAATTGTGGAGGGATTCAACCTACCGATGCTACTGACCCCACATCAAAATGTGCTACTGTACGATATTGCACCGGCACAACAACGGGAAATCGAGCAAATTCTGCAAGAATGCGGGATTAAACGGGAAACCGAAATCGACCCGTTGGTTCGCTATTCAATGGCTTGCCCTGCTTTGCCGACTTGCGGTTTAGCGATCGCGGAAGCAGAACGCGGGATCCCTGGGGTCCTCGCTCGCATTCGCGCCCTGTTAAATCACGTCGGCTTACCCGAAGAACACTTCGTGGTCCGAATGACGGGTTGCCCGAATGGTTGTGCTCGTCCCTACTTAGCTGAACTCGGCTTTGTAGGCAGATCTCCGGGTGCGTATCAACTCTGGTTAGGTGGGAATCCCCATCAAACTAGGTTGGCTGAAACTTACATTGATAGTTTAGCGATCGAAAATTTGGAAGCTACCCTAGAACCCTTGTTTGTGTATTTCAAACAAGAACAGCTTCATCGGGTTGAACCTGAGAGCTTTGGTGATTTTTGCCATCGGGTCGGGTTTGAAGCCCTGCGTCGCTTTGCTGCTACATATTCTGCTAATCCAAACGCTTCAATTCAAGAAATGGTTAATCAATTCTCTTCTCCAGTTAATTCTGAAAATGTCACGACTTCGGGTGCCGAACCCATTGCTGCCTCTACCAGTTCCGAATCGTCGGTGCCGGTAACCTCCGCAAGCGATTCTCCCACGGGTGCGACTCCTCCTGCTGCGGATTCCGGTGTCCCTCCCACTCCTCCGACTCCCCCGAGTGACGGTGGCGGTGGCGGTGATGATAGCGAAGGTGAAGAAGGTGGTTCTTCTCGTCCTCCCCGTCGCCGGATTAATGTCAGCAATGAGATTTATCTCCAGCTTAAAACGGAAGCCGAGCGTCAGGGTAAGCCGATGAGTCAATTGGCTGGAGATGCGATCGATGCTTTCTTGAAAAGCTTGACCGAACAAGCTTGAACCTCTCGTTAACTGTCTCGGTTTAATCTACCTAGAGAGGAAGAAGAATCTGTCAGGAGTTTGATAAATTAAGGAATAATCATAACGAGCGTGATGGCTTTGGTGATGACGACTCGGGTTCCTAATTGAAATTCCTGGCAGGTTTTAACGGTGAGCTTTAAGTTCAAACGACTGGGACTCTTAGGGTATTTGCGAACCATTCGGTTATTTAAAACCTGGTGGCACAGTAATAGCGGCCAATGGAAATGGCTGGCGGAAAAACCAATCTCGATGGAAGGGTTGAACCGGCAAGTCTGGCGCTCCTCGGTCCCCTCCCAAAGCTTTTATATTTTGCTGGGGTTGTCCGCCATCATTTCTACCCTAGGACTACTGGCTAATAGTGCTGCTACGATTATTGGAGCGATGATTATCGCTCCTTTAATGGGTCCGATTCTGGGTCTCGCTTATGGGATGGTGATGGGGAATCGCCGCTTGTTAAAGCGATCGGCTTTAACCCTGGGAAGTGGAGTATTTTTAACGATTTTCACCTCGTTTATCATCTGTAACCTGATTGGCTTACGAGTGGTTCAAGGGGAAATTATGGCCCGATCGCAGCCGACGTTACTGGATCTGGGGGTAGCCTTAGGTGCCGGTACTGCAGGAGCTTTTGCCAAATCTCGCCGCCATGTTGCTGATGCCTTACCCGGAGTGGCGATCGCGGTGGCCTTAGTTCCTCCCTTAAGTGTCATCGGTATCGGAATTGCTTTAGCCTCTCATGAAATTTTCATCGGCAGTTCTTTACTGTTTTTAACCAACTTAATCGGAATTATTTTTAGTGGCGGCCTAGTTTTTATTACCCAAGAATACGGCTCCATAAAACGGGCAAAAGAAGGCTTTCTTATCTCTTTAGTTGCCTTAACTATTTTAGGTATTCCTTTGGGATTTTCCCTCAATAACTTAGTCTTACGAGATAATGTCCGTCGCAGTATTATCTCCTTAATTAGGCAACAAACCCTGACCTTTTCTGACACCGATATCCGCCAGGTACAGGTTCAACCTCAAGGAGAGGGACTGATTGTCAACCTAGAAGTTGCCGCAGCAGCCAACTCCATTTCAGAAAACCAAGTTAGGCTCGTTCGCGATTTTTTAGAAGACAAGCTGCAAAAACCTATCTCGTTAAATGTTCAAGTGATTCCTCTGACCCAATTTACCGCTCCCTCTGACGCTATAGACCCGAATTTAGAGCCAGACGAGGGAGAAACTTTTATCCATCAAGAACCCGAGAATTAAATATAAGATAAGGCTTGTTGTGAACGCAGCTAAAACCGGGAATTTTCAACAGTTAGGCCAACTGCAACGAGTGGCGATCGCACCAACACAACTTCAACCCGAGGGAATTTTCCTCGATCGCCCTCAACAGCATTATCTCAGTCGCGTCTTGCGCTTAAAAGCCGGCGACTGCTTTATTGCTATGGATGGACAAGGACAATGGTGGTTGGCTCAATTGTCATCCAATCCTGACTTAGCCACCATCTTAGAGTCAATCCCCGTACAAACTGAATTGCCAGTTCCCGTCACCTTAATCTTGGCACTGCCTAAAAATGGCTGGGATGAAGTCGTCAGGCAAACCACAGAGTTGGGTGTCACCACCCTCATCCCGGTTTTGAGCGATCGCACGGTCCTCAAACCTAGTCCCAACAAGCTCGATCGCTGGCGTCGCATTGCGCGAGAAGCGGCAGAACAATCAGAACGCCAAATCCTCCCGACCATTCTGGATCCAGTCACCTTTCGAGACTATCTCGCTCTGCCGGAAACACCCCCAAACCGCTATATTTGCGTCACTCGCAGCGAAGCACCCCATTTATTAGCGCAGGTTTTAGCCAATCAACGGTCCCCAGGGGGATTGCAACCCGGTCCTCTGGAAATTGCGATCGGACCCGAGGGGGGATGGACCCCAGGCGAAGTTGAACAGGCGATCGGCTCTGGATTCCAACCCGTTTCTCTCGGCAGTCGCATCCTCCGCGCCGTGACAGCACCCGCCGTTGCCTTATCCCTAATTGCGGCAGCTTTAGAAATTAACCCGACCCCAAATCAGAGCGTTTCATCCTAACAGGACTTACCCATAGCATCTAAATGTAGGGTTGATTCGCGAATCAACCCTACATTTAGGCTGAGTCCTTAAATATTACGTCAGTCCTGCCTAAAAATTATCAAAAGAGACGCGAAAATCGCATCTCTTTCTGGCACTTCTAGCGCGTCGAAGTTTGCATATTCCGAGCCATATCTAGATAAGAAGTCATATTCGCACCGGGACGACGACGGGGGGTAACCATCACTGGGGTGGCTTCCGGTTTCGGAGCAGGAGCCGCCTCTTTGGGTTTGGCAGGTTCTGAAGAGGCGATCGCCACCGCAGGCGCAGGAGCAGGCGCGGCAGGCTTCGGTTCCGCCTTTTTCTGAGTTGCCTGAGATTTGCTCACCTTTGCCGGTTCTGGCTTCTCAGTAGGCTGGGTTTCTACCTTCTGAACTGGAGCCGCTTCCGGTTTAGTCGCCGGAGTAGACCCTTTCGACTCTTCCAGTTCCATGTAGTATCCAGATTTTTTGGATCCAAATAAGCCCCCGAAAAAGCTGAAAATACCGCCAAATAATTTTTTGATAAAACCGAACATGATCCTTACTCCTAAAATGTTTACTCTCAATTGGCAAGGGTTCAAGGCTTAACAGCATATTGCCGCCTCGGTCAACGGATCCGGACAAGCAGTTTCTGTTCCAGGCCCCCCAAAAACTGAAAACTATTTCGTTTAATTATGAAGTTCTGATAAGCCAACTTTGACTTTTTAGTTAAAAATCTTAATAAAAATTTACAACTTCGCCTGAAATGGCCAGTTTCCCTGAAAACTGCTTTACAGAACTACAACTATTTTCAGAATTGAGGATGGGGGAGATGGGGAGGATGGGGAGGATGGAGGAGATGTTCGTAGTAACGACTTCAGTCGTTCTCTTTCTTCGTTCGTAGTAACGACTTCAGTCGTTCTCTTTCTTCGTTCGTAGTAACGACTTCAGTCGTTCTCTTTCTTCGTTCGTAGTAACGACTTCAGTCGTTTCCGGCTAAAGCCGTGATAAGCACCATGAGCGACTTAAGGGAACTCCAAAAAATAAAATCTTCGAGCAGAGATCCCCCCAACCCCCCTTAAGAAGGGGGGCTTTTCCGATTCTGCAAAACTTCTAATGCCCCACTTTATTTATGGAAATCCCTAAGCGCCTAGGAAGGAACTGGAGGATCCATCTATGGGTGCGTGACGAAAGCTGACGCTTTCGTCACGAGGTAACGACTGAAGTCGTTACTACAAACTTTTGCTGTGCAACGTTCCGACTGAAGCACTATGAGCGACTTAAGCGCCTAGGAAGGAACTGGAGGATCCGGAGAGGGGTGCGTGACGAAAGCTGAAGCCAAGTAACGAGGTAACGACTGAAGTCGTTACTACGAACATTTTTCCATGCCGGTTCGTTTACAATAACTAATGACCTAAAACCCAGAAAATTATGAATAAAAACAATCCAAAAAACCCCGTAATGTTAGTTCATGGCATTTGGGACACCCGTGATATTTTCAATAAAATTTCTCCAGCTTTAACCCAACTCGGATGGTCCGTTTATAGCTTAAATTTAATTCCCAATGATAGCTCGATTGGATTAGACCATTTAGCGGAACAACTGAGGGATTTTATTGAACAAACATTAGGAGGCGATCGCCCCTTTGATTTAATCGGATTCAGTATGGGGGGAATTGTCAGCCGGTACTATCTCCAGCGACTCGGTGGCATTGAGCGGGTGCAGCGATTTATTTCCATCTCTGCACCGAATCAAGGGACAATAACCGCTTACGCATTACCTCTACCGGGATGTTTCCAAATGCGTCCGAAAAGCCCGTTTTTGGAAGATTTGAATCGCGATGCAATGGAGATGCTGGGACGGGTGAATTTCACCTCAATTTGGACCCCTTATGATAGTATGATTATCCCGGCCAAAAGCTCGCAAATGCCCGTAGGGAAGGAAGTGATTTTGCCGGTTTTAGTTCATCGATGGATGGTGAGCGATCGCCGCTGTTTGCAGGTAATAGCCGACACCCTATCCGAACCTCTCCGTGTTAACACTGAAGTCTCCTAAGCAAGCCTTGAGACTGGCTCTATCTTGGAATCACTCAGAATGTCTGGAAAGAGAATTTTCATTAAGAATTATGACAAATTGGGTTGAGTTTGCCCTAACCTAGTTTATGATTAGCCTAGAGCATTAGTATAGGCGTCAATAGACAGGACCAAAAATCGGGTTTCTGTCCCTCTATTCTGGCTAATGATTTCAAGAAACCCGGTTTATCTCACCGTTTTGGAACGGGGTTTTTAGGAGATAAAGACCGGATGAAATTAATCCACCTGTTAGCGGGAATAGACCCTTGATTTTGGGGACCAAGCCGCTTGATATTCTGTCAATCGACCCGGTTATTTTCCCCAGCAAAGAACTGACGCCTTACCCTCTGATTACACCAGAACTATCCCTATTTTTGAAAACAGGATAATCAGTTGAGGCGGCGCTATGATCAGGAGAACAATAGTTTTAGCAACGTTGCTGACCCTAGGCTTTTCAGCAACACCCACTCTGGCTCAATCCGTAACCTGTGCGCGGGTTCGGGACCCGGATGGCTGGGTAAACGTGCGAGATTTGTCCAGTGGACAAGTGGTCGGACGATTGAATAATAACACTCATTTGGCCTATCGATCGGTGACTTCTGATGGGTTTGCGATTTTAGTTTCTGCGCTGAACCGAGGCGTTCACCAGAGTCGTTTGGAAACGGTCCCCAATCGGTACTGTAACGTTTTCTGGACTGTTCAAGACCCCGATGGGTGGTCAAATCTTCGGAGATCTCCTGGGGGAGATATTATTGGCCGGGTTACCAGTGGAGGGCGAGTTTTGAGAATTGGAGGAGGAGAAGATTGGGCGCAGGTGATTACCTCCGATGGGACTTTTGGTTATATCCACAATTCGCGCTTACAGGGAATGAGTACCTGGTAAGCGGATAGAGCGGGTGAAGGCGATCGCCAATCTGACCGCCTTTTTATGCCAATTTTACAAGGGAGCAAAAGGACAAGGTAATGTCTTGTCCTTTTTTAGACCTCTTGCCAAATAATTTTATGCGGCTCTTCAGCGTTAGCGGTGATAAGTTTTTGTAATATAAATCTCTAATGTTTGCTGGGGCGCGTTTTTAGGGGTTGCAGTCCGCTTGGGTCTTGCATTTGACCTATTGGAATCTTGCAATCTGAACGCATTGTCTGGTAGAGTTTTTAGATTAAACATAAGCGCATCTTATTACTCAAGTCCCTAAAGAGCCAAAAGTTATTCGCGTTCATGGGTTTTATCTACGCGGCCAACGGCTCTCCCAGTGGTTCATGTTACAGTTTCTCCCCAGTCTCCCTTGCCTATGAGCGCCAAAACGTCTTCAGGACTTGATTCCCTATCTGTAAAAGCCGTGACCAGATTCCATTTTTTCGTGAACTGCTGACCCTAAAGTAGTTGCTCCTTGTATGAATCCTTCTAGCTCTTCAAGATATTGTTTTAAGCCAATCTGGACAAAACGAGGGGATTGTTGTACAGTATTGATTATTGGTTTTCAATTGTTGTTCAGGTTGTTTTTTTTGTTCAAAAAATCTTATGCTCTATAGAGAGTCTTCTTGACAATAGATGTTTTGAATTTTTTATTACCGATTGTCAACCTACAGCGATTGAGCGGTTACGACCAATATTATTAAAGGCAGTACAGTTTTTTATATGATTCAAGAAGTTAGGCCAGTAAGTAAAAATATAAAATTACCTACTGTACTTGATATTTTTTGCGGGGCAGGTGGAATGACTCTAGGCTTTCAGAAGGCTGGCTGTGAAATATTAGGGGGAATTGATAAAAATCCTCATGCCATAAGAACTCATCATAAAAATTTTCCGGACTGTAAAGTGAAGTGTGATGCTGGGCCTATCGAATCTATTACTGATTTGAGTCAGTTGGGGTTTGCGCCAGGAGAAATTGATATTTTAATAGGAGGGCCACCCTGTCAAGTTTTTTCAGTAGTAGGAATTGGCAAAATGAAGTCATTAGGCAAAAATATTGAAACGGACACCCGCAATTTTTTGTACAAAGAGTTCATCCGATTTCTTGAATATTATAAGCCCATATTTTTTGTAATAGAAAATGTAAATCATCTTCTTAATCACTGGATATTTCCTACTTTAATAAGTGATTTAGAAAATGGCTTGGATATAAAAAATACTGATTATCCAGGGTATGATATTAGCTATAAAATTTTAACTGCTTCTGATTACGGGGTTCCTCAAGTTCGTAAACGTTTATTCATTGTAGGCAGACGAAAAGATAAAAATTTGGCTTTTGATTTTCCTGAGCCAAATACAGTTATACCTATCTCAGTAGGCGAAGCCATTGGAGATTTACCAGAATTGGAGCCTCTGTGTTTACCTTTGAAAAGGAAAAGCACGGGACCCAAGCAAAATGACTCTCCTAAATCTTACAAATCTGCGCCTCTGTCTGAGTATCAGAAACTCATGAGAAGTGATTTGGAAAAGACGGTAATGAATCATTTTTGTCGATCGCATAATGATAAAGATTTACATATATTTAGGATCATGCCGCAAGGGGGAAAATATAAAAATATCCCTGATGAATTAAAACGTTACAGCGATCAGATTTTTGAAGATAAGTACAAACGCTTGCACTGGGATCAGCCCTCATGGACCCTAACGGCACATATGCAAAAAGATTGTTTGGCCTATATCCATCCAAAACAAACCCGAAGTATTTCTGTAAGAGAGGCTGCTAGACTTCAAAGCTTCCCAGATCATTTTGTATTTGATGCCCCTATGACGAGAATGTTTGAGCTAGTGGGAAATTCTGTACCACCTCTTTTAGCTGAAGCGATCGCCAGACCAATTGTAAAACAAGTACAAGCCTACTACGAGGCTCAGTCCGAAAGGGGTTAGTTAATCTGACTCTAGGTAGACCTCAAGTGCATTTCACAACTAAGAAGCAGAGAAAGGAGAAT
This sequence comes from Oscillatoria sp., assembly GCA_011390515.1. GTDB lineage: Bacteria > Cyanobacteriota > Cyanobacteriia > Cyanobacteriales > Laspinemataceae > Laspinema. The sequence goes on from JAABSJ010000007.1 coordinate 36,201, forward strand.
ATCTAAAATGAACGACTATGATAGAGCTTTTCGGTTAGCTAGAAATCTGTTGGAGGGTGAACAAACACCCACCCGACAAATCATTCAGGAAAGGGTCAGAATTGCCGTTGACTCGATCAGAACTAGCCAACCAGGTCGTGTCGTTGAGGTAAATGAGGAAAAACTTGCCCGCAAACTTGAAAGTATTTTCAACACCTCGATGATGGGTCTAGGTACTGTACTAGAAAATAAAGAGGGTCATATCCCTTGGTTGGCTGATCGCAACAGTGAAATCAATTGGGATTTCTGGAATCGTTATATACATTATTTGGAGGAAAAAAAGGGCTGGCCACCAGCGACTACCAAAGGTTTAGACCAGTTGACAAACTCCATTCTTGAACGCCTAGAGAACCCCCTGCGTTCAGGAGATTGGGATCGGAGAGGAATGGTTGTTGGACAAGTTCAGTCTGGAAAAACAGCAAACTATACTGGTCTGATCTGCAAGGCGGTTGATGCAGGATATAAACTGATTATTGTGCTTGCTGGTATCCAGAACAGCTTGCGGAGCCAGACACAGATCCGTTTAGACGAAGGTTTTCTCGGATATGACTCACAACTACACAGAGCTTCAACTCAAGAGAATTCCGCCATTGGAGTAGGGTTAATTCCTGTTGTAAAGAGGCTGATTGCTGATTCAGCTACAAACAGTGCCAATAATGGTGATTTTAATAAAAAAGTAGCAGGTCAGTTTGGGGTATCAGCAGGGGGTGGGAATCCACTATTGTTTGTTGTCAAAAAGAATACAACTGTACTCAAAAATCTCCTACAGTGGGCTTTACGTCATGGGGATAAAGATGAAAAATCAGGAAAACGCATCGTCAGAGGAGTTCCCTTACTCGTCATTGATGATGAGGCAGACAATGCCTCGATCAACACAAATCCTCCACTATTCGATGAAAATGGCAAAGTTCAGGAAGAGTATGATGTTTCAGCAATTAATGGCTCAATCAGAAAACTGCTTGACAGTTTTGAAAAAAGTGCTTATGTAGGTTACACAGCCACACCATTTGCTAACATTTTCATCTACCCAGATATAGAGCAAAAAAACCAAGAATTTGGAGACGATCTGTTTCCACGTAGTTTCATTATCAACCTACCTGCACCATCAAACTATATCGGCCCAGCGCAGCTATTTGGGCTGGATGCTGACTCAGCAATTGGTCTTGAAGCATCAGAAGCTTTGCCTATCATTAGATCAGTAGACGACCAAAAAGAATGGATGCCAGACAAACACAAAAAAGACCACGTTCCGCCTGAACTTCCAGGGTCTCTCAAGGAGGCAATTAGGGCATTTATTCTTTGTTGCGCCGCAAGAATTGTGCGAGGACAGGAGAACAAACACAACTCAATGCTGGTTCATGTTGCCCGTTTTACTGCTGTCCAATCCGAGGTAGGGAAGCAAGTCAAAGAAGAGTTGACTTCACTACAAAAACGACTACGGTATGGCGACAGCAACGCACCAGGCAAGCTAGAAGGAGAATTTGAGCAGTTATGGAGAGATGACTTTGTACCAACTACTTCATCCATACTCTCATCCATAACTGATCCAGAATTAAAATCAGTTTCTTGGGAAGAAATCAAACCTTTACTACACCCTGCTGCCTCTAAGATTCAGGTCAAGAAAATCAACGGTACAGCCAAGGATGTACTGGACTACTGGGAATACAAAAATGGGTTGAGCGTGATTGCGATCGGCGGTGATAAATTGTCTCGTGGTCTAACATTGGAAGGTCTGAGCATCAGCTATTATCTCCGAGCCTCAAAGATGTACGATACTCTGATGCAGATGGGCCGATGGTTTGGTTACAGACCGGGGTATCTAGACCTTTGCCGATTGTACACAACTAATGACTTGGTTGAATGGTATGAACACATCACTGTTGCCAGTGAGGAACTCCGGCAGGAGTTCGACTATATGGCTGATGCCGGAGCCACGCCTGATGAGTTCGGATTCAAAGTTCGCACGCACCCGCAGGGTTTGGTAATTACTGGGGCTAATAAAATGAAGACAGGCACTGATATGGAATTGTCCTACGCTGGAAGCCTCAGCCAAACCCCGATTTTTTATAAAGATGAGAATATAAATCAGAAAAATTTTGATGTTAGTGACGAACTACTCAGAAGACTTGGCACATATTCGGAGCAAGACAAGACATCCAACTACATTTGGAGGTATGTTACCGCTGAAAAAATTACCGATTTTCTTACAGAATATAAATCACACCCCAAATGTAGAGCGGCAGATACTTCACTTCTTGTCAAATACATCAAGGCTCAACTTCCAATGGATGAGCTTGTCTATTGGACAGTTATTCTCATATCAAATAATCGGGCTAAAAATAGATACTCGATTGCTGGATATGAAGTTGGTCTAGCTAAGAGAACAAATGTATCTAAGTTCCCTCAAGAATATCGTCTTAGTAGGTCTAATATTTTGAATGGAAGTGATGAATTACTTGATTTACCACAAAACGCGCAGCAAGAAATTAAAGAAATTGCCAAGCGTAAACAAATAGAAAAAGGGAAAAAATCCAGTACGCCAGACGGTAGGCTTATACGTTCTAAGCGTTCAGAGAGCAATGGGTTACTGCTGCTCTATCCGCTCGATCCAAAAGAAATAAACTCCGAAATCCCTGTCATCGGTTTTGTGGCGAGTTTCCCCGATAGCCAAACAGCGCAAAAGGTTGAGTATAAGGTTAACAATCCTTACTGGAAACAGGAGTTCGGTCAGCCATGACGGTGCAAAATACTTGGAAACAACTGGAGGAAGATACTGCAAATGTACCTTTTGGTTATATCACCCGCCGTTTATTGCCAGAGGTTACATACGATGTTTATCTCGCTATTGAGAGACCTTCTAATGTACGTTTACTGATGATGCGGGTGAAGCATAAATCAATCGGCAAAAGTGCTGTTTTTCCGAATTCAAACTGCTTTGAGGTTAGGCGTGTAGCCTTGCAAAGTGATGATGATGCCCATGTCACCTTGCAACTGGTACTGATTAACTCGCGTTACAGCGATATTTTTACAACATTAGTACAGGACATTGTTGATGCAATTGCCCCGATAGCAGATGAAAAAAAGGCTGTAGATGCCTTCTTTACCCGTCTGCGGCGATGGCAAGCATTTTTAGAAAAACATAACCCAGAAGGACTGAGCCAAGCCGAACAGCAAGGACTCTATGGCGAACTTTGGTTTCTGCGGCAGATTGTTATTCCTCAACTTGGCTCTCGTCAAGGAGTAAAATGCTGGACAGGTGCAAAAGGAACTCAGCAGGATTTCCAGTTTCAAAACTGTGCTGTTGAAGTTAAAACTACTGCAACCAAACAGCACCAAAAACTAACGATTTCTAGCGAACGGCAACTAGATAATACTGGCACGGGCACACTAATTTTACTACACTTATCCCTTGATACTAGACAAGAACGAGGTGAATCTCTACCAGAGATCGTCACCAGTCTTAGATTGCTTCTCGAAAACGATCCTATAGCCAAGGAAGAATTAGAAATACTCCTTTTTGAAGTTGGCTATCTGGATATACATATTCCCTACTATGAACAAATTGGCTATACCCTACGAGAAGTTAACTATTTCAAAGTCGAGGGAGATTTTCCCAGAATTATTGAAGCCGATCTGCCAAATGGCGTTGGTGATGTGCGTTACACCATTAGCGTTGCGGAGTGCCGACGCTTTTCAATACCAGAATTGGACGTAATTTCTATAATCGGGGGTAGCCATAAGTGAATAAGTTTAATTAATTTTTGGGTAGAGAGTCAGGGCAATTGATGAATTGCCCTGACTGTGGATTGTTGTAGGCAGAGGGGATTTACTGGGGAGAAGGATTAAGTGCGATCGCCAATTTCGGTGAATTCTGCACTGCCAAAAATTGCCTCGGGATGGGCGTAATATTTGAACTCCAGTAAATTATAAAATGGGTCCTCTAAAAAGAACGTGCGATGTTCTAAGGGAGAACCGGGAAAGCGCCGTTTTGGTTCTTCACGGAATTGGAGTTGATATTTTTGGGCACGTTCTAATAGGGTTTCCCAATCGGCTTCATTTTCAAAGACTAAGCCAAAGTGACGCGGATAAATGCTTTTTTGGGGGGTGATGGGGTCTTTGGTGACATGGGCAACCAGTTGATTGCCATAGAGGTTTAAAATAACAGCAGTATGAGATTCGCGTCCGACTTGGCAACCGAGACCTTCAGCATAAAATTCTTTGGTCTTGGAAATGTCGGTGACGGGAAAAGCCAGATGAAAAAAGACACTGTTCATGAGGGATAATTTAAGATGCAGACAGAAGAATTTGTTTTTAATTATGGCGCGTTATTGAATCCTTGGCTGGTGGCGGTGGGATTAAATACGGTTTTGTTAACGATTGTTTATTTTTTACCTAAAAAGTTGCTGACGCCAGCAGGCATTATCCATGCTTGGATTTTGGGGGTGCTGATTTGGGGGACCTTGGGTGGGCCCGGATATTTGGTGGTGGGGTTTTATTTTATTGTGGGTTCGGCAGTGACGCGGATTGGAATCGCGCAGAAGGAGGCGGAGGGAATTGCGGAGAAGCGATCGGGGGCCCGGGGACCGGAAAATGTCTGGGGTTCGGCATTGACGGCAGCGGTTTGCGCTTTGGGGGTGTTGGGGGTGCAAGGGTTGGATTGGGCGGAAGTGGTGCCGTTGCTGTTGTTGGGGTATGTGGCAAGTTTTAGTACCAAGTTGTCCGATACGACGGCGAGTGAGGTGGGGAAGGTGTACGGCAAGCGGACGTTTTTGATTACGACTTTGCAACCTGTGCCGAAGGGGACCGAGGGGGCGGTTTCTCTGGAGGGGACGATCGCCGGGGTGGTGGCATCAGTGGCAGTTGCCTTGGTGGGGTATGTGGTGGGGTTGATTGATGTGACGGGGGTGGGGTTATGTGTGATTGCGGCGTTTATTGCGACGAATTTAGAGAGTGTGATTGGGGCGACGATTCAGGAACAAGTGAGTTGGATGACGAATGAGGTGGTGAATATTATTAATACGACCATTGGGGCGATCGCCGCGATTGGACTGGCGATCGCCTTGAGGGGAGTGTTGGGTTAAACGGATGGAGAGTTTGAACAGCGAAGACTCATTTGGTTTATACTCGTTGAACGGCAGTCGGCGATCGCATCAATGGGTAGAAAAACCTGTTCCCATTGCGGCGATCGCCTACGGTTATTCCTGAGTTTAGGTCAAGGGAATAAAATAGTCAGCAACCATCGTCTCCGGTGCTATTCCCTGGGCGATCGCCAGAATTTCATCGCCTAATGCGATCGCCGTTCCGCACTGGTAGGAGAAGAAATTGAGGAGATTGAAGGTTAATCCCTCACCTAACACAAACCCGTCTTCTCCTGGGGTAAAATCGGTAATGGTATCGGTCCCAGAACCCGACTGCACGACAAAGCGATCGCGTCCGGCACCGCCAGTTAGGGTATCATTCCCCAAATCGCCACTGAGGAAATCATCCCCGTCACTGCCATAGAGGAGGTCATCATCTTTACCCCCATACAAGGTATCATTGCCACTGCCACCGATTAGGGTATCGTTACCGGCGTTGCCTTCTAACCAATCATCCCCGGCACCCGCACAAAGAAAGTCGCGATCGCCTATGGGACCAATAGGGACATCACTGCCAATGCCGCCTCGGATCGTATCGTTGCCATCCCCTCCATAGAGGGTATCATCTCCTAAATCTCCAAATAACAGGTCATCTCCAGCGGACCCGCACACAATATCATTATCTTTGCCGCCATGAATGGTATCGTTACCATTACCCCCATGCAGGGTATCATCCCCTTGATTGCCGTTGATGAAATCATTGCCATCCCCGCCATAAATCAAGTCTCGTCCTCCTATATCGGGGACATTGGGATCGCTTGTACCGCCGAATAAACTATCATCTCCTAAGTCTCCCATGAGGATGTCATTTCCTAAATCCCCATAAATCAGGTCGTTATCTTTGCCACCGTAAGCGATATCGTCATCTTTGCCACTGTAGATGGTATCCTCACCTTCGTTGCCATTGATCAGATCATTGCCTCGGTTGCCAAAGATTAAATCGCGATCGCCCTCTCTGCCGATGGGGGTTGCACTGCCATTTCCCCCGAGAATGGTGTCATTGCCGAGGTCACCATACAAGATATCGTTATCTAGGTTACCAAAGATCAGGTCATCGTCTTTGCCTCCGTGAATGATATCATTTCCTCGGCCACCATAGAGGGTATCGTTGCCTTCGTTGCCGTTAATGAAATCATTGCCTTTGCCGCCTTCAATGCGATCGCGCTCAATGCCAGGACCCACGGGGCGATCGTTGCCAACGCCTCCCAGCATATAATCATCGCCGGTATCGCCATACAGCACATCGTTACCGCCTTTCCCCCAGAGAAAATCATGTCCGGCAAATCCTAATATTCCTTCGTGGCGATCGTCCCCGAAGATGACATCATTTTCCTCGGTGCCAACTAGGAAGATTTCCACCGGGGGTCTGTCTTGAGGTCCATAAAAGATAATTTCTGGCGGGGGTGGGATGGGACATTTACACCCACTGTTTTGTGAGGGGTCGCTAGGGATGAGGTTACAGGTGTTTGTGCTGCTGGTATGCGGTACTCCATTGGGAGGATTTGTGGTGGGATTCTCCAATTCTGGGCGATCGGCATTCACAGGAGAATCCGGAGTTAAAGGACTATTGCCATTACCCCCATCTATACCTGGATTATTTCCACCATCGGTTCCTGTTCCGATATCGGGATTATTTCCACCATCGGTTCCGCTTCCGATATCGGGATTATTTCCACCATCGGTTCCACCATCGCTTCCGCTTCCGGTATCGGTTCCGCTTCCGATATCGGGATTATTTCCACCATCGGTTCCTGTTCCGATATCGGGATTATTTCCACCATCGGTTCCGCTTCCAATATCGGGATTATTTCCACCATCGGTTCCGGTATCGGTTCCGCTTCCACCATCGTTTCCTGTTCCGATATCGGGATTATTTCCACCATCGGTTCCACCATCGTTTCCGCTTCCACCATCGTTTCCTGTTCCGATATCGGGATTATTTCCACCATCGTTTCCTGTTCCGATATCGGGATTATTTCCACCATCGGTTCCACCATCGGTTCCGCTTCCACCATCGGTTCCGCTTTCGATATCGGGATTATTTCCACCATCGGTTCCACCATCACTTCCGCTTCCACCATCGGTTCCTGTTCCGATATCGGGATTATTTCCACCATCGGTTCCTGTTCCGATATCGGGATTATTTCCACCATCGGTTCCACCATCGGTTCCGCTTCCGATATCGGGATTATTTCCACCATCGGTTCCGGTATCGGGATTATTTCCACCATTTGTATTACCACCATTTGTATTACCGCCACCTGGATTACCACCGCCACCGTTAGGCGGTTGAATGGTTAAATCAAAGGTGTCGGTAATGCTTGCACCGGATTTATCGGTAGCGGTGACAATAATCGTGAGTGTTCCGATATCGGTTCCTGCTGGAGTGCCGGTGAAAGTGCCGTCATCATTGAAGGTTAACCAATCGGGAAGAGGGTCTCCATTGGCGAGGGTAACGGTATAGGTTAAGCGGTCATCGTAGATAATATCAGCATCATCAAAGGTATTTTCCGGGATGGGGAAGGTAAAGTTGGTTCCGGGAGTTGTGGTTTGATTTTCGAGTGGATTGAGCAGGATGGGGGGTGCATTAATGTTTAAATTAACGCTGGAGTCAGTCTCGGCATAGTCGGTGCCGTCGAATCCATTCCAATTGAAACTCACCGGACCATTGAAGTTTTCATCGGGAACAAAGGAGAGTTTCTCGATATCAATTCGGGGAATTTCCAGGGGATTGTCTGGGGTAATTTCGATGGGATTTCCATCGAAAAATAGGGTTCCGTTGGGGGGAAGAGAGGTAATTGAAATTTTCTGGAGGGTATTCCCATCACTGTCGGTAAATTGAGTGGTAAAATACTCGGGGTTAAAGAAAAAGGGAGTATTTTTTGTACCAGTTTGATTGATGGGTTCTAGGGTGGGTGGCGTATTGATATTGAAGACAAAGCGCCCGAGTTCCTGGGAGGCGATCGCATTGCCGGTGGTATCGGTGACTTCGTTTTCTTGCAACGTCACGGTATAAGTGTCGTTATCGCCCGTATCCCAAGTGTCCCCGGGAGGGGTAATCTGGTAGGTGACGTTGATGCTATTGAAATTGCCGGTGTGATTGGGGGTGGCGATCGCCGTAATGTCGAGATTTTCGTTATTCGGTCCTGTGACAATAATATCCCCAATATCCAGGGTACTCCAGTCGATCGCCCGGTTATCGGTAAAGGTGACGGTGAAACTGTAGGTTGTTCCGCCTGCAAGGGTCACCTCTTCGGCCATAAAGTCTTTAAAACTGGGCGGTATCGAGTCCGTCGGTCCAGGAGACCCGATATCTAACCCGCTATTGTCACCATCTAAGGTACTCTCATAAGCTTTGGCGACAACTTCCGTTTCCGTGGGAACACCGGGTTGACCGATCGCACTGGTTAACCAATTGCTACCATCATTGTTGGCTTTTGTCAAGTCCTCTGCGGTGAAAGTGAGAGAATTTAAATACAAAGAAGCGCCAGGGGAGGGAGTCGGCCATAACTCAGTTGTGTCATACGCCACCTCATCAATAGCCGAGGGAAACCCCAGGGTATAATAGCTATCAAAGCTCGGCCATAACCCAATGCGATCGCTCGTGTTGTCCAATTCAGACCAATTACTGACGGGAATCAGGGGAATATCTCCTGTATCCCATGCCGCCTTAAATGCAGCAGCAGACAGGTTGGCATTAAACAAAATTCCCGTTTTCTTCGGTGCGATCGTACCCCCAGCAATATTCCCCCCATTCGGGACAGCATTGGCACTGGCATTGGCAAAGACAAATCCAGTTAAATCCAGGGGTTGATCCGTCGGATTGTAAATTTCCACCCACTCCCAGTCCGGTTCGTCACTGATGGGATGGTACATAATTTCCGTAATCACCGGGAGAAGCTGTTTCTCATAAGCGCCGATATCGATCGCCTCCCCAACCTCGCGCTGGAATCCGGTGCCGCGTTGGTCAGTGCCTAACTGAGTCTCAATATAAGGATTGCCCAAATTAATAGCTGGAGACCCTAAAGTGAGGGCATGGGTTAAGGGAGACCCGGCAGGTGCGCCATTCAGTGCTAAAGTCGGATGGATGACATCAGTAATCTCAATCCCCCCGAGGGAAGCAAAGCTGTAATTTGTACCCGCATTTAACCCATTGCTGCCGGTCAAATCACCGATCAGGTTATACTCAGCTTCGTTAACGTTAGCGGAAACATCCCGATAGACAACATCCGGGTTCTTGCTATTATCTTCGTTTCCGGCAACAATGGTATAGCTGAGATTGAGGCGAGTTCTGCCCTTTCCATTAAAGATGCCGCCCCCGTTGCCTGTGCCATTGGCATCACTATCAGCAACATTCAAGGCGATCGTGCTATGATTAACGATTAGATTTTTTGTGTTGTAGATCCCTCCCCCATCAATTGCCGCCCGGTTGTTGGAAATCGTAGAATTGGAGATAGACACAGTGCTCTCATCATTTTGGATGCCTCCACCCTGATTTCCAGCTTCATTGTCGTTAATAGTAGTCCCAATTACAATCAAGTTCTGGTTGCCGGTATGCCGGATTCCTCCCCCTTCATCCCCAGCGAAGTTGTTAGAAATGCGACTCTCGATAACCCTCAAAGTCCCGGCATTATTAATGCCTCCACCGTCATCATCCGCTTGGTTCTCAGTGATGGTACTCTGATTTAGGGTCAAAGTCCCCGCATTGTAAATCCCTCCCCCATCACTTCCGTTGGGTTCCGTCGTACTATTGGCCCAACCCTTTTTAAGGGTTAAATTATTAAGGATGAGGTGAGCATCTTGCTCAATGTGAAAAATCCGAAAAGCGTCTTCAATCTTCTCTTCTCGAATGATTTCAGCCCCGTTTCCATTAATCGTGAGAGTACCTGTCTCAATTGAAGGTAAACCGTTGGCACCGAGGATAAAATTATTAATGGCGGTGAGGGTATAGGTACCCCTTTCTAAATTGATGATCCTCTCTTGACCATTATTCTCCTTATTAGCCGCTTCAATTGCATCAATCAGTTCGGTAACATTTCCCACATTCACCGTATAGGGTTCTGGGAGTAAAGTGTTATAGGCAGCGATCGCCTCGGACTGGAAGGGCAAGGGGGCCTCAATGTTTCCCGTACTCACTTCTAGGGTCCAGTTGCCGTTCAATTCAGCACTGCCGGTTAAATCATCGGAGGCGGCAATATCCGCACCCGTCAACTCCGCTAGTTTTTGCAGGAAAGTAATCCCTGTATCCGAGGTCCCGACATTGCATCCATACAGTAAGATATCGGCCCCCTCACTCAGGGCCGCCCGCAGGATCTGCCATTGGGGAAGATAGGCATCCAGAGTCTCGGTATCCAGTTGCGTTGTCCCGAGTTGGACCTTGCCGGAACTGCCATGAGAGACCAGATGAATGCTGTCGATGCCGGTGCGACCCGCGATCGCCTCGATGATTTGGTCGATGCCATCGCGATCGCCATCAAGCACGATCGCCTCCGTATCCGGTGACAGGGCATCCAGTAGGGTTTGTTGCCCCCAAACCCCTGAATCGATAAAGACTAGGGTGCGGGACTCGGTTAAAGAAGGGGTTGCCTGGATTGGACGTTCTGGAATGGGATCTAGGCCATTATACTGTTTTGAAAGCCTGGGCAAGAGGTTGACTGGGCGTGATTGTGGGTAGTTCATTGGAAATACATCCCTGGAAGATATAGTGTTGACAATCAGATAGAACGCCTAACCTCCGTATTTTCACTAGGGGCTGGGTTCTTTGTAAATTAAGGCTTCACGATTTTGCTGGAAGAAAGAAAAACTAGATCACCCTTGATATGATCTAGTATAGTCCGTAGATACACGGGGATGGGTTGCACCCCTCAACTAAATGCCTGATTAACCCTCTCTCGCCAACCTTTAGAGGTGCAAAGGGTTTTTCATCGCACGGATCTAGGGCGAGGCAAAAGGGTTTACCAGGTCCTGTGCGGATTATTACGGATCCAACATAAAATAAAAGACAACGCCCTCGGAACTTTGAAGCGTGGCCCTAGGGCGGTCAGGATTGGGGGCTAAACGGGGACTTATCCGTGCCACAATCCGAGCGATCGCCGGATCAGCGGCAATTCCGTCTATCCAAATCAGGAGACTCTCTCACTCAACGATGAAACCCTATCAACACATCCCCATTCTTGACTGTGGCGAACCCTTGGTGGCGATTCCTGGGGATCAGGTTGCCCTCCTGTTGCCTCATCCTTATGAACGCTTGGGCGCACCTTACGCAGGGCGATCGCCCTTTTATCTGCGCCAAGGGGTACTGACGGGTTTAATCCAAGCACAAACCGACCTCCAGGAGCAATATCCCCAATGGCAGATTTTAATTTTTGATGCCTATCGGCCTATTGCCGTACAGCAGTTTATGGTAGACTATGCCTTCATGGAACAGGTGCGATCGCAAGGATTGGATCCGGAGGAATTAAGCCCCTCTGAGCGTCAAGAAATTTTAGCTCAAGTGTATCAATTTTGGGCCGTCCCCAGTCTGGACCCCGCCACCCCTCCCCCTCATGCCACAGGGGCTGCCGTGGATGTTACCTTAGTAGATGAGGGGGGTATCGCCGTGGAGATGGGTTCCCCCATTGACGAAATCTCACCGCGATCGCATCCTGACTATTTTGCAAATAGTAGCAGTCCGACTCACCAAGACTATCACAATCATCGCCAAATTTTGGCCCAAGCGATGCAACAAGCTGGATTTGCTCAACATCCCAATGAATGGTGGCATTTCTGTAAAGGGGACCAAATGTGGGCCTGGTTAACGGACCAAGAGACGGCCTTTTATGGCAGAGTTGAGTAAATTTAGTATAAGGGCGGGGTTTCATAGTCCCGCCTCAGCGCTTATGGCTGTTGGAAATTGATTTTTGACTACGAACATTAGAGAACGACTGAAGTCGTTACTACGAACATTAGAGAACGACTGAAGTCGTTACTACGAACATTAGAGAACGACTGAAGTCGTTACTACGAACAATCCACCCCATCTCCCCCATCCTCCCCATCCTCCCCATCCTCCCCATCTCCACTCACGCGCAGCGACTTTTAACGTAGGGTTGTTTAGCGGGAATTTGAATTAAAAACTCAGTACCCTGGCCGGGTTCTGAGTCACATTTGAGTACACCGCCATGTTTATCGACGACAATTTTATAACTAATGGAGAGGCCGAGTCCGGTCCCTTTGCCTACGGGTTTGGTGGTAAAGAAGGGGTCAAATAGGCGTTTTTTGACTTCTTCCGTCATACCGGGTCCGTTATCGCGAATGCGAATGGCGACTTCGGTGGGGTTGCCGAGGGCATCGGTTTTTACGATGTCGGTGCTGATTGTAATAATATGAGGTGCGCCTTGATTTTCCAGGGCATCCATTGCATTGGTGAGAATGTTCATAAAGACTTGATTGAGTTGTCCGGCGTAACATTCCACTTTGGGGAGTGTTCCGTATTCTTTGATGAGTTCAACGCCGGGGTCTTTGCCTTTGGGTTTCCAGCGGTTGTGCAAAATCAGGAGGGTGTTATCAATGCCTTCATGAATGTCTACGGGCTTCATTTCGGCTTCATCGAGTCGAGAGAAGTTGCGCAAGGAGACGACAATTTGACGAATGCGATCGGCACCCATCTGCATGGAGGCGAGGATTTTAGGGAGATCTTCGAGGAGGAAGTCGAGGTCGATATCTTCGGAGACTTCGAGAACTTCAGGGGCGGGATTGGGGTAGAGTTCTTGATAGACTTCGATTAGGTGCAGCAGGTCTTGGGTGTAGTTGTTGGCATGGACGAGGTTGCCGGTGATGAAGTTAACGGGGTTGTTGATTTCGTGGGCGATGCCTGCGACCATTTGTCCCAAGCTGGACATTTTTTCGGTTTGGATTAACTGGGCTTGGGTTTGTTTGAGGTTTTGCAGGGCAACGCTGAGTTGTTGGGCTTGGGTTTGGGCGGCGAGGGCGGCGGCGTGGGTTTGGGCGTAGAGTTCGGCTTGGTCGATCGCCAGGGCGAGTTGGTCTACGACGCCTTGGAGGAGTTCGATTTCGCTATCGGTCCAGGGGCGGGGTTCGCTATGGCTACAGACGACGGCCCCGAGTTGACCGGAACGGGTTTCTAAGGGGAGGAGGAGGACGGAGACAATTCCCATGTCACAGAAGAGGGTGCGGGTTTTGTCGTCTAAGTCGGGGCTGCTATCGAGGCGATCGCTTCGCAAGGATTCTAGGTCCCGAATTTTCTGGGTGAGGGGGCCGCTGAGGGAGGCAGGGTATTCGCACAGGAGGTTTTTTTTGTTGGGCGATCGCGATTCATGGGTGACGGTGAGACTGGGCTGAAGCGGATGAGGCAAGTACCACAAAAAGTGACAGCGGTCAATTTGTAAGAGGGAGTGAATTTCGGTGACGGCGGTTTCGAGGATGGTGTCGAGGTCGAGGGAGTTGCGAATCTGACTGGCAAGGCGGAATAGCAAGCCTTCACGACGGGAGAGGAGGGCTTCCCGGGTGCGATCGCGATCGATGGCTAGGGCTAAGGTGCTGGCGACCCAGATTAAGATATTTTGGACGGACTCGCTGACCCCATTCTCGATGACGACGGCCATGACGCCACAGATCTGGTCATCGATGATTAAGGGTTGCAGTAAGCAATCCGGTTGGAGTGCACAATTTTCTAAGCTGTCGTTTTTGCCTTGTTCTCTTTGGCGAACCAAACAGCCGGTGTAAGTTTTGCGGGTTTGAGCGACGGTGCCAATCTGGGTTTGTCCGAGGGGAATGCGATCGGGGAACAGTTCCTGGTCCAGGGGAATCCCGTCGGTTGATCGCATCTCTAGTTCTTTGAGGGCCGGATTCAAGGTCCAAACTGCGGCGGAGGTGGCTTCTAAATACTCCACGATCGCCCTCATGATCGCAGGGAACAGGGTTTCTAAGGGTCCTCCGTTGGCGATGATTCGCCCAATCTGAGCGCTGAACCCATAGAGGCGACTGCTATTCAGGGGATTGTCTTCGAGTTGGTTTTGGGGGGTCACATTTTGGAAATACACGGATAAACCTTCGGAGTTTGGGTAGGCTTGCATTTTTAAACACCGTCCCAGATAAAATGCCTCAGCGGTGACCGTCCGTGCCTCACCGAGGGCGCGTCGGTACTCCTCTATCAATTTAGACTGATTCTTCCATTGGCCTAATTCTTGCCAAATATTTCTACCCACTAAAAGATGCCTGGGTTTGCCTAAAATTTCTTCCCCCTGGGGGTTGATTTCGGTAAAATTCCACTCGCGATCCAGTCGAAAATAACCCACATTTTTTAGATCTTCCCCCCAGGCGATCGCACAGGTATCGTTAGAGGTCCTGACCATCTTGGCATCTGGTGGTTGAGGATCACAGGACTTGGTGTTACTCGTTTTATCCATGACGATTCCATCTATGTACAGGAGTGCTACCCCAGGACCCAACATTCTGCGCTGGCGATCGCCATTCAGCAGATCGTCGCTTAAGACACACCCATTCCCCGATGTCATCCCCTGGTATTCTGCCCCAGTCCCAGGAAAACCCTCGCGGCAGAATCAAAGCGTCTCTGATTTCCGGATCAACTCGGGTACAGTCCTCCGAATGTATCAAACTGACGTAATAGAGTAAGGTTTGATCCACAACTGGAGAACCATTTCTATTTGAGACCACTTCTAAATGCTGTTCCTCCAGGGTTGGACCCCTGTGACTCTCGATCAACTCCCGGATGCTTTTGATCGCCACCCCAGCATCAACCCAATTTTTTGGCTTTTGCTTGACTGCTCGGCCTATTATGGACAGTTTTACCACAAATGGAATCACCGAGGATGAATAACCTCGCATCCCCCTCCATGCCGGTTGATTTCCCCGCACCAAACAAAGGACGGCCCGAGGGCTGTAGCTACTGTGATCGGTCCATCTTCTGAGTTCCTTCCAGGCCAGGGTCCTGGAAAGACCGATTGACAATTGATCCCTCCCGTTATTTTTGATTTGTTCTTGACTTGGCACTGGTCCTTTCATCTGAAGGTATCCCTCCCCAAATTAGAAACTGCCAGTCTTGCTGACTGGACTGTAGCTTTTTATCATGGATTGGATTGCCCGGTACTGAGTTAATTTTACGGGAAATCACCCCCACTCGATCCGGGGAAATTGCGGATTAAGGATTAATTTTAAAAAAGCGCAGATGCAGCCATCCTTGTCAATTTTAGCTAAGGTATTTTCCCGAGCGCTATATTTATAGCCGACCGTTTTATTCCCTCTTTCATCCTCTCCTATCATCTAGTATGTCTTTTTTGTTTCTTTTTTTTAAACTATTTAATAAAAATTAACTTTTGGTAAAACTCACTCGGGCTGGGTCAAGGATCTAAGGGAGAGGACAACTCCTGCGTTGCCGATGCGCGTTAAATTTTTACTCGAAGAAAAGCCGAGTTTAAAATACCTAATGATATCAACAAAAAATCCTTGATGTCAAGGAATCCTAACGAATAAAGCTGGAACCCAATCCGAGGCGATCGCCCCGGGCTGCGGTCACTCGGTCCACTCACCCTAACCGGGTCTTTTTGGACCTGGATAGACCACGGGAACGGGCTTCTCCCCTGGGAAAGAAATCCTCCAATCCACACACTCCCGCCTGTGTTTTTGATAATCGCACTGGATGTTTACCCGATACCGGGGAGTTGTGAACCGACCTGATCTCAATGCAAAGAAACGATAAAGAAAAAATCAGTCTTTGTAAAGAAATCATAAACTATTTTTCCGGCATTATTTCCGGGATTTCACCAGGCAGAGGGATATGAATCAGCCCCTCTGCCCTGTGATCTGTAGCCTCATTCCACAACCCAAGACAACGCTCATACTTTTCGGCGGTGGGGGAACCTTTGATGCAGAACAGTATCCCTTTTGACGGGGGTTCTGCGGGGATCACTGCGGTTGAATGCATTCGGATCCAATCAGCTAAATCCATCGGGGAATCCCATTCCTAAACTAGGGAATGATCCATAACCTGGCCTCAAACGAAGAACCTCCTCATCCCGTTACTGTTTTCAGGGTGGTCCATTCAGACTTCCCACTCCATTGCTCGCTCGTATCCCTTGGGGAACTTTTAAGCTTCTCCCGTATCCTCGAACTCATCGGTTTTTACGACTGATGTACCCGAACAGTTGACAAGGGGTTTCCTACTCTCGGGCATGGCTGATGATCTTGATTTTCTGGGGAGTTCACCCTGATGAATTGGAAGATTTGCTGACTTAATCCGAGTAGATTGTCACTTTTTACCCCCATGCTTCTGAGTCAATTCTCAGGTTGAGGACCGAAGTATTATTCTGTAGTTGAGGAATAATACTGGATTAAATCAAAGTAAGGCGGGTCTCCTGGATGCTTTCCGAGATCAGAGTCAGTGGTTTTTCTTTAAAAAAATAGCACCTGCTGGACTTCATCCCCCTTTGCCCAGCTTGTTTACAGGAGAATCGCTGTTCGGGTTACAAGCCCCTAAAAGTCAGGAATCAGTCTGGATCAAACCATGAAAAAATGTAAATTTTGTATTAAGTTTTATGACCTCTCGGGTTCAGCTTCGATTCCCTAGCCCATGTTTTCAGCCAAAGTATTAAGAGATACTTAAAAAGTTCAGAAAGTGATCTATAAAACAAAACATCAGTCAAGTATCAGGTACAAAGGAGGAAGATATCTAAAATCGGGTTGCCCAAGAGGTAGGCGAAGTCAAAACTTTCTCAAAATTCACGAATCACAGATCTCAAGTTGTTAAAGGGATGCTGATCAGATGAAGAAAGGAACGGCTTGTCACTCCAATGATGCCCAATAGAGTCTTGAAGGAGAACTCACGAATCGAAAGGAATATCCGGAAAACCGAGTTTTCAGCAACCCAGTGTCAGAGAATTTTACGATCGCCCAGGGGGAAGCCCCTCAGTTAGCACAGCCGGACCCAGAAGGGTTAGATGCTTCACCGATTCCATAACCAGAATCAAGCCAAGCTAATTAGAGAAATTGTTTAAAAGTAAAGCCTGGGGCCACAGAGTGCAATTGTGCGGAAATATTTAAGTAGAGGAAGTTATTAGCTATGTTAACCACACTTCAATCCGAGTATAGAGAACAAGCGGAGGTACAGGAACTCCAGCAACAACTCTGCGCTAGTGAAATCCGGTTTCGGAATGTCATCGATAAATTGGCCGATGGCATTATCATCGTTGATGGCAAGGGACTGGTCCGTTTTATTAACCGCGCTGCGGAATGTTTACTTTCATGTCCAGCGGATGCTCTGCTGGGGAAAGAAGTGTTTGGCACTCGGGTTTTTGAAATCCAGGGGGGTCAAATCGGGACGGAAATTATTCAGCGGGTGGGAGATAGCGATCGCATTAGCACAAGAGTGGTACAAACGCAAGTGGAAATTTTGCGGAAAGGAGAAGACGACGCGATCGCTGAGATGCGAATTGTGGAAACCGAATGGGAAGGGGAAAAAGCTCTCATGGCGTCCCTGCGCGATATTACCTCCCGGGTGCGAGCACTGGAAGCCTTGCAAAAATCTGAGGCGCAGCTTCGGGAACAAACCCACCAACTTGAGAGGACCCTCCAACAACTCAAGCAGACTCAATCGCAACTGATTCAAACGGAAAAAATGTCGAGTTTGGGTCAAATGGTAGCTGGAGTTGCTCATGAAATTAACAATCCGGTTAACTTTATCTACGGAAATATCGATCACGCCAGTTGCTATATCCAAGATTTAATGGGGTTGATGGCACTTTATGAACAAAAATACCCCAATCCGGCAGAAGAGATTACGGAGTACCAAAAGGAAATTGATCTAGAATTTTTGAGTCAAGACTTACCCAAACTGCTCTCTTCGATGAAGTTGGGAACCGATCGCATCCGCGAGATTGTGATGAGCTTGCGGAATTTCTCGCGCTTGGATGAGGCGCAAATGAAGCGAGTGAATATTCATGAAGGGATTGATAGTACCCTGCTGATTCTGCAAAATCGTCTAAAAGCGCGATCGGCATTTCCCGGAATTGAATTGGTTAAAGAGTATGGCGACTTCGAGCAGATTGAATGCTATGCCGGACAACTCAACCAAGTGTTCATGAATATTATCAGCAATTCCATTGATGCGATTGAAGAAAGCTCTAAGTTTTTAGTGCTGCATTCTGAGTTGTCCGCCTCTACCGGGGAAGGATCCGGGTCCATCCCTAAAATATCGCCCCAAATTAAAATAGCAACGGAATTGGTTGAAAAGATGTCGGCGAATGGCGATCTCGATGAAACCCGTCTGCTGATTAAAATTTCCGATAACGGTCCGGGGATGAGCGAGGAAGTGCGGCAACGATTGTTTGATCCGTTCTTTACGACCAAACCTGTGGGCAAAGGGACTGGGTTAGGTTTGTCCATTTCCTATCACATCGTGGTGGAAAAACATGGCGGCCAATTGCAATGTCTCTCGACCCCAGACGAAGGCACGGAATTTATCATTGAAATTCCGATTCAACAGCAAAAACGTAAGTCTTCTGAAACTCCGATCAATCGCTCGGATTTACGACCCCAAACTCGATTTCAATCTCATCTCAAGGCTTGCTAAATTCCCTTCCGTTCCGACGACCAACTTAGGGTAGAACTTATTGTTTCCTAGAATGCGGTCTCATGAATCGGTGGCGTCCCTATCGGCGGATCTACCTTACGGGCCTTCAATCGGCTTGATTTTAAGATCGGTTTATTGTCTTAGGTTGGGCTATCTTTTCAATCTCTAAATTAGCGAAATCCTGAGCCAGTCCTATTTCTGCCTAAGCAGAAACGGTGACGGGTAAAATTTGCGTTTCCTGGATTAATTTTCTAGGTTCGGAATGGGGGCATATTGGCGACCCTCATCAAGTTGAGGGGGAGAGTTATCAAAGATTGAAACTCTCGGGGAATTTACCTAGAAATACTATAACAGATTTTTCAAAAAAATACCAGATCCGTAAAAAAACTGAAGGAGATTAAACCCTGGGATCGGCTAACAACATGGGGAATGAAGAAAGCCCGGTATTCAAGTGGCGATCGCCCCCGAGTCGGTTGAGTTCATCTGATCGGCTCAGGGGCGATCGCAGACTCATTAATGGGCCTTATTTAATCGCTTAGAAATCCAACTGGTCAATCCGCTCAACAGCGCACCAGCCATTAAAATGCCAATGGCTGGATTAAACACAGGTTGCCAGAGTTGATGCCAGAGATCTAGGCCGAGATTGACGCCAGTGGAGCGTCCCACTACGGCGATCGCAAACCAAACAAAACTTAACAATACGAAAAATACATCGGCAACTAAAAACAGGTTCAGCCAATTTAAAAGTTTTTCTTTCATGGGCGCTTGCTAGTCCTAATCCTTTAAAACCATTAATCTGATTACGGCGATCGCAGTTCGGTGAATGGTAAGATACCACGGCTAGGGTATCACAACTGGGAAAAGTCCGGGGAATCCGGAGGGACTCCCTCCCTTAGATGCGTCTGAGTAACGGAATCACCCTCGGAGAATGAACAATCCCCCAGATATTGATGCTCAGGCACAAACTGGCGAGGGCAAGCAAGATATAGGTAGGAGCCATGACCACGCCAACCAGGAACCAGCTAACAACGTGCAAGATCATGACGGTGGCATAAAAACTGGCGATCGCCGCCATCACCCGAATCTGTAGTTTCTGGGTTCCGAGTCCCATAAAAATCAGAGTTTGGAAGGTGGCCAGTAAGTTGGCCGGAACCAAAAACGCGCAAATCGCAATACAGTGGGTTCGAGAAAATTCGCAAATCAGATCAAACATTATAAACTTATGAAAATTTTTTGTGCTAAGTGTAACTAAAAAATTGGCCTGGGTTTACTCTAGCATATTGACTTCGAGATTGGACGAATGATAGATAAAATTTATCAGAAATTGAGGTATGGTAAAAATAAGAAAGTTGTAAATTCTTGTAAAGGATAGCGCACTATCATGGAAAATGCAGAAGGGATTTTTAATGTAGTGGCCGGACTGCTGGCAGTCGGGATTTTTGTCGGGGGGATGCTGATGATGTTTACCACAGTCTGGACGACCAAGCGGTAAATCTCCGAAACCCCCAAAAACCCTCTAGGGAGTAGCGGTGCGATCGCATCGTGACTCCCCTTCACCCGATTAAAAGTGGCTCATCGGTACCTTAGAGGGCAGAAAATTCCGATGGAGTCGCGCCCAAAACAAAGGAAAAAAATCCCTAGAGTCGGTGCCACATTCGGGGGCAAAATTGGTTATGATAGGATACAAAACCCCTTAGTGGTTTGTCCCTCAATGCAAAATAGATCCTTCATCAATCAACTGATGACAGCGGGAATCCTCTCTGTGGCAATCACACCTTGGATCCAACCCATGGTCAAAGCTCGCGAACCCGTGTCATTATTTTTATTTGATACTCAATGTGTCACCAATGGACCCGGGCGATCGCAAGAAGAAACCTTAGATATATCCATCGGGAGAAAAGTCTATCGTTCTTATTTCTTTTTAGGACCCGGAAGTCGAGAAGTCTCAGTAACTTGTCGGATTGGAGAACAACAGGGTCAATTTGAATCCCTGTTATTAGAATTTGGAATGCGCGATAATGACCGAGGGAGCCCGCCGAATGCGGTCAATATTTATTTAGATGGAGTGCGGGAGGTATCCCATACCCTGAGTCCCGGAGAGCAAGTCTCTTTATCCCTAAATCTGACCAATGTCAGTCATGTTGCCATTGAAACCGTTTGTTCTACTCAAAATCGCTATTGCGATCGGGTCTATTTCTTTGAATCCACTCTCTCACCTCGGCTGAATGTAGCCCCCTCAGAACCTAATTCTGAGTCTCCCAGTCAAATTTAGGACAGGGGTTCAATCCCCCCAATCGGCGAGGGTTTAACCCTCGCCTTGTCAAAAGAAAAGTTTGTAGTAACCCCTTCAGGAGTTGCATTAAGATGACTCCTGAAGGAGTCACTACAAACGTTTCTTTTTGTTATAACCAAGGACGAGTCACTTGTTCCAATTGCGCCACTTCATCCGCCGTTAATTGCCATCCCACGGCACCAGCATTTTGTCGCGCCTGTTCCGCATTTTTCGCCCCGGGAATGGGAATGATACCCCCTTGGGCAATTAACCAATTCAAAGCAACTTGAGCGGGAGTTTTGTCATAATTTTGACCAAATTGGCGCAACAAGTCTAAAACCGGAGAAATTTTCCGCAATCCCTCCGGTTTGAACCGAGAATCCCACTGGCGCGGTCCGCTGGGTTGGGGACTTTCGGGGGTATATTTGCCCGTGAGTAATCCTTGTTGGAGGGGACTATAGGCCAAAATAGTTATTCCTAATTCCCGTGCCGTTTTGATAATTCCCTGGGTTTCCACCTCCCGAGATAATAAAGAATAACGCACCTGATTGACCGCTAAAGGAATGCCGCGTTTGGATAAAATAGTATGAGCTTCTCGCATTTGAGCAGCGGAATAATTGCTGACGCCAATGGTTTGAATGCGGCCTTTTTCCACTTCATCGGCTAAAGCATTCATCAAGGTTTCTTGACTCATTAAAAATGTGAAAGGCCAATGAACTTGATAGAGGGTGACTTGGGTTAATTGTAGGCGATCAAGACTAGCGGTGATCGCTTCAGCAACCGATTCAGCCGTAAATCGCCAAGGTAAAGGACCGTATTTTGTCGCAACTTGAATCGGGGTTTCCGTTTGCTGAATGAATTGACCGAGAAGCTGTTCAGATTTACCTAATCCATAGACTTCGGCAGTATCAAAAAAGGTAATTCCCGCCTCGACAGCGGCATGAAAGGCTTCCTGAACCTGAGTGGCCCCGTAATCTTTGCCATAGTTCCAAAATAGGGTATCTCCCCAGGACCAGGCACCAATACCGAGGGTTGGGACCGTTGGTCCGTTGTTTCCTAATTGGATGAATTCCATCGTTTTAAAACCCTGAATTTTTGATTGCCATTGTATTGTAATCCAGAATTACCAAGGGCTGCCAATCAGAGTAAACATCGCCCAAAAATAGGGATGCTTGAAATCGCGGTTTTGATTGTCGTTGATGCCATCGGAACGGAAGGCAAAATTTCTGGATTCAGAGAAGAGGCGATCGCCTTCAAAGCGCACTCTTCCCTCTAACATGGCAATCTGTGCCTGTCGCAGCGCTTCTGCTTTAATCGGGGCAATTTTTAAATGCTGGTAGAACTCCATCATCAGGGCGAAGGTTGCTTCATCACTGACATAAGTCAAACTCGCTATGGCAGTTTTTGCCCCAATTCGCACCGCTAATCCCGCAAAACCTAACTCCGCCTCTACGCTACCGATCGCCGTGCGACAGGCACTTAAAACCAACAAATTCACCGGCGGATTGTTCCATTCTAAATCCCGCATTTGCTCTAGGTTTAAGGGTCCGTCCCAAAGCTGAATATAAGAGTCGCTGGGGTCACCGGGATTAAACTGCCCGTGAGTGGCTAGATGGACTAACCGAAAGGGTTGAGATGCCCGCTGAAATTTGAGATTTTCTAAGGTAAATTCTTCATTTAAAAAGGATTTTCCATTCTCTAAAATCTGGAGAATCGCTTCTAATTCTAAGGCAACCCCGGGCAGGTCAGGTAAGGTTCTAAAGGTTGAGGCTCCCATTGCTAAAACGGGGAAATTCCGGATGTCTTCATAGCGCGTATCAGTTAAGTTCACACTAGGAATTAAGCCGAGGCGATATTTTTCGACTAAAAACTGCTCTCCATCATGTAAGGCAGCAATGGGAAGGGCGCGTAATCCCGCATCCATTGAAAAGGCAATGGTGTCAATTTCTTCGGCTGCTAATTCTGAGGCAAGGGGGGCAATCAGCCATTGATAGAGTTGTCGGGCCGGAGGTAAATAGGTTTGAGTATTTAATAGTCTTTGGTTGGTTATTTGGGCAGACAAATTTTGGGCTGTAGATGATAAGTTTTGTTGGTTCGCTTCTTCAATGATCCGGTGAATGGGTTGACCTTTCGGCGTGATCAGGAATAAATCGAGGCGATCTTCCCGGGATAACACATACAGAATTGCCGGATTTGTGCCGGTTTCTTGGGAAATTTGTCGTAATTTTTGGACAATTTCTTCAAATGAAAGTAATTCTCCACCCAAATCTTCTTGAAAATAGGTTTCAAATTCAGATTGTCGGAGTCCTTCAATTTGCTCAATGGTTTGGGGGAGATTTGGGGTGTTTTGGCTCAAAAAATTATCTAGGTTTAATCGGTCTAGGGCGACGCGATCATTGGGTAAAATTCGACTATCCAGTTGGCGACTTTCAAGCTGAATCAGGGGTTGCGCTTCTGGGGGTCTTTCTAGCTGAGTTTGTAAGTCCGTTTCCGGTAAGGCGAGGGCGGGAGAAGACTCAGGCATCGGGGTTGGAATTGGGGCCGGGGGGCGGATTTCTGAGGGTTCAACCGCAGCAGAAACCAAGGAAATATTCCCTTGAGTAAAGGAAAAGGGAAAGGACTGCACGGGGACAATGATATTATTTCCAGCAGTCATAATCGCTGCTAGAGTGCCATTGAGGTCCGCCTCACCGATAATAAATGGCGCTTGGGCGATCGCACTGCCATGACTAATTTTAATCTCCCCTTCCTC
>JAABSJ010000072.1 GCA_011390515.1 Oscillatoria sp.
GGACGGTATTAGAACAGGTTTTTGCCGACTGCGGCGATCGCATGAATCTGGTCCGCGAATATGAGGACCTCAGTCACAAAATCGCCCGCAACCCTGAAGATGGACCATTGATGGCGCGGTTATCCGAAGTCATGCACCAGATGGAAACCAGTGGCGCTTATGAACTGGAAACCCAAGCCAAAATTATCCTGACTCAGTTAGGAATCGAAGATTTTGACGTCAAAATCGGCACCCTTTCTGGGGGATACCGCAAGCGGATCGCCCTGGCTGCCGCTTTACTCAGCGATCCGGATGTGCTGCTAATGGATGAACCGACGAACCATCTGGATGCGATTTCCGTGGAGTGGTTACAGAGTTACTTGAACAGCTTTCGCGGGGCAATTTTGCTGATTACCCACGATCGCTATTTTCTCGATCGCGTCACCAATCGGATTATCGAACTCGATCGCGGCGATCTTTACACTTACGACGGAAATTATTCTTATTATTTAGAAAAAAAAGCCCTAGCCGAAGAAGCATCCGCCAGTCAGGAACGCAAACATTATGGGGTATTGCGCCGGGAATTAGAATGGCTCAGTCGCGGACCCAAAGCCCGCAGTACCAAGCAAAAAGCTCGGATTGGTCGGGCGATGGATCTCCAGGATAAGGAGTTTAAACAGAGTTTAGGGAAAGTGGAAATTTCCACCGCCAGCCGTCGGATTGGCAAGAAGGCGATCGAGCTAGAAAATGTCAGAAAAGCTTATGGCGATCGCACTCTTATCCAAGACTTTTCCTATAAATTTAGTCCCGACGATCGCATTGGAATTATCGGCAAAAATGGCATCGGCAAATCCACCTTACTGGATATCATTACCGGACGCCTTGCCCCAGATTCGGGAACTGTAGAAATTGGCAGTACCATCCATATTGGATATTTTGACCAACATTGTGATGATTTACTCGATGCTGCGGATCAAAATCAACGGGCGATCGATTACGTCAAAGAAGAAGCGGAATTAGTCAAAACTGCCGATGGACTGCAAATTACCGCCTCCCAAATGTTAGAACGGTTTCTGTTCCCCCCGAATCAACAATATTTACCCATTCATAAACTCTCCGGGGGAGAAAAACGCCGACTGTTTTTACTGCGCGTCTTGATGAGTGCCCCGAATATTCTCATTTTGGACGAACCCACCAATGACTTAGACGTGCAGACGTTATCGGTTTTAGAAGATTACCTGGAAGACTTTAACGGATGTGCGATCGTTGTCTCCCACGATCGCTATTTTCTTGATCGCACCGTCAACACCATTTTTGCCTTAGAAGAAGGCGGTAACCTCCGGCAATACCCAGGCAACTATACGGTTTATCTCGACTACCAAAAAGCCGAAGCCGCAGAAGCCGCACGTCAGGCAACAGCCAGCCAAAACGAGAAAAAACAGGACTCCCAAACCGCCACCGTTGACAAGTCTGAACGGGTCAGTTGGGATAAAAATCGCCAGCGCAAACTATCCTCCAAGGAAAAGCGAGAGTATCAGCAACTCGAAACCAAAATTGCCGAAATGGAAGCGGAAAAAGCCGCCACAGAAAAAGCCCTCTATCATGCCGAACCCGGTGCTGTCACCGAAGTGCAAAAACTCCATCAAAAGGTCCAAGATTTGGCTCATGAAATCGAAGTTGCCACGGAACGTTGGATGGAATTGGCTGAAATAGAAAGTGCCAGTTCTAATAACTAAAACACCGCCTCGTCCGGCAACTTTGACGATGTGGGGCGAGGCAATTTTGTTTTAAAATGATTTAGCAATTGTAGGGTGGGCACTGCCCACCTAAATTACGGTGGGCAGTAATTCAGGTGGGCAATGCCCACTCCTAAAATAATGTAGAGGCGATTCGCGAATCGCCCGATGTTATAAACTGCGTAATTCTTGTTAGCCTGAACCTGTTGTTTATTCTCCTGAACTTATGACCATCACTTGTCAAGAAATTCTCAAAAACCATCAACCGCTTTGGCAGGAAGCCACGGTGCATCCGTTTCTGGATGGGTGTAAACAAGGCACCATTACCCCAGAGCAATTTAATACTTGGTTGGTGCAGGATTACCAATTTGTGGTGGAATTTACGCGGATGTTAGCCCGGATTTTATCCGTTGCCCCTCGCCATCATTTTGATGTGCTGTTAGGGGGATTAACTGCCCTGAAAGATGAATTAAATTGGTTTCAAGTCAAAGCTGCCGAACGGAATTTATCCTTGGATGTTGCTAAACAGCGCACCTGTGAAGAATACAGCCAGTTTTTAGCAAATCTGGCCCGGACTCCTTATGCCGTGCAAGCAACGGGATTGTGGGCGGTGGAGTTGGCTTATAATCAAGGGTGGCAATTGCCCGGACCCATGCCGGAACCCTATACCGAATTTGCCGATCGCTGGGGAAATCCGGGCTTTACCGATTATGTCAAATTGTTAGAACAGCAAGCCGATGAAATGCTCAGTGATGCCTCACCGGAGGTTCAGAAAGAAGCGGAACAAACCGTGATTACCGTGGCTCAATTTGAAAAGGCATTTTGGCAAATGGCATTTAATGCCACCTAAGTCTCGGGGTTGTCAAGCCGGAGTTCATACCCCCTTGACCACCCCAGAAATCCACTGAAATTATAGTTCAGGGTCCATCCCAATCATCCCATGATAATTCCCCTCACCCACGGATTTATTCAAGGTATTAATAATTGCGGCGGAATTATCGTAGGGTCCGCTCGTATAGAATGGCTTGCCGTTTTTGCCAAATTCGAGTTTCAGTTCTCCATTCCACTCCCCTAACTGTTCTTTAGCTTTTTCAAAATCATGATGGGGTTTAAAGCCTAATTTTTCCGCATATTCAACCGCACCCCAGACAAGGGCTTGAGCCTGAGTTAATGAAATTTTCTGAGAACCCCCGATGAACGAGTCATAATACAAGGAGGCAATTCTTTCATATTCACTGCGATTGTATTTGCGCGGTCCCGAGGCATCTTTGACCCCCAAACACCAATAATCCACGAGGTAAGTACAGGTAATAAAGCGGTTAAATCCAGGCGATCGCGTCACCGTCACAATGGCCATACCCGGGTCGGATGTGGTGTCAAAATCATCCTCGGATTGGGTCACGATCGCCCCTTCTGGCGGGAACAGTCTGGAGAGACAATTGGCATTGATTAAACATTCGACTATAGGGGGTAATTCTCCGGATTCCTCACGGGCGATCGCCACTTGTTCGGCTTGTTCTTTCAGAAATCCGGTAACTTCCGAGACTTTCAACCCCATTTTGCGGGCGATTTGCTTTGGCGTTAATTTTTTCTCCCGCAAGCTGAGAATTTCTTGGGTTTGTTCGCTATCCATAATTTTCCTCGGATTTTTTCTGTAATGATTAGAGTACAACAATCCAGCACCAATCAACATCATCCTCGGCAAAGATGAACTCAAAAAATTCATCTCCCCATCTCCCCCATCCTCCCCATCCTCCCCATCTCCCCAATCCTCCCCAATCCTCCCCAATCCTCCCCAATCCTCCCCATCTCCCCAATCCTCCCCATCTCCCCCATCCTCCCCACCTCCCCCATCCACCAAGGACAAATGACAAATGACAAATGACAAATGACAAATGACTGTTTGACCCATCTCCCCAACAACCGACGCTTATCAGGTAATATAGGTCTGTCATGGGCGATCGGCTGTTCGAGAACCTGCTTAATCTGGCTCAATTCAAGGAGAAACCTATGCCTCGTGCCATTATGGAAACCGACAAAGGAACGATTCATCTGGATCTGTTCGATAAAGATGCCCCGAATACCGTAGATAATTTTATCAAATTATCTGAAAGTGGGTTTTATGATGGATTAATCTTCCATCGTGTCATTCCCAATTTCATGATCCAAGGGGGATGTCCCACTGGGACAGGAACGGGGGGTCCGGGTTATAAAATCAATTGTGAAATTAACCCCAATAAACATCTAGGGGGTACATTATCAATGGCCCATGCAGGACGCAATACCGGGGGAAGTCAATTCTTTATTTGCCACTCTCCCCAACCCCATTTAGATGGACAACATACGGTTTTTGGTAAAACCGAAGATATGGATGTCGTCAACTCTATTCGGGCTAAAGATAAAATCCTCTCGGTTAAAATCGAGAAAGACTAAGTAAAATCGGTAGGGGTTTTCCAACGGATTTCCCCTGCCGAGCAATCTGGCTTCAAAGTTAATACACTTCATATTTGAGTAACGTACAAGGTAAGGAACCATTGTAAACGGGAATGCGTTTTGAAGATTTCAGCCCGATTTTTTTGGTTAGTTCTTTATTGCCGGATAAAATATAAGCGGTCCATCCGGTAAAACGCTGTTTTAAAATATCTCCCATAGATTTATAGAAATCACCCAGTTCGTGAACTTCACCGAGACGTTCTCCGTAGGGAGGATTGCAGATCAAAATTCCGGTTTCGGCGGGGGGTTCGAGGTGATAAAATTCTTGGATGGAGAAGTGAACCTGGGCATCTAGTCCGCAGTTTTCAGCATTGAGATGCGCTTGTTGGATCACAGCCCGATCGCGATCGCTGCCGTAGATGGGGGCGGTTAATTCGGATTTTTGACCTTCTAGGGCTTCCTGGCGGATATCCTGCCAAAGTTCTAGGTCAAAATCGCGCCAACTCATAAATCCAAACCGTTCTCTAAACAATCCGGGGGCAATATTTAACGCCTTTAAACCCGCCTCTAAGGGTAAAGTCCCGGACCCGCATAGGGGGTCTAAAAAGGGCTGTTCTGGGGAATATTCAGCCAGTTCTAAAATAGCGGCAGCTAAGGTTTCTTTGAGGGGGGCGATTCCCATTGCCGGACGATATCCGCGCCGATGTAAGCTGTTCCCCGAACTATCTAAACTGAGAATGGCCCGATCGCCATGAATATGCAGATTCAGTAACAAATCCGGGTCCTTCGGATCCACCGTAGACCGTTCTCCCGTGCGATCGCGTTGTTGGTCTACGATCGCATTTTTGACCTGTAACGCCGTAAAATGAGTGTGATTGAGTTTCTGATTGCTGCCGGTACAGTTCACCGCCAGAGTATGACCGGGATCGAGATACGCTTCCCAATCAATAGACTGGACTTCTCGATACAGCATTTCAGCATTGGGACAGAAAAATTCTCGGATCGGAACGAGCACGCGAAACAGAGTTCTGCCCCACAAATTAACCCGGTAAAGTAAAGCGCGATCGCCAGAAAAATGGACCCCTGTAAAATCCGGACGAACGTCCCGAGCACCTAACCGTTCTAATTCTTGGGCAGCAATGGGTTCTAAACCCCGAGCAACAGTCGCAAAGTATTCAGTCATCATAAGGGATAGTTTATCAGAAAAGCACCCGCACAGACCCGTTAGGAAGTCATTTCCACTTCCCAAAAATTCGGGAAGCGGCAGAATTCACCCAAGACGGATCCGGGCAACCGGCTGAGGATAATTATCCCACTTGTTGTGAACTTGAATCCTCTTCTCGCTGTCGGTTATACAAAGGAAGCCTAACGGTAAAAGCGGTCCCGAATCCCACCTCACTTTGGACGGAAATTTCCCCGCCATGTAAGTCGGTACTGCGTTTCACCATTGCCAATCCCAACCCTGTACCGGGGATATTCCCGACATTTCCGCAACGGTGGAAGGTTTGGAACAGGCGGGGTATTTCATCGGAGGGAATACCAATACCCGAGTCTTTAATCATAAAAATCACCTCGGTTTCGGTACAGGTTAATTCAAAATACACCTCTCCCCCATCCGGGGAGTATTTAATTGCATTGGAAAGCAGATTATTGAGAATATACCGTAATAACTTTTCATCAAAACAAGGCAGGCGGGTTTTGTTGCTCAAGAACTCTGGGGAGTAATTCTGGACAAAATTGATGGTGTAATTTTTAGTCGATGAAAATTGAAATTCTTCGACAATTTCTTGACAAAATGGCTCAAGGTCAAGGGTTTTGGGGTTAAACGGAAGTTGGCTCATTTCGGCCCGTCCGATGAACAGGACATCTTCAAGTAATTGGGTCATGTTCACCGTAGCCGATTGAATGCGATGGAGGGCTTGGAACTTTTTATCCATTTTATCATTGGGCCATTCCTCTAAATAATATTCGAGTAAATCAGCGGAAGAAAGAATGGTGGTCATGGGGGTGCGGAATTCGTGAGAAACCATTGAAACAAACCGGGTTCTAAACTCCATGATTTCTCGTTCTTTCGCCAAGGCATGACGGAGTTGCTCCTCAGCGCGTTTGAGTTCCGTGATATCTTCAGAAATTCCGGCAATGCGGTAGATCTGGCCTTCTTCGTCACGGATGGGAAAGCCCCGATCGCGAATCCAGCGGATGGAACCATCGGGTCGAATGATCCGATATTCGCGATCGAGGCGATCTAAAGGCATCAATCCGGTGAGGACGGCTTGGCGATCATCAGGATGAATCGCATCTAAACGGGCGGTGGGTTTCTCATACAATTCCTGGCGTTCTAGTCCCCAAATTTCCTCATAAGCCGGGGAAACGTACAGGATTTGGCTATAGTCTGGATCGCTAATCCAAAAGACCTCTTCGATATTTTCGGCTAATTGGCGGAACCGTTCCTCGCTGGCTTGGACCGCTGCCTCTGCTAACTTTTGTTCGGTGATATCTCGTCCCACGGCTTGAAACTCACTCAACACCCCCTGAGCGTCGAAAATGGCGCGATCGGTCCACTGTTGCCAGCGGACTTCTCCATTGCTGAGGATGACCCGGCGTTCCCGGGTAACCACCGGCATGGCGATGGGGTTGCGATCAATATCGGGGATCAAAGAGACCACCGATCCATCCATGAGTTCCTTGCGACTCACGCCGAAATAGCGACAGTAAGCATCATTGACAAAGGTCAGGGTGCCATCCGGTGCAAACCGACAAATCAGTTCAGTTTGATCTTCAACAATGGCCCGATAGCGCGCTTCTGAAGACCGCAGGGCCACTTCCGCTAAGGCCCGCTCTTTATGAAGAGAGACCGCAGCAGCGGCAGCCTGGAGGATGGAGACTTCTGACTCGGACCATACCCTCGCTTCCGTGCAGTTGTCAAAGCGAATAAATCCAAAGAATTCCCCATGCACAATCAGGGGCAAAATCAGCAGGGATTGAATCCCGGATTGTTCTAACAGTTCCCGTTCCGAGTCGGGAAAGTTGCTCACAAGATCGGCAATAACTTCTCCTCGCCCTAACAGAGAGACCCACCGATCAATCAGCACCGGGGCCTTTAAAGATAAACATTGCGCCGGTTGGGGAGTGGTGTCGGATCCGGGTTGAATTTTTAACTCTTCGCAACTCCACTGGGCCACCAACAGGGGGGAGTGACCTGTTGGCGAGGGATTACCCACAGACAGGGGCGGATTTTGGCAGAGGTAGACTCGACTGGCATGAGCCGCTTGTCCCAAGGGTTTGAGAATTTCTGTGTAGGGGTAGCTGGGACTATTATCCGTGGGGGTATCTCCCTTAAAGGCCAGGAGTCGGCGCTGCACCTCGACTAAGGCTTCTAACTGCTGATTGGCTTGGCTGAGTTCCTGGGTTAAGCCATGCAATCGTAAGGCGGCACGCACCCGCGCTAGAAACTCTTCGGTTTCGATGGGTTTGGAGAGAAAATCATCGGCTCCCGTGTTGAGTCCCTTGATGCGATCGCCCACTTCTTCTCTGGCAGTGAGCAGAATGAAAAACATCGGTGCGAGTTCGGGGTCGGACTTGATTTTCTGACAGACTTCTAATCCATCCAGTCCGGGCATCATCCAATCGCAAACGATTAAGTCAGGTTCCAGTTCTCTCGCCAGACGCAAGCCCTCGGTCCCATCAGAGGCCACGGTGATGCGATGTCCGTCGCTTTCGAGTAAGTCCTGGAGGACGAGCTGCACGGTTACGTCATCATCAACAATTAGGATTTTAGCCATAGTAAAAAATGTAGCACTGTAAAAAAGAAAGGGTCAACTTCACTCGAATACGGGTTTGATTCAAAAAGGCTTTTTTATACTTCCCATTCTTGGCTACCCAATTGCTTTAGCTTGTATTCTAAATAAGTCGCAGGTGAAAGCATTTACCTCAATCTAATTTATGTAGCCCTCGCAACGGACAATTCCTCGGTTGATTGATACAGGCAACCTAGGGGCAATACCCGCTTTCTTTAGGATCCGCTCCAGACTGGGGTAAACAACAGGGCGTTTTTCCCCGATGACCACTCCGTAGATGCTTTAGGAAAGGTCATCTGTTTCGGAAAACCCTTACCCCTAGCCGCGCTGAATCAGGCTCCGTTAGAGTCTGAGCGAGTGGCTACCCCAGCAGGGGGCGTCACCCCGGAGGATTTAGACCCCACCCTACCATTAAGCTGCTTCTACACCGGATGTTTTCCCCCTTCTATCTTGTTAGGGTACATGGAGTGGGGAACAGTTCGGCGACGAGTAGAACTTAATTGCAATTGCAATTGCAATTGAATTCTCTCGATTCTGACTCGACAGGGTAGAAAATCTGGAGATCATAACCGATCGCCTAGGTTCAGGGAATCCGAGTTACGGCCTCAGACCAAAAAATTGCCGCCTCGGTCGCCATTACCCTCACCTCTAGCTATCCTGCTACTGTTCTTCCCTAGGGAGGGCTCTGGATTCGGGACGGGGATCCCTGGACCCCTTCTGTGCCGATCCCTCGGTTCCGGTCCGTAGGCACAAAAGCCACCCCAGTCCCAGGCCATGCTTCAATCCTCTAGGCAAAACGCTACACTAGAATACACTCCTTAATTCCCTAAGTGTATGTCCTATTTCGACGGAACCCTCAGCTATCCCAACACTCGTAAAAGCGATATCGTGGATGACTACCACGGTATCCCAATTTCCGATCCCTATCGTTGGTTGGAAGACCCTGACGCTGAGGAAACCAAAGCTTGGGTAGAAGCGCAAAATACGGTCACCTTTGGTTATCTTAACGAAATTCCCCAACGCGATCGCCTCAAACATCGCTTGACGGAACTTTGGGATTATGAAAAATACGGCATCCCCTTTAAAAAAGGCAGTCGGTATTTTTATTTTAAAAACGATGGACTCCAAAACCAAAGCGTTCTCTATGTCCTCAATCACCTCGATGATCAACCTCGGGTCTTGCTCGACCCCAACAAGCTCTCTGAAGATGGCACCATCGCCCTAGCCGGTATCGCCATTAGCGAAAATGCTCAATTCCTGGCCTATGGTCTCTCTTCCTCCGGTTCCGATTGGCAAGAATGGAAAGTGCGCGACATTGAAACTGGGGAAGATTTATCCGACCATCTCCAATGGATTAAATTCTCCGGTGCTTCTTGGACCCACGACCATCAAGGATTTTTCTACAGTCGCTACGATGAACCCAACACCAAAGGCCAATATGAAGATGTTAACTATTATCAAAAACTCTTCTACCATCGCCTCGGCACTCCCCAATCCGAGGATATTTTAATCTATGATCGTCCGGATCAAAAAGAATGGGGCTTTAGCGGGGGTGTCAGTGAAGATGGCACCGTTCTGATTATCTCCGTCTGGCGCGGTACTGACCCGAAAAACTTGGTCTTTTACAAAGATTTAACCAATCCTGATGCTGACGTTATTGAATTAATTACTGAATTTGAAGCTCAGTATGGATTTATCGATAAAGAAGGGGATTTGTTTTGGTTTCAAACGGACTTAGATGCACCCCGGGGTCGGGCGATTTCTCTGAATATCCGCACGGGCGATCGCAACGAACTGATTCCCGAAGCGCCCGAAACCTTAGAAAGCATCGGCCTTTTAAATAATCAATTTGTCGCCGATTACCTCAAAGATGCTCGCAGTCAAATTAAACTATTTAACCTCGATGGTTCCTTCATCCGGGAAGTCGAATTACCGGGAATCGGTTCTGCCGGTGGATTTAATGGCAAACGTCACGACACGGAAACCTTTTATAGTTTCACCAGTTTTACCAGCCCTCCAACCATTTATCGCTACGATATGGTTACCGGAACTAGCACCGTTTATCGCCATCCCCAGGTAGACTTCAACCCGGATGACTATACAACAGAGCAAATCTTTTACACCAGTAAAGATGGCACCCAGGTGCCGATGTTCATCATCCATAAACAGGGAATCCAACGGGATGGGAATAATCCCACCTATTTGTATGGATATGGGGGATTTAACATTTCCCTCACCCCGAGTTTTTCCGTCTCCCAAGTCGTCTGGATGGAATTAGGCGGCATCATTGCCATTCCCAATCTGCGCGGTGGGGGAGAATACGGAGAAGATTGGCATCAAGGGGGGACGAAGTTAAATAAACAGAATGTGTTTGATGATTTTATTGCTGCTGCTGAGTGGTTAATCGAACAGAACTATACGCGACCCCAGAAACTGGCGATCGCCGGAGGCAGCAATGGCGGACTATTAGTCGGTGCCTGTATGACACAACGCCCGGACCTATTCGCTGCCGCCCTCCCTGCCGTCGGCGTCATGGATATGTTACGCTTCCACAAGTTTACCATCGGCTGGGCCTGGTGTTCCGATTACGGTTCCCCAGATAATCCCGATGAATTTAAAGCCTTGTATGCTTACTCTCCCTTACATAACCTCAAACCCGATACCGCCTATCCCGCGACTTTAATTACCACAGCAGATCACGACGATCGCGTTGTTCCCGCACATAGTTTCAAATTCGCCGCTGCCTTACAAGTCGCACATACCTCGAAGGCACCGGTCCTGATTCGCATTGAAACCAAAGCGGGACATGGTGCCGGAAAACCCACGGCTAAAATCATCGAGGAAGCCGCCGATAAGTGGGCATTTCTAGTCCGAACCTTAGAGATGGACATCCCCGTTAAGTAGTAATAACTGAAGTCGTTTCTTCCCATGTTCGTAGTAACGACTTCAGTCGTTATTTCCCCGTTCGTAGTAACGCCTGAATGCGTTACTACGAACTTAAGAGAACGCCTGAAGGCGTTACTACGAACTTAAGGGGATTGCAAAATATAAATCCTCCAAACGTTGCACTGGAAAGAAGGTAGTGTCGGAGTAAATGCTTGCGCCCTGGGGCGCAAGCATTTACTCCGACATTGACGGGGCTATTCCGTTGATCCGTCACTACGAACGAACGTTTTGGAGATTTTATTTTTTGGAGTTCCCCTATGAAAATAGCCCGCTTGAGCGGGGTATTAATGCAATCAAAATCCGGGCTTCAGCTGCGGTTTATCGCCCAAAGCGTTGACGGATGCGCTGCATAAATATATCTACTTCGGGTAATTCGATTTGCGTGACGATCGCCGCAAATACCAAGAATCCACCCAAACTAGATAGCGCTAATTCCACGAAATAAATCAATAATCCGGTGCCTTCAAAAAAGCGATCGCAGCCTTGGAGAATCGCCCAACCGACCACACCGGCTACCGCACTTGCTCCCGTTAACAAGGCGATCGGTTTACTCCACTCCGCTAAGGGCAATCCATTCAGCTTGCGATCGAGCAAAATCAACAGCGCCAACATCGAAATAATATTAACCCCGACCGTTGCCAGGACCAAACCCGGTGCCCCAAATGCTCTCACCATAAAGAAGTCTAGGACCGCATTCAGAAAAATATTCACAATACTCACCCGAAACGGAGTTTCCCCATCTCCCAAGGCATAAAACACCCGGACCAGCACATCCCGTCCCAAATAGACAAACATCCCAATCCCATAAGCCATCAGCATCGGGGCCACAAATGCCGAAGCCGCTTTGTCAAAAGCCCCCCGTTCATAAATGACTCGCACGATCGCCACCGACAAAGCAATGGTAAAAGCCCCCAGAGGTAACATTGTTAGCCCCGTCAGCATCAACCCCTGGCGAATCCGCTGTTTCAGTTGCGGCCAATCATTGGGGTCAGCTAATCGGGAAAATACCGGCAATAGCGGCACTAACAGCATATTAGACACAATGCCCAAAGGCGTCTGTACCAGCAGTCCGGCATAACCCAAGGCAGCCGCAGCTTGGGGAATGTAAGACGCGAAAAACAAGTCTGTATAGACATTAATTTGCAGCATTCCCGAGGATAAGGTAGCCGGTCCCATGACCTTCATCACCTCCTTGACCCCGGGACGATTAAACTCAAACCGCAGACGCAAGGTCCCTAACCCACTGCGCCATTGGGTCACCACTTGCACTACCCACTGGAGAATCGCCCCGGCAAGGGTTCCCCAAGCTAACACCATCCCACCCGTCATGGCATATTCAGGCAGGCCAATATCCTGGCCTGTTTGGAGGATGAAAATGCCTAATGCACCGATGAGCGCCACACTGGAAAAGAGGGGACTGATGGAGGGAATCCAATATTGGTCAGCAGCATTGAGGGTACCGAATCCAATGCCAATCAATCCGGCGAGGACGGCGAGGGGGGCCATGATCCGGAATTGTTGGATGGCGATCGCATGGGTCAGTTGCAGGGTTTCAAATTCTGGGGTAGAAAGGCCCTGGGCCGCTGCTTCTGCCGCTGAAATGTTCAAACCTGGGGCCACTAAACCCATCAAAGGTTCGGCAAATAGGACTAACACCCCGGCGACAATCAGCAGTAATCCGCCCACGAGGGTGGTGATAGTTTCGACGAGGGGGGCTGCTTCTTCCGGTTTACGTTTAGCCAGGACGCTGACGATCGCGCTATGGAAGGGTCCATTGATGCCCCCGAGTAAAATCAGCAAAAAACCGGGGATCACATAAGCATAGTTATAGGCATCAAAGGCGGGACCGACTCCAAATGCAGCGGCGATCGCCTGTTGACGCACTAAACCAAAGACTTTACTGATCAAAGTGGCGATCGCCACAAGACCGGCAATTCCAGCTAGAGAACGAGCGGGTTTTTTTAGGTCAGACACAAATCTTCACAAGTCGCGAAAGAGCTTCAATTATTTAACCCCGAATTGGGCAATTCTCAACCATTCGGTTCCTCGCTGGTTTTACAACTCGCCGAGGTCCTATTCCGGTAATCGAGGGATGGGGGATAGGTCATACGGAATCCGGTTATCAAAGGTCTGTAAAAACCCGCAGGCTGAAGCCTGGGGCTATACGGACGAAGCCCGCCTGCGCGGGCTAAAAGCGAAAACCGACTTTTAACAACCGGATTTGGTATCATTGGTCCTTGGTCCTTGGTCATTGGTCATTGGTCATTGGTCATTGGTTGATAGGGGAAATGTTCGTAGTAACGACTTCAGTCCTTCTCCGGTGTTCGTAGTAACGACTTCAGTCGTTTCCGATGTTCGTAGTAACGACTTCAGTCGTTTCCGATGTTCGTAGTAACGACTTCAGTCGTTTCCGATGTTCGTAGTAACGACTTCAGTCGTTTCATGGCTAAAGCCGTAACACTCACCATAAGGGGCTTAAGCGCCTGTTTGGAAACTGGAGGATCCGGGCATCAGAGCGTGACTTGGCGGATGCCAAGTCACGCGGTAACGACTGAAGTCGTTACTACAAACTAAGAGTACGACTGAAGTCGTTACTACAAACTAAGAGTACGACTTCAGTCGTTACTACGAACAGAAGACCCACGCCAATTAGTCTTGTTCATCCAGAATTCGTTCTAATGCCACGCGATCGACTCTGCGGGGATAGCGTTTATCCATTGGGATTTTTTCGACCACGCGCAACGCTTCTACATTAGCCCATTGTAGGGATTCTAGGACGGAGGATAAACTGCGTTGGGATGAGCTTTTATCAGCCATTTCTACCACTAAAGTCCGCTGATAGCGATAGGAAAAAAAGGCGATCCGTTGGACTTCGCGATTGTAATCCACGGCGCATTCTACCGTTAGGGGATAAATCACGCCGAATTTATCTTGAATGCAATCTTGGCAGGGTCCAAGCAACCACAATCGTCCCTGGGAGTCTAAATATCCCGCATCTCCGGTGCGATGCCATTGTTGGTCCCCGACTCGAAAGTTCATGGGTTCGACCCCCAGTTCGTTTAAGGTTCGGGTGATGAAGCGATCGCCTTGCAGCACGATTTCTCCGGGTTCTGCGGGAGGGCGGCAGGTGGCTTCAAATTCGGCTTGATTTTCATAGGGGGCGACGGGTGCACCCCATTGGTTGGGGATGATTCTTAATTGGATATCTGGGGCGGGTTTGCCGACGAGTAAGCCTTTTCCCGTCTGCATTTTACTGACGTCGCTGGCTTCAATTTCGCGGCGAGAGAGGCTGGCGATCGCGGCGGTTTCTCCATAAATTGCGATAATTTCTGCTTGGGGAGCAATTTGATTGACTTGATTGAGGAGACTGGGCAAAACTGGCGTCCCCCACATAAATATTTTATACACCGGGGTTAATAATTCTCTTTTTTTAATCAACGCCTCGGTCAGGTTTTCTAATAAGGTGGGAGCAGCAGCAATTCGAGTGGGTTGATATTTATTGATGGCATCAATAATCGGTTTGATCTGAAGAGTTAAAGGCTGTTTTGCTTGAAATTTAGGCAATAAGCTAGTCATTCCTAAGCCTATATTAATTAATCCTAGAAGCGGTTGAAGGGTAATATCTATTTCTCCGGGATGAATGAGGAGAATTTCCGATAGGGATTTTTGCTGTGAGATTAAATAATCATGAGTCAATTCAATAAATTTTAATTGGTTATAGAATCCCACTGTAGAGACGATTACTGCTGGAATTTCTGGCTCTAATTCGGTGATTTTAGAGTCTGCTTCTAGGGTTTGCGCTCTCTGCCAAGAAATGAGGGTAGGGAGGGAAAATCCGATAGTGAATTTAAGCGCAACTTTGCGAAAAGCTCGGGAGAAAAACCGCCAAAACAGATTTTTTGTGGTGGTAATGATGGCTTTCGGACGGCACAAGGTACAGGCGCGATCAAGTTCATCAGAATTGGCATTGGGGTCAAGGATTAAGGCGATCGCACCGAGTCGAAAAATGGCAATCAGCGCCACGTAAAAATCCGTTGATAGCGGCAGCATGAGCAAGATAGTATCTCCCGTCCGTACCCCTTGTTGTCGCAACAGGGTGACTCCCCGACTTGCCCTCAAGTCCAAGTCGGCAAAACTCACCCTGCCCCTGGCACCACGTCGCATCTCCAGGATGGCGGGAGTCTCTGGGGTTTCTTCAACTTGTTTGTGTAGAATTTCAGCAATATTCATCGCTCAAGGAGTGGGATAATCGCAGGCGTTGATGAGCCATTTTAAGCCAGCATCGCTGCTGTAAACTACATCGGCATCCCGATCACAACCGAAATTTAAGGGTTTGATAAAAATCGTTTGGATTGGGCTATTTTAGAAATATATCCTATGGGTTGACTCCTTGGGAAATACAAAGGGTCAATTTAACAGAGATACCACGAGTGCGATCGGGGATCCTCTAACCGCAGAGGGAGATGCGGGAGATGGGGGCGGATGCGGGAGATGGGGGCGGATGCGGGAGATCGGGGCGGATGCGGGAGATGGGGGCGGATGCGGGAGATCGGGGCGGATGCGGGAGATCGGGGAGATATGGAATCGACTCATGTTGTTTTTATATCCAACCAGAAGATAAAATGGAAATTTTTATTATGATTTTAAAACTGATGATAAAAGTTTATTTTTAATGATAATAGAGGCAAGTATTGGGTAAGCCTGTGCCAGTTTGGTTCGATCAACTGAGCAGATGTATCCTGCGTCACATTCATCCCTCCCCATTGAGACTAAAATTTTAAATCAATGTACCCGGTCCGGATTTGATTCCACTCTAAACGGGAAAATCTGCCGCGATCATCCCTTTTAAATTTCCGGAATTCTAATAAAAATTCGGTTAAACTGCTAACTGATGTCGTGCATTCCTCTCTAATCGGTTTAATTTCATGCGTAAAACGAAGATTATCTGCACCCTAGGTCCGGCTAGTTGCGATCGCAATACCATTAAAGAAATGGTTTTAGCGGGAATGGATGTAGCTCGCTTAAACTTCTCCCACGGTGACTATGCCACTCACGAACAAAATATCCGCACCATTCGCGAAGTGTCCGCCGAATTAAATAAACCGATCTCAATTATCCAGGATTTGCAAGGCCCAAAAATCCGAGTCGGAGACATGGAACCCGAGGTAGTCCTCCATCCTGGAGATCAAACCATCATTACCATGCTAGAGCTTATCGGCAATGCTCAACGCTTTAGTTCCACTTACAAAGGATTAGCCGATGATGTTAAAGAAGGAGATTTCATTCTGATTGATGATGGTCTGATTTGCATCCAAGCCGATCGCATTTATGAGAAAGAAATTTATGGGACGGTAATTTATGGTGGTCCCATCCAAAGTCACAAAGGAATTAACCTGCAACATTCTTCAATTTCTGCTCCAGCCATGACCCCAAAGGATATTGAAGATTTGAATTTTGGCTTGGAACAAAACATTGATTATGTTGCCCTCTCCTTCGTGCGTGAAGCGTCGGATATCAAAGAGGTCAAAGGCGCAATTAAAAACCAAGATAAAACCGCTCATGTGATTGCTAAAATCGAGCGTCATGAAGCCCTAGATTGTTTAAATGAGATTGTAGAAATGGCAGATGTTGTCATGGTGGCCCGGGGAGATTTAGGGGTGGAAATTCCCTTGGAACGGGTTCCTACCATGCAAAAATCGATTTTACAAGCCTGTCGAATTCATCAAAAACCTGTGATTGTGGCGACTCAAATGTTAGAGTCCATGATTCACAATCCGCGCCCGACTCGTGCGGAAGTATCTGACATTGCCAATGCGATTTATGATGGAGCAGATGCCCTGATGCTGTCGGGCGAAACGGCAATGGGAGATTATCCCGTTGAGTCGGTGAGAACAATGGCGCTGATTGCTGAAACTGCCGAGGCTGAGTTAATCGCTTCCCAACAATATGTGACTGGACTTGAGGCTTATTCGATTGGAAACTCGGTGGTTCATGCCGCTTGCCAACTGGCTGATCACCTCCATGCCAAGGCGCTAATCTGCTTTACCGAACATGGATTTACCGCTCGGTTATTGTCGAAATATCGCCAATCTATCCCGGCGATGGCTGTCACCACGGATGATTTCATTCAACGGCGCATCGCCCTATATTGGGGTTTACAATCTTTGCAACTGGAAGAGGTTTCTAATACAGATGAAATGATTGTTTTATTAGACAAAGCTGTCTTGGAACAGAAATTTGTCGAGAAAGGAGACCTCGTGGTGATTATTGCCGGGTTACCCCTCCCCATTACTGGCGTAACTAACTTGATTAAAGTGCATCGCATTGGGGAAAGTTATGCAGTGTAGGGGAAAGAAATAGGACTTCTGCAATTTTTACCACTAAAACCATAATGTAGAGGCGATTCGCTTTCTCGCCTCTACATTATGGTTTTAAGGCGGTGAAACAGCAGTCAGGGGTTGGATCCCTCGCTTCCTGTCTGTTGAATTTGAGAATAAACAGTTTAAAATAGGTGGCAGTCTAGTCAATTGGGAATCAATTCAATGCAGTTACCCCAAAAATTAATGCTGCTCGGGTCTGGCGAACTCGGGAAAGAATTTACGATCGCCGCTCAACGTCTCGGGAATACAGTCATTGCCGTGGATCGCTATGCCAATGCTCCGGCGATGCAAGTGGCGGATTATTCTGAAGTGATTTCTATGCTAAATCCCGACGATTTGGAACGAATCGTCAATCAGCATCAGCCTAATTTTATTATCCCAGAAATTGAAGCCATTCGCACGGAAAAATTACTCGAATTTGAGAAAGATCGCGGCATTGTTGTCATTCCCACGGCGAAGGCAACCAACTACACCATGAATCGCGATCGCATTCGGGAACTCGCCCATCAAGAGTTAGGCATTAGAACCGCTAAATATGCCTATGCCACCACCTTAGAAGAATTAATCGCCGCTTCGGAACAAATCGGATTTCCCAATGTGGTTAAACCTGTGATGTCTTCTTCGGGAAAAGGACAATCTACCGTTCGCGATCGCAGCGAAGTGGAGGCATCCTGGAACTATGCGATCGCCGGTTCCCGAGGCGATACTCAAAAACTAATTGTTGAGGAATTCATTGAGTTTGAACTGGAAATTACCCTGCTGACAATCCGCCAGTGGGATAGTCCTACGTTGTTTTGTCCAGCGATCGGTCATCGTCAGGAACGCGGCGACTATCAAGAATCTTGGCAACCGGCAGATATTTCAACTGAACGAATCCAAGAAGCGGAGGCGATCGCCCAAAAAGTCACCGATGCTTTAGGCGGTGCCGGTATTTTTGGCGTCGAGTTTTTTATCACCAAAAATGAGACGATTTTCTCAGAACTCTCCCCCCGTCCCCACGATACCGGCATGGTAACCCTCATCTCCCAAAATCTCAACGAATTTGAACTTCATCTGAGAGCCATTTTAGGGCTACCTATTCCCAAAATTGACCAACTCGGTCCTTCTGCCAGTGCAGTCATTTTAGCCCAAGACCATTCCGATTCAATTTCTTATCAAGGGGTCGCCGATGCCCTCATCGAACCCGATGTTGATTTAAGATTATTTGGTAAACCCGATTCTCGTCCCTTCCGGCGCATGGGAGTCGCTTTGGCAAAAGGTCAGTCCCTTGCAGAGGCAAGGGCAAAAGCAACCCGGGCCGCTAATACGGTGAAAGTTGGCAAATAATGCCCAAAAAAGCCTAGGGGATCGGTACAGAAAGGGAGAGAAATCAGGGTTTTTGACCAAATTTCTGCCCCTAAATACCCAATTTGGGCCAAAAACCTGGTTTCTGATACTGCTCCTTTAATCCACTACCGATGCCCTAGTTCTATGACTCGCAACAGGGGCGCTAAATTTAACCCTAAATATTTTGAAGTCAAATTCTGGTTAACTCTGTCTGGGGGATGAGGGATAAATCTCTCTAGTGAGGGAGCCTGGTTTTCCTTTTATTTTTGCATAATATTACCAGTTTCTAAATAAACCCTCCTACTATCGGCCTGTCTTAGTCTTGGCTGTCGCCAAGACTAAGCATTCTTTCATGGCTTTACTTGGTAAAAATTAACTGAATCGTTAAGAGCCAAAATCACATTGATATTTATCACTTCACGATATTAATTATTACAGTAAATTAATCCCCACTCCTGTTGGTGAAAAAATTGCCTCTAAGTCGAGGATTTATTAAACAACTACATTCAAACCAATCACCGATCCATTAATCAAGGAGAATTACTGAAAATGTTTAATCCTTTCAAAGTCACCTTAACGTTGATGACATCTGGAGTCTTTGCTTTAATGCTGCCGGTTTCCCAGGGAGCGATCGCCCAAGAATATCCAGGCTGTTTTATGATCGATTCTTCCGGCCAAGCTAGGAATCTCAACAATCTCTGTGAACCTCCATTGCAAACAGCCACACCGGGCGGGCAAGTCCCCGAAGAAGGCACTATCAGCCCAGAGAATACGGACCCCAATGCAGAAACAGTGACCCCCGATCAGGTCGAAGTCTTACCCGATGGCACAACCATTCAAACCCGACCCGATGGCACCTCGATTAGAACTTGGACAGATTCTACCCCGATTGAAACGGTGCCAGGACAGCCCAATCCAGGCGTTCAAACTCAACAGGAGATTCCCGCAGGGACTCCCATCCCGCAGCAGTTTCCTGGGGATTTACAAGTTAATCCCGGAGTTCAACCGCAAGTTAATCCCGGAGTTCAGCAACAGCCGATTGATACTCAGGTTCAGTAAACCGGGCGATCGCACTGGGGGGAACCCTAATTTCATCCGGAATCCGGTTTTCAAAGGTCCATAAAAAACCGGATTCCGGAGCAGGCGTATGATAGACAGAGACCTTCAACCCCTATACTGATAAATTCCGTGTCAGTCAATCGCACTATGACCCGCAAGCATTCAGGGCATCCCTTGGGGCGTCTGCTGGAATATGGACATCAATATCGCGTTCAAATCTGGCAGGCGATCGCCTGTTCTATTCTCAATAAATTATTTGACTTGGCACCTCCAGCCCTAATTGGGGCGGCAGTGGATGTGGTTGTCAATGAAGAAAACTCTTTAGTGGCCCAATTTGGGGTAACCGATGTCTTCGGACAATTGCTGATTCTCAGTGGACTTACCTTTATTGTCTGGGTAATGGAATCAGTCTTTCAGTATGCTTACGATCGCCTCTGGCGCAATCTGGCCCAAACCCTACAACATGATTTACGCCTGGATGTTTACCGCCACTTACAAGACCTAGACTTAGCCTATTTTGAGGAGCGTTCTACCGGCGGTTTTATGTCTATCTTAAACGATGATATTAACCAATTAGAACGCTTTTTGGATGTCGGGGCCAATGAAATTCTCCAGGTAATCACAACGGTGATTATCATTGGCACCGTCTTTTTTGTTTTAGCGCCGACGGTGGCATGGATGGCACTGTTGCCCATGCCTTTTATTATCTGGGGTTCGATCGCCTTTCAGAAATTGCTCACCCCTCGCTATGCCGAGGTGCGTGAACAGGTCAGCTTGCTCAATAGCCAACTCAGCAATAATTTAAGTGGGATTACCACGATTAAAAGCTATACCGCCGAGGTTTATGAGAGCAAACGCATCGGACGGTTGAGTGAAAATTATCGCCAAAGCAATCGACGCGCAATTGCCCTGTCTGCCGCTTTTATTCCCTTAATTAGAATCATCATTCTGGTGGCTTTTACCGCCACCTTGCTGTTTGGCGGTTTAGCTACCGTAGAAGGGAATCTAGCCGTGGGGACTTACAGCGTTTTAATCTTTTTAACGCAGCGGTTATTATGGCCGTTAACGCGATTGGGTCAGACTTTAGATTTGTATCAACGGGCAACGGC
Organism: Oscillatoria sp.; assembly: GCA_011390515.1. GTDB lineage: Bacteria > Cyanobacteriota > Cyanobacteriia > Cyanobacteriales > Laspinemataceae > Laspinema. Next base: position 20,766 of record JAABSJ010000072.1, read on the forward strand.
TTCTGTCGCCCGAGTGATGAATTTATTAGATACGCCGATCGCTATTCATCCCGGGAATAAACCATTACCGATTCAGACAGTACGGGGCGAAATGCAATGGCGGGATGTTACCTTTGCTTATTTCGATCGCAATCCGGTGATTAATCAGTTATCCCTAGAGATTCCTGCGGGAAAAACCATTGCCTTAGTGGGGGCGACAGGTTCGGGGAAAAGTACGGTGGTGAAGTTGTTGCTGCGACTGTATGAAATTCAGTCGGGAAGTATTACCCTCGATGGAATAGAGTTGCGGGATATTCAGTTGCAGGATTTGCGACGGGCGATCGGGTTAGTGAGTCAGGATGTGTTTTTATTTCATGGGACGGTGGCTGAAAATATCATTTATGGCAGTTTTGATGCCAGCTATGAGGATGCGATTGAGGGGGCAAAACTGGCAGAAGCCCATGATTTTATTATGGAATTGCCTCAAGGGTATGACACCATTGTGGGGGAACGGGGGCAGAAACTTTCCGGGGGACAGCGACAACGGTTGGCGATCGCCCGGGCCCTGTTGAAAAATCCGCCGATTTTGATTTTAGATGAAGCGACATCAGCGGTGGATAATGAAACGGAAGCGGCGATCGGGCGTTCTTTGGAACGGATTACGCAAAACCGGACGACGATTGCGATCGCCCATCGTCTCTCCACCATCCGAAATGCCGATTGCATTTATGTCATGGATCGGGGAGAATTGGTAGAACGCGGCACTCATGAGGAACTCCTGGAACGAGGAGGGATTTATGCAGGGTTATGGCGCGTGCAAATGGGTTTAAAGTAATCTAATTATCCAATCGGAACGCAAGAGAAATATAAATGACTGGTTTTTTACCTGGGAATCTTCAGCCCGAAAAAGAAGAGGACCGATGGCGTTATGAGTTAGCGGATTTTGCCAAAGCTCACCAACAGGAATTAGCCGCTCTTTCCTGGGGCCTGTGGCTGGAAAATCAACATAATGGCAGTGTGATGGGAATCGACTTACAACCCACACCGCATTTTGTTTACTGCCCCAAAGAGGCGGTCCTTAAACTCAATGAAACCGTGGGGAGTTTCTTACAAGAAGTCGTGGGAATTGTCGAGGGGTTTAATCCAGAAATTGAGGTTCTCCTCGTAGGGATTAATCAAGGACAGTTGAAGGTGATAGAATTTGTCACCGATCCACCCCCTCCCCAATGTTTTGAAACCGTATCTGCGGATGTGGATACGTTATTGGACCGATTAGAACAGGGTCTGCGAGAACGGGTTAAAGGGTAGGAGTTAAGGGACTGGGTTGAGGGGAAGGGTAACGGTAAACGTTGTCCCTTGACCCAGTTGGCTTTCTACGGTAATTTGACCGTGATGTAAATCTACGGACCGTTTAGCGATCGCCAGTCCCAACCCAGTGCCCGGAATCGTTCCCACATTAGAAGCGCGCGAAAATGGCACAAACAGGGTATTGATGTCTTCGGGGTCAATGCCAATTCCGCGATCGCAGATTTGAAACACCACCTCATCTTGCTGAAAAGATAGAGTCATCAAAATCTCCCCCCCTGCCGGAGAATACTTAATCGCATTCGCAATTAAATTATTGAACAGATGCCACAATAATTTTTGGTCAAGGTAGGAGGTTCGGGCTTCTCCTTGTTGGGTAAAAATTAGGCGATATTCATGTCCTGAAGTCAATTGAAAGGTTTCCACAATCCCCTCGCAAAATGACGCCAGATTTAAAGGGGCGGGGTTTAAGCTGATTTTGTTAAAATCCGCCTTGCCAAATTTTAAAATATCTTCCAGTAACAGATTCAGGCTTTCGGTTGCCATCACAATTTGTTCAAGATGTTTTTGAGTTTTTTCCGGGGGCCAATTATTCACATATTCCTGAATTAATTCCGCTGAGGATTGAATCGTCGTCAAGGGATTGCGAAATTCATGGGCAGCCATCGACAAATACTGAGATTTGATTTGGCTGACTTCTTCGGCCTTATAACGCTTCGTTTCGGCGGTAGAAACGGCTTTTTTCACTTCCAATTCGGCTTGATGACGAGATAAAGCTATTTCGATAGTCACCCAGAGTTCAGTTTCCCGAAAAGGTTTGAGAATGTAGCCCAAAGGTTGAGTCACCTTCGCCCGTTTTAAGGTATTTTCATCGGCATAAGCGGTCAAATAAACCACGGGAATTTCTAGGGCTTCCCGAATTTTATCCGCTGCCATAATCCCATCCATCAGCCCTTGCAGCATGATATCCATCAACACCAAATCCGGCTGATGAATCGCAGCAGCGGCGATGGCTTCTTCTCCTGATGCGACGATATCCACCACCTCATATCCCATTTTTTCTAGGCGGAGGGCAATATCTTCGGCAATAATGGCTTCATCTTCTACAACCAGAATTTTATGTGACATGACAGGTTTTTCCCAACTTTAATCGGTATGATGAGACAGAATTTCTGTCCCTAGAGTTTTGTGTCAATTATAAAACTGAAATCGTCTGGGGTAAAGCAAAAAGGGTTAGATATTGAACCCGTTTGCGGGTCCCCGGAACAGCGTTAAAGACCTTGAGGATAGGAAAAGGTAATTTGAAAGCAAGCTCCTTGATTGTTTTGAATATCCAGGGTTCCCCGTAATTGTCGGGTCAGCGCCCGGACTAAGCGCAGTCCTAAAGAATTGGTTTTTTTGAAGTCTAATCCATCGGGTAATCCCCGACCTGTATCCCGTACCATTAGATTTAATTGCTGATTAGCTTGGGCTGTCAGTTCAATCAAGATGGTTCCCGAACCGTCACCAGGAAAGGCGTGCTTGAGGGAGTTCGAGACCAGTTCATTGAGTAATAAGCCGCAGGGAATTGCGGTGTCTAAGTTGAGGGAAACATTTTCAATGTGCAGTTTTAAGCGAATTTTTTGCGGACTAATATTATAGCAGGAAAATAAGTTGCTCGTCAGGCTTTCAATGTAATCATTGAAATCTATTTTGGCTAGGGTGTCCGAGTGGTAAAGTTTTTCATGAATCAAGGCCATTGAAGCAATGCGGTTTTGACTATCGCGTAAAATCGATAAAATTCGCGGTTCTTCAATGTAAGAACTTTGCAGGGAGAAAATACTGGAAATGACCTGCAAGTTATTTTTGACCCGATGATGCACTTCCTTGAGGAGGAGTTCTTTTTCTTCGAGGGAGGCTTTAATTTGGGATTGGGCTATTTTGCGATCGCTCAATTCAACTTGCAGACGTTCGTAGAGTTCTGACTGCTGAATGGCGATCGCCAGTTGAGTGGCTAAAGAAGCTAACAGGTCAATTTCCCCGGTTTGCCACTGCCTAGGTCCCGAACATTGATGGGCGATTAATAATCCCCAAAGGGTGTCTTTTTCGACAATGGGAACGACCAATTTCGCTCGGACTTCAATGCTTTTCATAAACTCCACCAAACAGGGTAAAGTCTGTCCGGAATCCCGGTCAACTAAAGCACAAATTCGTCCTTCGATATACCGTTGATAATTTTCGGGGGGAAAGACTTCTTCGGGGAAAACTCGATTTAAGACTTTCAACCAACCGGGTTTGACCGCTTCAGCGATCGCACTGCCGGTCCCATCCGCCCAAACGCGATACACCAGCACGCGATCGCACCCCAGCACTTGCTGGACTTCCTCCACGGTGGTACTCAGAATGGTGTTTAAATCCAAGGATTGGCGAATTCGTTGGGCGATCGCCCCGAGCAACCGTTCCCGTTCCACCTGTTGCCGCATCGCCTCTTCCGCCTGTTTGCGATCGCTGATATTCAACATCACCCCATCAGCAATCACATCCCCATTCTCCATCCAAGTATAATGGGTATTATCCTGCACCCACTTCAGTTCGCCCGAGGCACTAATAATCCGAAATTCCTGATGTTCCCGGGGTTTTTGCCTTTTGCCTAGGGAAGCGAGCCGCTCACGAAACCCCTGGCGATCGTCCGGATGGACCCGACCAAATAATCCCCCCAAATCCGCCATCGCATCCAGATGGTCAATCCCCGTGAGTTCCTGAATGCCATCGCTGATGAAAGGCACCGTAATTCGTCCATCGGTGCGAATAATC
>JAABSJ010000073.1 GCA_011390515.1 Oscillatoria sp.
CCTCACCTTCTGCATTGGTCCAGCAGGCACTGGCAAAACCTTCCTCGCCACCATCCTCGCCGCCCAATCCCTCCTCGCCAATGACTACGAACGCCTGATTTTAACCCGCCCTGCCGTAGAAGCGGGGGAAAAACTTGGCTTCCTTCCTGGGGACTTGCAACAAAAAATTAATCCCTATTTGCGCCCCCTCTACGATGCCCTCTATGAAGTCATCGAACCCGAAAAAATCGCCAACCTCATGGAACGCGGCATCATTGAAGTCGCCCCCCTCGCCTATATGCGGGGACGCACCCTCAATCGCTCTTTCGTCATCCTCGATGAAGCGCAAAACACCACCCCCGCCCAAATGAAAATGGTCCTCACCCGCCTCGGGTTTAAATCTCGCATGGTGGTTACCGGAGACATTACCCAAACCGATTTACCCATGCATCAGCAGTCGGGTTTAAATGTCGCCCAAAAAATCCTGCAAAATGTAGAAGGCATTTCCTTTTGCAACCTCTCCCAAGCCGATGTGGTCCGCAATCCTCTGGTTCAGCGAATCGTCGCCGCCTATGAAAGCCATGATAAATAGGGGAATAACCCTATGCCTGATGGTGTTAATTCTGCTGTGGAGTCCGGGAGATTCCTTAGCCGGACCCCTGGCGGACCGTTTGCAAACCTTTAACTTTTACACGATCAATAAGACGGATAGCATACTGGTTAGAATCTGGCAAAGACTGGAAAGTTAGGTGACTAATTAACATGGAAATCCCATATTCTTTGGTCAAGATTTCTATCCGCGAGGCTAAATTCACTGCATCGCTAATCACCGTGCTATCCATCCGGTTTTTTCCCCCAACCATACCGAGGATTAAAGAACCTGTATTGATGCCAATGCCAATCTTAATCGGCACGTATCCAGAAGCGGTGCGATGTTGATTATATTCGGTAAGACGATAGAGATTGTTACGCTATTTCTGTTTCATCACCACCAAAGTAATATCATCAAATACCCTCTGAACACCAATATATTGTCGCACATCATCAATCACAGCTTCCCGAATTTCTTGGACCGAGCGCTGACGATTTTCAACCACCACTTGCCACAGCCTCTCTAATCCGTAATGCGCTTTATTAATATTGAAAGATTCAGAAATTCCATCAGTATAAAGCACCACCACATCCCCAGGATTTAACTGCACTTCTTCTTGAGCAATAAACTCGCCAATCTCTTCTACTAAGCCAATGGGAAAGCCTAAATCCATCGTGTCTACGCACTCCAATGTTCCATCAGCGCGCACCACAATCATTTCCTCATGTTGTCCGCTTAATTTCATGACACCTCCGGCATAATCTAAGATTGCTAAAGTCATGTTTTTATCCGAGTCCATGCGCTGGAGATTGTCATAAAGAGTCTGGTTGAGGACATCCAAAAACTTCACTGGATCTGTTTCGTTCATTTTCTGAAGCGTCCTGACCGCCGTTTGTGCCATAATCATCAACACGCCACTTTCTAAACCATGTCCCGTGACATCGCCAATGGTAATTTTTACTTTGCCATCTTGTTGCAATACATCGTAGTAATCGCCGCCAACTTCGTCAGCCGGTTCCATGAAACCAGCTATTTCTAAGCCTTCAATTGCTGCTAGTTCTGACTGTTTTGGCAAGACCATTTGTTGCAGTTGTTTGACTATATCGAGTTCTGCACTCATTCGGACATTTTCGGCTTTGAGTTTTAGATTCAGGGTACTAATTTCTCCGTTAGCTTGAGCTAGTTGAGCGGTTCTTTCATTAACTTTATCTTCTAAGTTTTGATAAAGTCTGGCATTTTCAATCGAAATAGATGTTTGTGAACATAAGATTTTTAAAACTTCCAATCTATCTGGGGTAAATGCCCCCGCAGTCCGATTATTTTCTAGATAGATAATACCGATCAGTTTGCCTTGATTAATAATAGGAATACATAAGACTGACTTGGGCTGTTTTTTAACAATATAGGGTTCACGAGTAAAAACTCCTTCGTTAGTAGCATCAGATAAAACGACATCCTCTTGAGTTCTTGCAACATATTGGATGACACCTAGTGGCAGTTGTTCGCTATTTTCAATGTTGATTGACTGTAAGACAGTGACTTGTTCTGAATCCACAGATACTTCTGCTTCAATCAGCAATTTTTCCTGAGATTCTAAAATCAGAGAACCAACTTGCGCCCCGGCATTTTCAATGAGAGTTCTCATCAAGGAGGTGAGTAATTTATCCAGTACAATTTCGCCGGAAATGGCTTGAGAGGCTTTCATCACAGTAGCTAGATCCAAAGCTTCCCCTGACTGAGTGCCAGTTAAGGTACTGCTTGGTCCCATGCGCGTGGAAGTAATGCTCTTTCCAGCAGATGATTTTGGCAGCAACTGCGGGTATTTTTCCTCCAAATCTTCCACCTTGCGTTTAGCACCCCAAAGCTGGTAGCCATAGTGGGCTTCACTCATGTAGAGTTGAGCAATCTTCTCTTTACCTTTACCTAACCAAAACTTAGCTGCTAGTTCATTGCCCAAAGCTTCATTCTGGATATATCCATTCTCACGGGCTGAAGCAATAGCGGCATCATATAAGCCCCATGTCACTTCTATTTCTTTACCAGTAATCCGAGCGATTTCTGCCTCGACTAACAGGTATTTATGCAGGAAGTTTTCAGGACAGTTATCTGCCCATATTTTCATCTGTTTTTGATAGGATTCTAACTGCTCCCAATAGTCTTTTTGTTCTGACTCGGAAGCATCAAGATACAGCGCAGCCAGGATTAGTGAAGTGTGAAAATTATGTTCAGAAACTTGGAACTGCCCTAACACAAAATTCATAAATTTTTTGGCTTCTAATGCACAGTATAGCGCTTCATGTAGCTGATCATACAGATATAGAAGCTGAGATTTAAAAATATTAAAAGTGCCGATCCAAGCCAAAGTTTTATGTGCTTTACAGCTTTCTAAAAATTCTTCATCCCTAATTTCGTTATTGCAAAAAACGAATTTATTAGGAGTTCTACTGGTTAAATTAAAGAGAGTTATTTGAAAACCCAGCATTCCATCAGTTGACGCTTGATTTTTAATTTTTTTGATAAATTGTAAGAATTTTTCCACATCTATCACCAGAGATTCTAAATTTTTACCCTGATAAAATAGGAATCGCAATTTGTGTTCGATAGCGTAGCCAGAGTGCAGTAACTCTCCAGATTCTAACCCAGCTTGATAAGACTCATTAAAAATAGCCTCAGACAATTTAATATGCTTTACCCAGTGATTCAAATAACCGCCCAAAACTAAACAAGCACTGCATCTCTGACTGGAACTATTAAATTTTTTACTCACCTCTACAGATAGCTTACCAAATTCATAGCCAGATTGATAGTCACCTAAAATAGAGCCAAGAATCATTCCGTAAGTTACAAATCCTTTTGACGATACAGCAATATTGCCGTATTGCAAAGAAATATTAGCCATTATTACGACAATAACCGCATACATTTCTTGGTTATAAAAATAGGCAGGTGGATCGGTATTTGTTAACAATTTTAGGGCCAGTATTTTTTGGGGGTCTGTGATTTCTGGTTCATCGATCAGGTCAGCAATTTTTCTCGACCCCAAATTCTTCTTTGCACGGGCAACTTCCAGGTCTAGCGCCTCCTTAAAATTAGCGTCAGGCAAGTCTACACCTAACAGGGAAAGAGCCTTTTTACCTGTTTTTATTGACTCTTCATATTTAGCACTCATGGTGTACTGCACGAGCAACAGGTTGTAAATTTCTGCCTTCTCTATGTCAGATTTTACATTGTTCAAAATTAGGTCAATTAATGCTTCTGACTCCTCAAAATATCCATTTAAGTATTCAACCTCTGCCCGTTCTTTGTGCAAGGCTAAAGTTAATTCATAATACTCCGTCCAAAAATCTCCGATTAAACACTCTAATCCCGCTGTTAAATATTGCTGTGCCGCTCCATAAGCCGTTGCATCTTTGGCTTTTTTGCCCGCTTCTAAATTCAAGCGTGCTAATTCAATTTTTGCGGAATCATCTGTAATTAAATCTCTGCCAAAATTCAGATGATCGACTATTTCAAAGATTCTGATTTCCCCTTCATTTTTCGGGAGATTATGCAACAACAACTGCCCAATTTTGAGATGAAAGCTACGTTTAGATTCGCCATGAATCATGGCATAAGCAGCCTGTTGTACTCGGTCATGCAGGAATTTATAATCTTGAATTAAGAGGTCAGTATCTAACTCTGATGTGGGTAAAATTAAGCCTGACTGAATTGCTACTGCTAGGTCAGCAGAGGTTTCTCTAGGTGATTTTTCGCTAATGACAGAAAGGGTATGCAAGTTGAAATTAGCGCCCACACAAGCCGCTAAACGTAACATCTGCTGTGTTGATTCTGGCAGTTTATTTACTTTGTCAATCATTAACTCTACTACATTGTCTGTGATCCCCTTTGCTTGAATTTGGTGTACATCCCATTGCCAAGAAAGAGAAGATAAATCAAACTGGATTAAATTTTTTGAGTACAGCGTTTTTAAGAATTCATTGACAAAGAACGGATTAGCTGCAGTTTTTTTGATCACCAATTCTGCCAAGGATTTTACTGATTCATAATGGCTAGATAATGTATCGGCAATAAGTTGACTAATATTTTCTAGCCTTAAAGGTGCTAAGGTAATATAATTAATAATTGCTCCCTCTTTGAGCAACCCATCAAGAGTCATCATTAAGGGGTGTGTCGGGCTAACTTCATTATCACGATAAGCTCCAATTAAAAACAGATATTGCATCTCTGTATCTGTCATCATCAGTTCTATTAATTTAAGGGTGGCGGAGTCCGCCCACTGCAAGTCATCCAGAAAGATGACGAGGGGATGCTCTTTGGCGCACAAGGCCCGAATGAACTTGCTGAAGACAAGATTAAAGCGGTTCTGCGACCCTATTGGCCCTAACTCTGGCACGGGCGGCTGTTTGCCCACTATAGCAGTCCTAAATCAGTTGTGGCAAAATTCCATAATAAAAAAGTTTGGGGAAATCAAATATTTGACCATCAGCAAAAAACTTAAATAGCCCTTTGACAACCTTGAATGAATCACATAAATGATAAAACTGCCGAATAAAGTTTTTAGCTTGTAACCAAAGATCTTCTACTGGGTTTTGCTCGGGAGCATTTGGAGCAAAGGTAGTGCAATGAACTAACCATTCATCCTCTGACAACTCTCCATTGACTTGCTTTAAATAATCTTTAAAGTCTTGAGATTTATGATAACTAGCGCCATCCCAAAAAATGGCTATTCTTTGACCCGGTCTTTGTTTTTGTAAATGTTTTATAAAATCTACGGTATTTTCCGTATTGCCGCTTGAATATTCTTGGACGATAAATTCATGATTTTGATAATCTAATGCCCCATAATAAGTTTGTCTATTTTTTTGATTTTTAATAGGGATTTCCACCCGACTATCTGTTCGTCCCCAAACATAACCTAACAAGTCTCCCCAAAGAAGATGACATTCGTCAATCATAAACACCGCAAGCTTTCCAGCTTTTATTTCGGGTTTCCATTCTTCGAGTTTATTTTGTATTTCCTTTTTTTTGGCTTTGACTTTTTCTTCATCTTTTGCTGGATTCTTTTTTTGAGATTTCTTCCAGCTTATTTTAGCGATTTTGAACAAAGCATAGTAGCTTTCATCCGAAGCATAAACCACGCCATATTCCTGGTCTAAATGTCGTTTTAAATCCCCGATTCTTAAATAAGGTTGCTGCCTAAGCCATTCAACTACCTTGGCTTTTGAGGAAGCCTTGAGGTAACCTTTACTTCCTTTGTATTGAAGTTTTAAACTATTGACTCCATGAAAAAGAGCTTGATTTTTCCACTTGCTAACAAAACTATGAGACACCTTCAATAGGTTTTCAATTTCATGAGAAGATGTTCCCGTTAAAATCATTTTAACAGCCAAGGCTCTTTCGACTTCTTGAGTATTTGTGCTGGTGTTGATAAAATCATCTAGTTCAGTGATAATGGTCATGATATTTTCTGACTGCCTCCTTCTGGGTCGGGTCTCATCCTTACATTATATCTGCTACAACTGATTTAGGACTGCTATATCAGCTCCACTTCCGGTATCACGTCTATAATCACTTGACCGCTAGTACCCAATGCGCGTCGCAGTTTTTCTCGCCATTGCTCCAATTGTGCTTCGCTCTCGGTTAACAGTTGCCGCATCAATCCTTGAAAGGCACTAGCGATCGCGCTGTAGGGCACGGTGCGCTGAAATTGGTCGAATTTGCCCTCTGTAAAGTAGCCCCGTAGTCGGGTATTCGGTTTATGAATCTCGGCTACCAGCGATGACTTACCAATACCAGAATAGCCCGCCACCAACATCATTTCGATTTTGGATTGGGGATTGTCTGCTACTCTCTCAAATGCTGCAAGTAAAGTTTCAACTTCAGCCTCACGTCCATAGAGTTTTTGGGGAATTTGAAACTTGTCAGAAATATCTGACGAAGCGAGAGGAAACTCTGCTATAGTCCCATTAGCTTGTAACTGAAAGAGACATTCTTCTAAATCAGCTTTGAGTCCCCAGGCACTTTGATATCGTTCCTCTGCCATTTTTGCCATCAGCTTCATGACAATATCCGAAAGGGCTTTAGGACAAGGTTCTCCCCCTCTCCCTCTCTCCCCCTCTCCTCCTCCTACAAGATGAGGGGGTATTGGCTGTTTGGCGATATGACAATGCACCAGTTCCAAGGCATCGGTACTTTCAAAAGGTAACTGTCCCGTAAGTAGTTCGTAGAAGGTAACGCCGAGAGAGTAAAAGTCAGTGCGGTAATCTAAAGAACGATTCATTCGTCCCGTTTGCTCCGGTGAAATATAGGGTAAAGTGCCTTCTAAAACATTGGGATTTTTCAGCGTAGGATTTTCGCGGGTTAATTGAGTGGAGATACCAAAGTCAATGATTTTGATAATTCCTGTTTCTGGGTTAAAGACGATGTTGGCAGGATTAATATCTTTGTGGATGACATTGGCAGCGTGAATAGTACCTAAAATCTCAGCCGTTCTGATAGCGATGTTGAGAAATTCTGGTAGGGGTGCAATGCCATGCGTCTCTACACGGTCATTCATCAATTGTTTTAAGGATGATGCGCTAAAATCCTCTAAGATAATAACCAAAGTTCTTTGATGCGGTTCTAAGGCATAAGATTTAACCACACCATCTATGTCCAGATTGCGGGTGATTTCATATTCCTGCTTATATCGGGTTAGCTCAAAGGGCGTGGGATAGTCTTGTTTCAGAACTTTGAGAATTACTGCTTTGTGGTCTTGTTCTCGAATCCCTCGATAGACAACCGAATTGGCACTTTCATAGATTTGGGCTAAAACTTTAATTCCAGGGAATTTAATCATGTTCGGCTGTCTGGTTAACTGACAAAAGTTAGGAATGAGGGCTCAAAGCTTTGCCGTTAGGGATTTTCAGCGCTGGGGTTGAAAAAATGAGAGCCAGCGTTCTAAGCTTAGATACCACTCAAAAGCGAGAAAGCCCTGAATAAAATCTCCCCCCTCTATGATGCCTTGCACAGTTGGTTGAGTCAATGGGTCCCCTGGACTCCGAAGCGCTCATCTGACGATATGCCCGTGGATGGTGGTGGCCTTGCTCTAACGGGGCGAATTCAGTCTCACCCCCTGGTTGCCTTACCTACCCTTTTACCCTTGCATCAGCAGTCGGGTTTAAACGTCACCAAAAAAATCTTGCAAAATGTAGAAGACATTTCCTTTTGCACCCTCTCCCAAGCCGATGTGGTCCGCAATCCTCTCGTTCAGGGTATCGTCGCCGCATACGAAAGCCATGATAAATAGGGGAATATCCCTCTGTTTGATGATGATAATTCTGCTGTTCACCCCTGGGAATGCTCTAGCTGGACCCCTAGCGGACCGTTTGCAAGCCTTTCCCAATTGGCAGAGTAAACCTGTGGTTTCTGTGGCAGAGGGTGATTTGATTTATCCCGACTGGATCAAAGGGACTTGGGATGTAACCAGTACCCTAATCGAACAGATTGCCCCCCTCGCGCCGAGTCTTGTCACACCGGGATTTGAGAAGAATCAAGCCTATTTGAATCAGCCAGTTAAATTTCAGGTGCGATTTGTAGAGGGGTCGGGACTGAATCCGGGGGGATGGCGGGGAATCCCGATTCCGGTTTCTGGAAATCAGGGAGTTGTTGCCGATCGCGCTTTTAATGGGTTAAAGATTGCTCAAGCCTATTTAGGCAGTCGGGCGGTGGAATCGGTTAAGGTTGACCCAGAGAATCCTAACCGGCAGATTACGGTTTTGAACGGCGATCGGCAACTGGTATCCCTGGTAACCGGCAGAGGCAGCGAAATTCCTGCACCGGATCAGTTTATCGCCACAGAAATCACCCAGCAGATTTTTCGCCGCCAACCGCAGATTTATCTGAATGAAGTGGAAACTACCACCCACTATCAATGGGGGAAGGATACGCCGGAGAAAATTACTGCCAATCAAATCACGGCGATTTATTTATCCCCCCAGGACCCCGATTACTTTGCTGCCGGAGGCAAGGCGATCGCGCTTTATCGCTATGAATTAGAATTATCCCCGGTTGCCACAGCGAACTGATAGGTGATACCCCAGTAAGCATTGGCGAAAACCCTTACCCTCAAGGGGGTCGGTTCTAGCGACGGCGATCGAGTAAAGTAAGATTAACTTGACATCTGGGACCGATGGCAACAACCGGCGGGGGTTAAAACCCCCGCCTAACAGCTAAAGTCGGTTAAAAACCGACTGAAAACACCACAGAATAAGACTTGCAGTCGGTTTTAACCGACTTTAGCTATGAGGCGGGGGTTTTAACCCCCGCCGGTTGTTGCCACTTAAAATTGCAATAAATTTTAACAGAATTTTCTTGCCAAAATGCCTTTCAGCCTTGACAATGGCAACCGGGAAGGTGATGGTTTAGGGAAATGGATGATGAGTCGATGACGACTTCAATTCAGGGGGTATCGGTCAGTAAAAATCAGTGGAGCCAGCAAGTCTTAATCGTGGGGGAAACAGTAAAATACAAAGATAAACGGCGAGCTTATTGGCCGATCGCCGCTGGGGTTTTGGCCGTCGCAACCTTTGGCGGATGGTTTTTTTATGGTCGGGTCCTCAATCCATCAGGGGGTGCGGTGGAGGTGAGCACTATTACGGTGGAACTAGGAACGATTGAAATCTCGGTTAACAATAGTGGAATTGTCGAATTTGGGGGTCAACAAACTCTCAAATCTCCTACCGATGGGACAGTCGATCGGGTTTTGGTACGGGTTGGCGATCGCGTCCCATCCGGTGGGGAATTAATTACCCTCCGAAACAACATTGAGCAACAAACCAATTTTGCAATTAAACCGTTAGAAATTCGCGAAAAACAACTTTCTCTGGCGACTACGGAACGAAAAGTTTTGGAGGCGCAGGACAATCTAACTATTGCTCAAACCGAACTTCAGCGACTTCTTCAGCAAAATGTTTCCCGAGAAAGTCAACTGGCAACCCAGGAATCAACCCGTCGAGAACAATTACTCAATCTGGAAAGTCAGCGCCAAAAATTGGGAGAAGCTCAACAAAAATTAAGGGAAGCTCAACAAGAGTTGTCTCGTTTAAGTGCGGCGGAATCTCAAAAATTCCAAACCCGATTGGCTGAGTTAAACCTGGATATTGAGAAAGAAAACCTTACCCTGAGAACCAACCGACTCAGAGTAATTAATGCACAGGAAGAACTCGCTACGGCACAACAGAAACTCCGAGAGGACCAAGACTTAGCGCAACGAGGATTTATTGCCGAACAAGAGGTTCAAGGCCAAGAAAGTGCAGTTCGTAGTGCTGAATTTTCACTCCAGCAAGCGGAGGTGGCAGTGACTCAAACCCTTTTGGATTTAGAGAAAATTCAACTCCAACGGGGAACTATTGAGGAGGAATTGGCGGAGGAGCTAGAGACGGCACAAAAAGAGGTGGAAACGGCACAGGAAACTGTGAGAACGGTAGAGGCAGATATCCGTCGTGAGATATTTGGGTTGGAACGGACTGAAATCGAGTTAAACAAACTCCGTCGGGAACCGAATCGGGAGGTGGAGGAGGCACGGCAGGCGGTGCGAGAAGCTGAAGGTCAAGTGCGAGATTTGCGATCGCAATTTAACCAAGAACGCCTCCAACTAGAGCGCGAGGAAATTGTGATTCAAAATACTCAGGAGCAGTTGGCACAAAATATCGTAGCGACTCCAATTGAGGCGACGATTTTACAGGTAATGGTCAACAATGGAGATGGCATTGGAAGCGGGGACGATTTACTCACTTTGGGAGACCCGTCTCAAGAGTTTGTGAATCTTGAGCTTTCCACTTTGGATGCTTCCCAGGTCAAACTGGACCAAGAAGCGCGAGTGACGGTGATTGGACCCAATGCTCAGATCTATCAGGGGGTGGTCTATGAGCTTTCTCCCTTGGCGATTACGGGGGAAAGTAGTTCGAGTCGGACTACAGCACAAGCTTTTGTGCCTGCTACCATCAAGCTGGAGACTCCCACGGGGAGTTTGATTCCCGGTGCACAAGTGAGTGTGGAAATTATTGTCCAGCAGCTTCAAGAGGTGGTGGTGTTACCGATTGAAGTGATTCAACGGGATGCTCCCCAACCTTATATTTGGACGCTGGATGCTCAGAGTAAGGTGCAGAAACAAACCATTGAGTTGGGATTGGAAGGGGTGACGGAGGTGGAGATTAAATCCGGACTGGAAGTGGGGGACGAGGTGGTTTTGCCGCCATCGGATGTATCTTTAGAACCGGGGATGGAGGTGGCGATCGCCTCGCCGGAGGAACCTTCGGGGGATGGGGAAGAGGGTTCCGAGAGATGACAGCGACGGGGAAGGAATTAACGTCCAATCGGTGATTGATTAAGTGAGTTTTAGGGAAGGGAGCAGCAGGATGAGTCTCAGTATATTCGATTTAATCGGGATCAGTTGTGATTCCCTCCGGGGAAATCGCTTGCGATCGGCCTTGACGACTTTGGGGGTGTTTATGGGGGTAACGGCAGTGAGTGCTACTCTGCAAGTGAGGAACATTAGCACTGCGGTGATTGCGGAGGAAATCCAACGGCGCGAAGCACCTCAAATTGAGGCGGTGGAGTGGTCTCGCGGTGGCAGCCGAATGCGGTTAGAAGATGTGGGATATTTAAAAAGTCGCTTGAGAGGGGTGCAGGCGATCGGAACAACCGCTGGGATAGATTACCGTGCCAGCATTATCTTTGAGCAAAATGAAGGGTCTGCCAACGTTAGTGCAGTTTCTGAAGAATACTTACAGCTTGCCGGTCGGTCCATCTTGCAAGGACGATTTTTTAGTGAGACTGATTTTACCAGCTATCGCTCAGTTGCTGTTATCGATACGGTCTTACGGGAGCAAATTTTTGAAGAGAGTAATCCAGTTGGCAAACGCATTTATTTTAATGGTCGATTGTATGTAGTGATTGGGGTAGCTGATACAAAGCTCCGGTATAAGGATGACGAACCCAGTGGGGAAATGCTGGTGCCGATGTCGCTTTATGTCGCACTCACAGGCCAGCGCAATATCGGGACGATTTTGATCCGACCCCAGGAAATAGAAGAGATGAATCGTTTGGAAGAGCAAGTCAAACAACTGTTAACCCAGCGCTACCCCGATGGGAATGTCTATACATGGAATAATGTTAACGATATTATTGAGCAGAAAAAAACCCTGGATATGGTTTCCCGAGCGTTGTTGGCGGTGGGAGCAGTCGCCTTGTTGGTGGGGGGAGTGGGAATTGCCAATATTACGATCGCAGCGGTGATGGAACGGACGCCGGAAATTGGCCTGCGTCGGGCGATCGGTGCGACGGCAGGGGATATTATGTTCCAGTTTATTTTAGAGGCGGCAATTTTGAGTCTGCTGGGAGGTGTGTTGGCAATTTTAACCGTACATGGATTAACGATGGTGGTGGCCGATCGCTTTGAGTTGCCTTATGAGTTTGAGCGGAAAACTGCTGGATTGGCGCTGGGTTCGGCGCTGTTGGTGGGGGTGGGTGCGGGGTTTTTGCCAGCGATGCAAGCGAGCAAGTTAGATCCGGTACAAGCATTGCGATCGCGCTAGGATGTGATACAAATCAGGAAGGATGAAGGGGTATGCAGAACAATCAAGATACAAAGCATGGAGAGATGGCGATCGGCACTCAGACGAAGCAACGACCTGTTTGGGTGACCCCGACGGTCAGTTTTATAGCGGCTATTTTTGGCACATCTTTGACCCTGTTGGCCGGTAGCAAGTTTCACGAAGGAGGGATTGCTGAGGAACTGACTCCGGAGGCCATTCCAGAACAAATCACAATGCCAGAGTTGCCAGTTCCCCCGGTTACTTCCCCAGAAGTTCCGGCCTCACATCAAGGGGATGTTCCCCATGTGGTTGGGGAGTTGTTGTCTCCTTTGACGCCAGCTTTTCCCTCTCCCTCTCCAGTCTCGGCACCTGTGAAACCGGCAGTTTCATCGGGTGAAGTGAGAAAAAATGCACCGCAGATAGATGTACCGCCACCGGCAGAACCCGTTGAACCTAGAGCAATAGAACCGCCTGAGAGAGAAGCGGAATCGGAATTGCCTCAAGGCGATCGCCTGGAGCAAAATGAAGTGATATCTCAGAGTCTTCCTCAGTTACCCGTCGAGGCGAATCCCCCCAGTGGCGAGCGCGATTTAGACCCGGCCACACTGCCTTTATTTGAGAATCGGCCTGCGGAATTGCAGCAAGTGCCGGTGACGGTTCCTGAGACTCGTCCTGCGGTTCCAGAGACTCCTGGCGATCGCCTCCTTGAGGGAATTCCCGTAACCCTGGTGGAGGTGGTGGGTTTAGCAGTCCAAAATAACCGCGAGATTAAAAATGCCTATCTCCAACGCATCGCACAACGAGCCAATTTAGCGGTGGATTTAGATAAATTTCAACCTATTTTTACCCCAGAAATATCCGTGGGTATCAATCAAAATGATTTTGGGAGTGCTACCAGCAACTCTGCTGAAATTACCGCCGGATCAAGGGTCACGATGAGAATTCCCAGCGGTGGAGAAATTAGCGCGGCATGGAATATAGGAGGCATTACTCAAAGTAGTAACCAAGCGGAAATTGTCGATGAAAATCGAGTAAATCAAGGGCTTTCTTTGAATTTTAGCCAACCTTTATTACGGGGTTTTGGCCGGGATATCAATACCGCTTCGATTAAAATTGCCGAATTTAACGAAAACATCAATAAACTGAACTTGAACTCGACTTTAATCAATATCATAACCGAGGCAATTTTCGGATATCGGGAACTGTTACAAGCACAGGAGTCGGTAAAAATTGCCGAAAATTCCCTAAGAATTGCTCAGGATATCTTTGAGATTAACCGAGCATTGGTGGAAGCAGGGAGACAACCGAGAATTAATTTAGTCCAAAATGAAAGAAATATTGCCAGCAGACAAGTACAGCTATTAGGCGCTCAAAATAACTTTCAGCAGGTGCGATTGAACTTGCTGACGATTTTGGATGTTGAGGATTTTCCGATTATCCCCGGGGAAGAGATTGTGGTAGAGGATAGTCAGTTAAATGAAGAAGAATTAAAGAAATTGGCATTACAAAACAGTGCCAGATATCTCAATGCAGAACTGGCGGTAGAGATTGCTGGGTTGAATTTAAGGTTGGCGGAAGATGACAGGCGATGGGATATGAATTTGACGGCGAGTTATGGGAGTAATTTGCAATCGAGTACCGCTGATACCAATGATGTCAGACTGGGGATTGGTTTGAGTCGAAATTTTGGCGATCGCAGATTGGAGAGTCGGGTAGAACAAGAACGAGTGAATTTGTTGCAAGCTCAAAATACCCGAGATGATCAACGCGATAATCTGTTAATTCAAGTTGGCGATCAGGTGAGGAATGCTAGATTACTCCTGGAACAAGTCAATTTAGCACAGCAAGAGAAAGAATTTGCACAACAAAACTTAGAAAATGAACGAGAATTACTCCGCTTAGGTCGGGGGGAGATTCGCAATGTCATCAGTGCTCAAGAAGAAGTCGTTAGTGCCAATAATAGTGAATTGACTGCAAAAATTGCCTATCTCAATGCTTTGACTCGTTTGGAACAAACGGTGGGGATTACCTTGGAAACCTGGCAGATTACGGTGGAAACCCCGGAAGAGTGAACGGCGATGGTGGATTGTCCAACCCGTTAGAAAAAAAAATGCAAGTTCCTGGACCGCTTCATGATAAACTACTCAGAAACAGAACAATCAGGGAGGAGTGAGCATCTTGGTTAACCAACTTTCCCAGGGTGGCGATGGGTTGCAACCTGTAGACTATAGTCATTTGTTGCAACAGATTTGGCATCGGTTACAGAGTCAGAATCCATTTCAACTGACTCGCGATCGCCATCGGTTGAGAATTAAAATTGATGAAATTGCCACTGAACTGGCGACAAATGCTCAGATTCAGAATCCCCTAACTTCCGCCAATGGGGTGCGATCGGCCTCGGTGAAATTTACCCCCAGGATTGAGGAGCAATTTAGTCAGCAAATCCAGCAAATTCAAGACCAGTTACGACGCCATCTCCAGGAAACAATGGGGTCTGGGGAGGCGATCGCACAGACCGTTGACCAGATGAGTCCGGAGTTAACCCAGGTTCAAGGAACAACCGGACAACTGGGATTTACCTTCAATTTTAATCAATCTTCTCCCCCCCTTCAAAAAGAAAAACTCAGACTAGAAACCAACCGTCCTGGCAGTGAATCTCGACTGAAATTTCATAAAATTACCCTTTCGGTGCAAAATGTAGACCGATTTTCCGCAGACCTCCGCCAGGGAATTGCTAACTATATTACCACTAAACTTGCTCCCGATGACGAAGGGATTCAGCAAGAATTATTAGACATTCTCGATGGGTTAGTTCAGGATGAAATTTCCTACTTTGACGACTTGCAGCAATTGGTGGATACAGAAAGTCTTGGAAAGCTCAAGAAAGAAGCAAAAATCATCTATTTAGAGCATTTGTCTGAGCATATCGAAACCAGCGATACCCTCGGCATGATTTATCTAAACGATTTAATTCGCCGCTTACGATTAATCGACGATTACATCAATGACCGGGAAAAAGCGGATGGGGATTTTGAGGTAAATTATCAAGGAGTGACAGTTAATTATCGAGATGCCTTATCCCGCGCTGAGGTCTTCGATTGTCTGCCAATTATTCCCATCATTGAAGGCAATTTAGGAGAACATACGGACCGAGAAGGAGGGGAACGGCAGTTTATTTTTGGACTGAAACTTAAATTTGGTGGTCCGGTTCAAACTCATGCTGGACAAGAAGTCTTGGATTATAACCTGATGCTGCTGGACCCTAACAGTACCGAACATAAAGAGGCAATATCTGATGAAACTCGCCGGGAATCCTTTGTCAGAAAAGTATTAGTCCGACTGTTTATTTATTATTTTGTGTTCGCCTCAGATTGCAATCCCGGAGAACCCGATTATAACGCGGATCAGGAAGGCAACTTTTACCCTTGGCGACTGTTTGATGAACGGGTCATGCCAGTTTTATCCGGGTCGGATGAAGTCGCAAAACAACGGATTTTCGCTGGGTTTTTCCGAGGGATAAACGAACGTAATGTCAAGGTTAAAATTGAACGTCTGCGGTCGATGCTGCAAAACGTTATCAAGCGACAAAGAATTTTACCCACCCGGACTTACTCCCGACAAATTAACCTCAGAAAAGGGATTTTACAGAAAGATGTGAATAGCGCGCTACTGGGATATTTTTTAGACCCAGAGACAGAAAGAAATCCCAAAGCGCAGTTAAAATATGTGACCATTGAGAAACCGGGTCTCGAAAACACCGCACTCTGTCGTCTCGAAGCGAGTATCAAAATTGAAGATATCCGGTATTTTCCGGAAACTGAACAAGAACGATTTACCTGGAATTATCAGATTGCCGGAATTCGGATGCTGGCGGTGGTTTGTACTCCGAATCAGGGGATTTGTTGGGACCAGTATCGAGCAACATTCCAAAATCAGCAATTAATTCTGTTGGATTATGATAACACGCGCCTGAATCCCGGCGGATTGAATCCGAGTCAGACCTTTATTTATCGGTTCACTTGGACAGTTCTTGCTTATATTTGCTTTGATTTACTCCTGGAAAAAGCGCCAAAAAACTTGTTTATTCCGTTCCTCCGCCTCCATGAGGGAACCCATGAACGACCCTTGCCAGCAGAGAAATTTTTAGCAAATCTCTGTAAGGGGTTGTCCTATTTGCTGAGTCATCAATATCGGTCCAATTCCCAAGGGATTCGGTTGCAAAACTTCAATCGACATCGGTTAGAAAATGGGTTGAGGTCTCTTTATTCCGTGTTACCGAAAACCTTTCGGGTGATGGAAAGTACCTCACCATTGCAGTTAGATAAACTGGCGATCGTCATTGTATCGAGTCGAGAGAGTGATGCTGCAACGAGCCCTCAATACCGGAAGAATCGGATTGCCAATGTTACCGGAGAAATCATCGGCATCCAGCGATCGCCACAAGATACCATCCAAATTGAACGACTCCAGACCTTTTCCGATAACTACTCCCTGCGTCGCCTCTATCGGGAACCTCCTATTTTAATCGATACCGTCAACCAACTGTATCAACAAGGATACCGGCATATCCTGTATGTCGCACAAGCACCCTATACCAGTACCCTACATATCACCCGTGGCGATCGGGATGAAGACTTATATTTTATGTCTCCTCCCCTGATCACCGCCTTGATGCAAAACCATCCAGACTTAAAAATTTATCCCATCTTTTTCGATAAATATTACGTCTGCAAATTAGGCGGTCCCAAAGTCAACGCATTTGTGGTCCAAGACACTCAACAACTCACCAGTTTAGCGCAAGACCCCCGACAGCAAGCAGTGGTCTTTCTCAACCTATTTAATGGCATCAGTGTTGGCCGACCGGAGGAACGGTTTTATAATGGTGTTATTTCCTATTCCACCTTATTAGGAGACTTTTATCCCCAAGTCATGGATGACCAATCCATTCGCCAAGATTTAATCTATGACACTCCCTTGAAACGGGACATCTTGCAATACTTAACCCTCTTTCACTTCTCCCGCTTCGATCGCAAAAGTGACCAAACTTTGAAGTTAGACCCTTATGAAACAATTATTGGAGAACAGTCCATTGGTGCCTTATCAATCTTTGAACAAATGACGCCACGGGTTGAGTTTAATGCTTTAGCATTTTTGACCGAGGTTAAGAAAGTGTTAGATTTGCGGAAAGCATCCGGTGGGGGTTAAAACGATTGGCGGCCTGTAGTAGCGACAACCGGCGGGGGTTCAAACCCCCGCCTAACAGCTAAAGTCGGTTAAAACCGACTAAAAATCACGGTATAAGTGGCGACATCCGGCAGGGGTTAAAACCCCCAGCAGTTGTTTACACGGGTGCAAGGAGTCAGTAAAAACTACAATTTTGGAGTGGAATGACTAAAATAAATAATTACTTTGATTACCTGCATTTTACAGAATGCGATATTCTGGGTTTTAAATGGGAACAGAAAAAAGAACCCCGTTTTAATGCTGATGCTTTTTCTTATCATGAAGTTTCTAACCTATTAATCCGAGTTAAAAACTTAGGGATTCTGCAAGGTCATCCCCTGAATCCCCCTAGTCATGAATCGAGTATTATTTTTTGGCCTAAACGATGTACTTGCATTTTCAAAGAAGTCCAAACCTCGATACTCCAGATGCATAGATACTGTGAAGACCCACCGGGTTCTCAGCAGTTTGTCCCGAATCCAAATCAGACCCCCCTGGAAATTGAGGATGTGTTTTCCGTGGATGAACCCATGAACGAGTTTGGTATCGAAGGACTGTATTATGATCCAGTCGCTTGGGTCGATTGGGACATTAAAAGTCGATTTTTTGCCTTGGAAATTGACCCCAAAGATGAACGGTGGGTGTTAACCGGATTAGAGTACAGCAAGTTACACGCTGAAGCAAAAAAAGTGGAAGTGGGGTAAGTTGGAAAAGGCATATAAATTGTAAAAATATATCAACCCAATGTCTTGGATTACGAGCAAGATGCTCGATTCCTCTAAAAACATCACAGTTTAAGTGCCGCCACCTAGTCGGTTTTAACCGACTTTAGCTATTAGCTGGGGGTTTTAACCCCCAGCGGTTGTTGACCATTACTATCAGGAGTCATATCAAACCGATGATTGCAGAAGAATTAGGCCGGTTGTTTGAAGTGGGGTTTAATATTGGCATTTTGTCCTATCTGGAACGCCATCAGATTAAACACCATTTTGGAGACTTGTATCGCCAGGATTTGCAGGGACTCAAATTACCGAAAATGGTCAAGCGAATCGCGGAAAAACATGAGGCGATCGCACCCCAAAACCGCGAGATATTGGAAAAATGGAGTCGCTTTTTTATCCAGAAGGGGTTTCTCTCGGGGTTGAATTTCTTTCGGGAATATCTGAACTCCCAGGAAGGAGGCGATCGCCTCAAACGTCAACTCGAAATTCTCTACTATCAATGCAGTTTTGCCGGGGACAACAGCATTGGCACTTCCCCCAAAGATTCTAAGGAACATTTCACCCAGGTCTTATCCCAGTTTGAGACCCTCGATTCCCGGCAAATTCAGCGGATTATTCATCAATATTCCGGACAGGGGAAAGCGGGAGAGTTTTTGCAGTCTGATACCTTAATCTTCTTGCGCTATGGTCAGGAGTTCCGGATTTTATGCGTGGATTTATCCGTGTTTTCCGTGCAATCTGCCGAGGATATTGTTCCCCTGGATGATGTGGAAGTCTTGCGGCAAATGCTGAGAGGGGAGTTGGGTTACTTGCGGTCGAAAAGTGTTTTTTCTAAGTTGCGTTTGGATACAGGCAGCAGTCCCGGGTTAGACTTGGACTTATCGAAAGATTTACGGCAATATTTAACGGCATTTAAACGCCGGGATAAAGAAAGTACCAAGTTAATTCAGGCCGGTTCTTACGCGCATAGTTTCTATGGATTTTTGCAGGACTATCACCTCTTGCCAGAATCCGCCTCCCTGATTTTCAATGTTGTGGGATATAGCGATCGCCATATTGGAACTATCTCCCTTCGTCCTGATAATCTCCAGTTGTTGGCAACTTGTGCCGAAATTTATAAGAAGGAACCGAAACAGCAAGAAATTAAAACCGCGCGCAAAAATGTCCTCAAGCAAATTCAGCGAAGTGCTGCCAAAAGTTTTATCGAGGGTCAACAATTGGTGGAGAAGTTGTCTCAACCCAACCTCACCGGACCGGGTATCACTGAAGTGATTCATCACGAACGGATTCAAGGTTTTTTTAACTCCGTGGGAATTCTCCCCCAGGAGTTGGCAACTCCCTTGGGTTTACCGGAGGGATTGACCCTGCGAAATGGACACGCGGAACTGATTCAAAAGGCGCTGACTTCTGAGGAGATTTATCTGTTTTTAACCGGCAATCCGGGAATTGGCAAAACCACCGCGATCGCCAATTTTCTACAGTCCCATTTTGACGAAGGGTTCTTATTCCTCTATGTCAGTCCCCGAAAACAAGTCAATTTAGATATTATCGATAAGTTTAAATCCGCATCCACCGGCAACCTCTGTGACGATCGCCTCTGGTGTCTCACCAGTAACGCCGTGATGATCCAGGAAAACGGCGGATTTCCCACAGTTCGATATCACACCAATTCCCGGCGAGATATATTTACTGCCAACGCGGTAGATTTTATTCCGGTGGATCAGGAAGTGCGATCGCCAAGGAGTCAGCGTCGGTCCTCCCGGTTGCATCAAATCGCCTCGGACAAAATTGGCGATCGCGGCACAAAAACTGCTGGAGTGCTTTCCAGTATTTGTGCTGGCATTCATACCGCAGTCGCCGATCAACTCTCCAATCAAATCCTTGCCACCGTCTCCATCCAATCCTTGCGCGTCACCACCCCGGGAAACACCACATTGAAACATCTCAGTCACATCTTTAAAAGTGCCTATAACCAACGAGATAAAGAAGTCATACCGGCAAAAATGCGCCAAATCTCGAACCGCATCAAACATCTATTTATTATGATTGATGAAATCACCGGGGATGATAGCGGCGTTCACTTCTTGCAAGGCATCAGTAAATTTTTGCACGACTATGAACTCACCAATCCCGAACATGGATTTAATACCAAGGTAATCGTAGCGGATGCGTCCATTGTAGACAAAGACGTGATTACCCAACACTTATCTCAACCCTCTCCCGAACCGGATAAAATCTATTTTCGTCTGGCAAAACAGTCCGCAAACCCTCTCACTATCGAGACTTTTCAGTTTCAGCGGTTACGCGCTTGTGCGATTAATACCAACTCCTACCCGGCCAGTGAGTTGAACATTACTTATAAAATCTTTATCGAATCGGTCAAATTCACCTCCAATCTGTTTCAATCAGAAAAACGCACCTTAGTCGAGAAGATGCAAACTCGACTGGCAGAAGATATTTATCAGTTATTAACCCAAGCGGATTCCAGTCAAATCTTGGTCTATATACAGGATAAAAAACGGTTGCAGGAACTCATAGAAACCCTTCGCCGTCGGCGAGATAAATTTGAACCTTACAGGGATTACCTGGAAATTCATGCTAGTCTCGGCGAGGCGGATAAACTCCGAATTCAGACCTATAAACAAGATGTCAAAGTCGTATTTATGACCTCCTCCGCCAGTCGGGGATTATCGTTTCCTAAAGCAAAACATATTTTAGTCGAGATTCCCCGGTTTCAGATTGAGAAAAATCTCATGGAAGTGATTCAGGTGATTTATCGCGCCAGGGGAGAATATGAGGAAAATGGAGCCCGGCAGACCCTGGATACGGAAGAGAAATCCCTGATATTTTACTTAGGCGATCGCGCGGTGTACTATCCCTCCACTGACCCCGAATTTCCCACCCTTGATGACGAAACCGAACGGCAACTGTCGATGCAAGAAAGCATCTTGAATCTCTTAAATATCTTGCTGATTCTGAAACTTTCCATGATGACGCGGATTTTCGGGTCCGGACCCTTGGGGAGAAAAGATTGTCTAATTATTCCCATTGGCGGTAAATCCGTTTCCACTGCCGGAATGACCTTGAGTGGTCAAATTACCCACCTGATTCGAGAACTCAAAACTGAATATCGCCAGAAACCCAGTCATCGGATTTTGCTGGATATTTTTACCAGTTTGGAAGGTCTTCTCAGTCACGCTGAATTTATCTTAATGGATGAAACGGGGACCGAGGAAACTATGCATAAATCCTATCTGTCCTTACGGGAAGAATTCAATACCCAATTTACCCAATACTGTAACCGCCTCGACCAACTTTTAGACTTTGGCAATATTGAACCCGGTCATCTGGTGGGAAGTTTACTCATCGTTCCAATTGACCAGATGTTAGAAGAAAGTTATGAAATTCGCTTAGAAAAGCAGATTCGCCGCTATGCCACTGATGAGTTAATTAACAAGATGTTTGCCGTGAGTAAGAGTTTGGAATATCCCGAAAACCTGCGATCGGCCATACGCGGGGGTGCCATTGAATTAGTGGAATTACTCCGCCGGGAAGCAACTCGCACTCAATGGTTTGAGCAATATAGCAATAACACTGACCAGTATTATCTGATGCCATTGTTTAACTTCATTGCCGGAGAGGCGATCGCGGAGTATTTCAAAGAAGAACCCCAGGAAGAAGAAGGCCAAGAATTTAGAACCTTACTCTCGCGCTACCTCCACTCCCTCTATCCTGCCTACAACACTTTACCCATTGGTCGCCAATACCGAGAATTTCCCTTTTTACTGTTCAGAAGCTACAGTTTAGAGCAAATGCGCGCTAAACTGTTTTCCGATAAGTATTTGTTAAATTCTCATGAATTAAACGTCCTGAATTTGATTTTATCCCGAGAAGAGGAATAATTCACGGTTAATTTTGGTTTTAATAAAGCTCAATTCCACCTTGAAAATATTAAAGTTAGTGACTCCCGTTCAGCCTAGTGCTATAATTGAATTAAAGTCAATCACCTTTTGGAGGCAACAGGGATGATTGCTGTTCCTAACTACATCAGTCCTGAAGAATATCTCGACATCGAACTTCAAACCCCAATTCGGCATGAATATCGACGCGGGTTAGTCTATGCAATGGCAGGCGGGACCGATAATCACGATCGCATTGCTCAAAATCTTCTGTACCTGATTAACTCGCATTTGCGGAACTCCCCGGACTGTCGGTTTTATTCGGGGAATGTTAAGGTCAATTATCAAGATGAGTTTTATTACTATCCTGATGCTTTTGTGACTGGTGACTCCCGGGACCGTTGCGATCGCTATGTCAAACGCTATCCTAAATTGATTGCTGAAGTCCTCTCTCCCAGTACCCAAACCTTTGATTTAGGGGAAAATTTCACCGATTATCAAAAGATTGACAGTTTAGAAGAATACATTCTCATTTCCCAGGAAACCCAGCAAGTAGAATGCCGTCGCCTTACGGGTAAAGATACCTGGGAAACTGAAGTCTATGAGGAAGGCGATCGCATTGTTCTGAAAAGTCTTAACCTAGGGTTTGCGATCGGTGAACTCTATCTCGGCATGGATCCGTAGATTCTCCTCCGTTTCAATAAAAATTTTTATGCCTAAAGCGAAAGTTTATGGTAAAATAGAAAAAGAAGTTCAAAAGAAACCTGATACTTAAATATGGTAAGTCCCTTTGCAGTAGCCAATTACTTTATTTGGTTAGCCAATGAAACTGGCTCTTTTCTCAGCAACCTGAAGCTACAAAAGCTAGTTTACTATGCTCAGGCATGGCATTTGGCACTTGAAGAGTCTCCTTTATTTGAGGAAGACTTTGAAGCATGGATTCACGGTCCAGTTCTGCCAACCTTGTATCAAAAATACGAGTCTTTTAGCTGGAAACCGATTATCGAGAATGTTGCCAAACCCACTCTCGACCCATCCCTTGAAAAGTTTCTTCAAGAAATTGCCGATGTTTACTTGGGATGCGATGCTTACGAGTTAAAACGCATGACTAATCAAGAAGATCCTTGGAAATTTGCTCGTGGCAATTTACCGATTGATGCTCCGTCAACGGATATCATTAAGAAAGAGTGGATGAAAGACTATTACGCAGCTCATGCCGAAGAAACCGAAGAAACCGAAAATTCCGCCGAATCCTACATCTAAAATCTCGCCTAAAAAGCTGGCTCCTCCACAAGGTATCAGCTTTTCATTTACCTATTTACAAACTAACCATCCCAAATTTCCATGTAACCATCAGGATGCTAAGTATTTTTCTGTTTTGCTGGAAAGATTGAAAAATATTTCTACGATGACTTTCACAGAAATTACAGTGAAGAATGCTGCCAATCTACGATGCCATCCCATAGACTGGAGTGACCGTAGAGTGACAGAAAAGTGCTTTGGCATTCCTAATGAGGAACAGTTAGTAGATACGCCTTACCAGTTGTTTCAGGTTTCGGCTAACGAATATGGCAGAGTTCATGGGTTCTTTATTGAGGAGGAGAATATTTTTTATATTGTGTGGCTCGATCCAAACCATAATCTTTACTCATAATTTTGAGTAGCATTAATGGCTAATTACCCCAGCATTTAATCAACTGTAGCAGTTTACTACTACAAACCGTAAAACTTTCCTCATTTCTCCAAAACATCTTGATAGTTCTGCTCGATTTTCTTCGCCACAAATAGCAAAACTGCATATAACATCAAGGTTTCTCCAAACACTTCTAAAAATTCCTCAAAGGCGACTCTAACTTGTTCGATGACCCAGGTTAAGACTTCCCGTTCTGGAAACAACTTGGCCAGGAGAGGATTCAAGATAATATGTTTAAATATCTCGGCACCAAATCCCCCAATCATTGCCAGCAGCAATCCCGATATCCCTAAGATGAATAGGTTGGGGGAAAAATACCAGATTGCTTTTAAGTCTCGGAAAAAGAAGACAGCGATCGCCACGATTAAAAAGCTATAAATTCCAATCCAGTATTTTGTGCCAGCAATCGGCATCCAACTGGATGAACCCCCTCCCAGATGAAGTTTGACCAGTTCATCTAAGGCGACATAAAATAATAACCCCGATTGTACAAACCAAAATGCAGGGGAAGGACGTTCTGATAACTTTCGGAAAAAGAAGAACATCCCTAAATAAACCAACGAGAGTTGGAAGAGAATTGATGCTTGTAATAGACTGGGAATCGTCATGAATCCATCCATATCAAACGGGGGATAAACTTTGCGTTCGATGAAGACGCCGCCAAGATAAATGATGACGATCGCCACTTCCAAGGTAATTAATCCCCCAATCCAATAAGGAATGGCACGTTTAAGCAATTTGGGGTTAAGATTCATGGATGAAAATACTCATAAATTTGCTGTGCCAACCTTGGACCAATTCCCGATACTTCTGCCAATTGTTCCGGCGTCGCGATACTGATATAATCGAGGGAATGGAAATGCGCTAACAGTTGTTTTTGGCGTTCAAATCCCAACCCGGAAATTTCATCTAAACGCGATCGCCGCATTCGTTCGGTCCGTTGTTGGCGGTGAAACGTCACAGCAAAGCGGTGTGCTTCATCTCGCAACCGGCGTAACAATTGCACCCCAGGTTGTTCCGAGTCCGAGGGTACAGGTAAGGACTCTCCCGGTTGGAAGATTTCCTCACGCTGTTTCGCCAAACTCACGACTCGCACTTCTTCTAGTAAATC
>JAABSJ010000074.1 GCA_011390515.1 Oscillatoria sp.
GCTATCATAATCCAACCCCGAACCTTGTCCTTGCAGCAATTGTCCGCCCAGACCTCCGACCATAGATGAAATTCGAGAAAAATTATCATTCGGACTGGTGACGGGTTCGACTAGAATTTGAAACTTGCCTTCATACTCTGGGGTTTGGTTGGCAGTCCAGACGGCCACCCCACCTGTGACGAGAGTCGCAACGCCCAGAATCACAAAGGCTCGACGACGAATCACGGCAAATAGCTGACCGAGATCCAATTCTTCCTCATCGGGATCTTGGAATTCAGCCATATAAGGCATCGGCACAAGCTGTGACGGTTGGCCTGGGTGGTGAAGAGTTAACGGCTGAGGATTGGGTGCGCTCTCCATGTCAATCTCTGGTGATGGTGTTGTATTCTTTCGTATCCTAGCAGTCCCGTTAGAGGATTGTGCCCTGAATCAGGAGCAGTGATGGGAGAACTGAATTGCTCCCGCATTTGACCCTGACTCGAACCTTCCTAAAACGGCCCTAATGGATCAGTTCAAGGGGACCAAAACCCCGGTTTCTTGACCCGATTTGTTGCTGATTAGCAGAGATTGGGTCAAGAAACCCGGTGGGTCTGTCTGCTCTTAGGGATTTCCAAACATAAATCATCCAAATTCGGTGCTTAAAAACCTAACCCTACTCTTGTAGCCTGCGTAGGCAGGCTTTGTCCGTATAGCCCCACCCTTGAGGGTGCGGGTTTTGGTGATTTTATGTTTTTGGTCTGCCCTTAACTATACCTTTAGAACAGATTAAAAAATCGCAAGATTCCAAACAGAGAGAATACAGAATTGGTCACCTGCCCGATCGGGCTGACTCGATCTCCGAATCTGGCTAACCGGGTACGCCCGACCACAATCACATCATTGTTTTGGAGAATCGGGTTAGTCCCTTCATCCAGTCCCTGAGCAAAATCAATGGGAATGGTTTGTCGAGACACAGTGCCGTTGGGGTTTAACCGAATCAGTTCCACCTCATCTTTTTCCGCCCGGGTATTATTAAATCCTCCCGCTACCAAAATCGCTTGGTTTAAGGAAGCATTCGGGGGTAATTCCACCACTCCGGGTTGTTGAATTTCACCGACAATATTGACTTGAATTCGGTTGGGGGAGAAACTGGCCGTCGCGAGTCTGGGAGCTTCTGCTAGATCGACATTAGTTGCGGTTTGGACCACAATCGTATCCCCTTGTTGGAGCAGAACATCTTGGTTCAAATTGCCATTTTCCAAGAGTTCCCACAGATTCACATCAATCAGTTGTTGAGTGCCATTTTTCCGTTGTCGCAGCACTTGAATCCGCCGAATATCCGCAGTTGGGGTAATCCCCCCGGCAATTTTAATGGCTCGGGTGACGGTAGGCAGTCCCACTACGCCCCCACCCGTGTTTGCATTGGCTAAGATTTGACCTTCCCCTGTAGCGGTGACATCTTCCCCGGAAACGGTATAGGTTCCGGGACGGTTGACCTCTCCGACGATCGCAATATTTAGGGGGGTAGCGGTATTTGCCGCAAAGTTAGCCGTAGCAATGCGAGCCGTTTCTATGGGATTGGGGTTACTCGCCGTTGGCACTTCAATGGTATCCCCTTGTTGGAGGATGATATCCTGACTGAAATCCCCGCGATCGAGCATTTCCCAGAGATTCACCACAATAGTTTGAGGTGAACCGGCTTTCGGACGGCGGTTGACACGGATTTCACGAATATCTGCGGATAAGGTGACTCCGCCTGCGGTTTGCAAGGCCCGGGTGACGGTGAGGAGCCCCCCGGCTTCATCCACTCGGGTGACGGTGTAGGAGCCTGGACGAGTCACTTCCCCTGAGACTGCAATATTGACAGGTTGAGTTGGACTACCTGCAAAACTGGCTTCAGCTAATAGGGTAGATTCGGCGGCATTAAAGCCCGTGCCAGTGGGCACATAAATGGTATCCCCTTGTTGGAGAATAATATCTTGGCTGAGATCTCCTTGTCGGAGTAATGCCCAGAGGTTGACCGGGATCCGTCGTGCGGGACCCGCTTGGGGTTGCCGCAGCACTTGAATTTCGCCTAACTGTGCGGATTGTGTAACGCCACCGGCAGTTTGTAAGGCTCGGGTTACCGTCAATAACCCCCCGGCCTCATCCACGCGGGTGACAGTGTAGGAACCGGGTCGGCTCACTTCACCGACGACGGCAATATTGACAGGTTGGGAGGGGTCCCCGGCAAAATTGGCCTGGGCTAACCGAGAGGATTCCGCTGGGCTAAATCCACTGCCTGTCGGCACGTAGATGGTATCCCCTTGTTGAAGAATAATATCCTGGCTAATATCCCCGTTTAAGAGTTGCCACAGGTTCACCGATAGGATTTGGGCAGGTCCAGATTTCGGTTGTCGTCGCACTTGAATCTGACCGACCGCTGCCGATTGGGTCACCCCTCCAGCGGTTTGTAAGGCACGGGTTAGGGTCAGCAGTCCCCCGGTTTCAGTTGCTCCCGCTACGGTGTAGGAACCGGGTTTATTAATTTCCCCGACTACGGCGATATTGATCGGTTGAGAGGAATCCCCTGAGATGCTGGCCGAGGCAAGCTGACGGGCGTCGTTGGCGTTAATGTTGGGGTCGGCAGGGATAAAAATGGTGTCCCCATCGCGAATGGTGATGTCTTGGCTGAGGTCTCCCAACTGAACTAGGGTGGTGAGGTCGATGGTAATCAGTTGATTTGGCCCCCCTCTAGACCGGCGTAGAAGCTGCACCTGACGAATATTGGCAGTGGAGCTAATCCCTCCGGCCCGTTCAATGGCTGTGGTGATGGTGGGCCTTTGGCTACCTGCTTCATTCATGGGGATGATATAGGAACCGGGTCTTCTGACTTCTCCGGAA
This sequence comes from Oscillatoria sp., assembly GCA_011390515.1. Lineage (GTDB taxonomy): Bacteria > Cyanobacteriota > Cyanobacteriia > Cyanobacteriales > Laspinemataceae > Laspinema. Next base: position 2,863 of record JAABSJ010000074.1, read on the forward strand.
ATTCCTACTTGAACCGGACGACGCTCCATCAGGGAGATGGTCAGGAACTCGGGGCGTTGCAGATAGGGGGCATAGAGGTTTCTAAGTCTGCCTGCGGCTTGTTCTAATGTGAGTCCTTCTACGGAGACTCTGCCGACCAGGGGGAGGTTTAAGGTGCCATCGACTAGGACTTGATGTTGACCATTTTCTCCGCTGTATTCGGGGACGTTAAAAATATCGATTTGAATGCGATCGCCAGGACCGAGAGTATAGGCTTCTTGGATGGCGGCTGCCTGGGCCAAGAGTTGGGGTTCTTGTCCCGGTGCTAAGGAGGGCTGGGCGATCGCCGGGAGTGCTGTAGTCAGGGCGATCAATATAGAGACTGTCAACCCAGGGACTGACTGGGCGATCGGTTGTCTGAGGTCCGGTCTGCTAGACCCGGGATGGGAATGAGAGGGGGTAGAAAAGGACTCTGCTCTGACCATAGTGTTATAACTGGATTTGTCGCTTAAGAATTTATGTAGAGAAATCGGAATGGAGCAACGATGGGGTATAGAAGACCCCCTGCTGTTTTCTGGGTTCCTGCCTGGGCCATCAACTCGCCGAATCGATGGGGTAACTGCAACCCGGGGGAGGTCACAGAGCCAAATCCGAGAAGTGCAGGGCGATCGCGATCGTTTACGGACTTGAGCACCGGTCCGTTAACCCCGATGGCCGGTTTCATCCCATTCTACATGGAAAAAATTGACCCTCCTGAAGTCTCGGCTTCAAGAGGGTCTGAATCAGGACGATTAAGGTAGGGTAAAGCTATCACTCCCCGCACCTCGTCCCTCTATAGGCAGACTCGAAAACACGGTTGCTTCATGTTTTCCCGAGCCGTTCAACTTGGCAGCGCCAATCCCCTTCGGTTCTTCTAAATGGGAGCGGGATGTTAACCGAGGAGACCGAAAACCTACCGAGGAAGGCTGATACTCGGGAACTAAGCGTTGCAATTCGGCTCGAATCGCCACCAAATCATCGGTGCGAGTTTTGTTGACCAGGGCTTCTAACAGGGGCTGTAAAAATTCCCAGTGAATTTTCGCTTCTTGGGCGCAAAAGATTTTAGGATGCTGAGTCGGTCTGGCTTTAGCACTATCGACCAATAATTCTTCGTGCAGTTTTTCTCCGGGTCTTAAGCCGGTAATTTTAATATCAATATCCTTTCCGGGGACTAACCCACTCAACTGAATCATTTGCAGGGCTAAATCATAAATCCGCACGGGTTCACCCATATCTAACAAGAAGATTTCCCCGCGTTTTCCCATTGCTCCAGCCTGAATCACTAAGCGGGCGGCTTCCGGGATGGACATAAAATAACGAGTCATCTCCGGATGGGTGACGGTGATGGCTTGACCCTCAGCGATTTGCTTGCGGAATCGGGGAACCACGGAACCACTACTATCGAGGACGTTACCAAAGCGCACGATGGTAAAACGAGTGGAAACACCCGATCGCTCGGCTAAAGCTTGGACAATCAGTTCCGCCACCCGTTTACTGGCCCCCATGATATTGGTGGGACGAACGGCTTTATCCGTGGAAATCAACACAAAATTTGCCACCTTACAGTCGATCGCACAGCGCACTGTGGTCCAGGTCCCCACCACGTTATTGATAATTCCCGGAGCAGGATTAGCTTCGACTAAGGGAACGTGCTTATAGGCTGCCGCATGATAAATCGTATCCACCTGATATTGGGTCATAACTCCAGCCAGCCGCTGCTCATCATTCACTGAGCCCAAACAAGCGACGCGCTTGAGGGTGGGATAGGCTTCGGCTAATTCCATATCGATGCTATAGAGGGCAAATTCGCCTAATTCATAGAGCACCAAACATTTCGGCTGTTGTTGAGCAATTTGGCGGCATAATTCCGATCCAATGGACCCCCCAGCCCCAGTCACCAGAACAGTTTTGCCGGTGATATTCATCCGCAGCAATTCTGGATCGGGGATGACTTCTTCCCGCCCGAGGAGGTCCGCGATATCAATATTTCTAATTTCACTAATGGAGACCTGACCGGATAAAATTTCGCCCACACAGGGAACCGTTTTGACCGGCAGGGACAGGAACTGTAAGCCTTCTAAAATTTGCCGCTTTCTGATGCGATCGACCGAAGGCATCGCTAATAAAATAGTATCAAAAGGCTTTTGGAGTTGGAGTCTCGGTAATGTAGAGGGGGCGTAAACCGGGAGTCCTTGAATATTTTGATTGGCTAAAGAGGGGTCATCATCGACAAAAGCAACGGGTTGGTAGCTAGGATGATGGGCGAGGGATTGAGCCAGTTGGGACCCAGCAGAGCCCGCACCATAAATCACAATCCGTTCCGGGGTTTGATTTTGCCGGGGGAGACCGATGAGGGTATTCACCAACCACCGCAGAGACAGGCGCACTCCTACTACCAACAATAGGGTAAGCAGGGCATCGTTGAGCAGGACCGATCGCGGGAGTTGGAGGAACTCAAATAAATAGGCCAGCAGGACAAAGGCCCCGGAACTGAACAGGACCGCTTTGGTGGCGGTTAATAAAAATTCCAAGCCCGCATACCGCAGCACTGGGCGGTACATTCCCGTCACCAGGAAGACCAAAGGCTTGATCAGAATCAGCAGCAGAATCAGCCACAGATAGGGCCAGGTTTGTTGAATCGGTAAGAGACTGCTGAACCGGAGTCCAAACGCCCCATAGATGGCGACCAGAAAGACTGCCGTATCCAGACTCAACAGGATCAGACGTTTCTGGGGCCTTGAGAGGGAAGCAGCGACGGACTGAAAGGCAGTCCCTAGGTTGTTTATCAGCCAGTTTTGGGTCATGGGAACAGTATAAATTCCATAACGCTCGTTATGCTTGGACTGGGATCCGTGGGAGTTGAGAGCAACTTTCATAGAGATCTATGAATTTCCCGGATTGCTGAGAGTTCCCTCAATCCCCGATTACCGGATCCAGACGAGGGGGGTAAGGGGCGATTTGCAACAAATCTTTAAAACTCTGTTGATTATAGGGGATTGTTACTAGCTTGGAAACTTTTGCCAGCACCCTACCCGGCAAGGTGGGGCCACCAGAACGGCGGTTCCTCCGACCCAGGGTAAACCCCACCCAACTCTTCCCTTGCCAAGGGGAGGGCAATAAGAACCCCCCGTACTGCTCATTTATAGGGGCATCCTTTGGGAATCGCCCGCCAGATTTTAAGCTCTAGCCCTGTCAAGGTGGTAAATGGAATCCCGCCTCATCCTTGTTTCTTGTAGGGGCGTATTGCATACGCCCTCTTTATCCCGTCAATGGAATCCCGCCTCATCCTTTTTTCTTGTAGGGGCGTATTGCATACATGATAAGGAATCCGGTTGTCAAAGGTCTGTAAAAACCCGCAGGCTGTTCGCGGAGCGTTCCGCTTAGAAAGCCCGGAGGCGTTTGCGGACGAAGCGGTGCCTGCGCGGGCTAAAAAGGAAAATCAACTTTTACCAACCGGATTGGGTATGAGAGGGCGTATGCAATACGCCCCTACAAATACACCTTGACAGGGCTAGATTTTAAGCGCCCATTTTAAGCCAGCCAAAAAGTTGAGCAGCAGTCAGGCTGAGTTCAATTCCCTCTAATATTGGCAAGGTATCCTGGTTTTTAATGCCCAGGGGAGAGCGATCGCGCCTAAAGACTAGAATACTCTGGTCCCCTGGGTCAAGAAACCACCCCAATTGACTGCCATTTTCAATACAGTACAAAATATTACCAATCACTTTATTCGGGTTTTGTTCGGGGGAGAGAATTTCAATGACTAAATCGGGGGGCAGGTTAAAATTATCCGGCACTTCTCCATCGGAAAGAAAAGGAATATTCGGCCAGAGAAAAACGGCGATATCTGGAACAATAGACCGATTGCCAAAACTACAGCGCAGTTCAGTAAAAGCATAAGCAATTTTGGCAGATTCGCTGACCTGATTAATTTCATTGCAAAGTTTACTTTGTAAGCGGCTGTGTCTTCCTTTCGGCATTGGTTTTTGGAGAATGCCTCCTTCAATAAATTCCTGGGCTGGTTTGGTTTCCGGGAGGTGCAGGAACTCTTCTAGGCTGAGGGATTTTGCTTGGGTGTTAGTCATATTTAGGGGTGAATCTGCTAGAATTTTAATATTTTATTAAAAGTTATTTTAAATAAGAATTATGCATTTGGGGGTCAATCACCCGATTTTCTCTAGACAGGGCTGTACATAAAATTCCCCCGATGTAGTTTTTAAAGGTCTGTTAAAACCCGTCCCCATACCCCGCACCCGTGCATGGTGGGGCTACAGGAACAAAACCCACCTGCGCGGACTAATCCAGGAAATCGGTAGTAACGACTTCAGTCGTTCCCCTCTTAGTTCGTAGTAACGACTTCAGTCGTTCCCCTCTTAGTTCGTAGTAACGACTTCAGTCGTTCCCCTCTTAGTTCGTAGTAACGACTTCAGTCGTTCCCCTCTTAGGGAACTCCAAAATATAAATCATCCAACCGTTCAACTGAAAGAAGTGTAGGGGCGCAATGCTTGCGCCCCAAGGGCGCAAGCATTGCGCCCCTACATTGACGGGGCTACTCCGTTGATTCGTCGCTACGAACGAACGTTTTGGAGGTTTTATTTTTTGGAGTTCCCTTAGTTCGTAGTAACGACTTCAGTCGTTACCGCGTTACTTGGCATCTGATGCCAAGTAACGCACCCCTGTGCTAGACCTCCAGTGCTGATGCCTGTCATGGCATCCGCCATGACAGGCAAGCAACGACTGAAGTCGTTACTACGAACAAAGAGAGTGAGCGCTTTTCTTCCCTAGACTGAAATGACCCCTATTCCGATAATCTAGTTGACATAAAACTAGACCCAGAAACGTTCTGGGTGCGACGAGACACAAGATGACCGAACAAAAAGTTACTAAAATTGATTTACTCCTGGCTTTGATGAGTGATGGGGAATGGCACTACCCGAGCGATCTAGTAAGCGTCAGCCATCGCTTTGGGGATACGATGCACCGAGCCAAAGAGAAGGGATTTTTGATTGAAACGGACCGGATTAAAGGAAATGCTTGTAGATATCGATTAATCGGACATGAAGACTCCCAGTTTTGGAGCGAGTTTCTCAAAAAACAATCCCAGCCAGGTTCTCAGTCGGGAATGGGGAAATGTCCCGACCTGCAAGGGTATAGGATTGAAAGCATCTCAGGGATACCCAATAGCAATACCGTCATGATTGAATTGCGATCGCCTTCAGGTCATCAAAAACACCTGACGATTTCCTCCCCGGGAATTCTTAAGTTTGTGTTAGAGTAAAACCCCCAATTCCACCGCTGAGTTCCTTCCCTAAGAAACCGGGTTTCTGTCCTAAATTCCTGCAATGAACCGAGATTGGGTTAAGAAACCCGGTTTCTTACCCTCTACCCAGAATCAAGAAACCCGGTTTCTGAACCTTTACCCAAAAGCAAGAAACCGGGTTTCTGTCCTAAACTTCGGCAATGAACCGAGATGATGTTAAGAAACCCGGTTTCTGACCCTCTACCCAGAAGCAAGCCAACTAAGATGAATTAAATCTAAGGTGTGCACCGATCGCCACTTCATTAAAAACTTCATTAAAATCAGAAGGGAGATTGCCAATCCCATGATACCCCCTATCCCCGCTTTGTTCTGCTTGTCTATAATGAATGGGATGGATACCTAGGGGGAAGAGGATGTTTGATTATTCTGCTGCTCGGCAATATTTGCAAGCTAAACAACAGGCATTACAAGCTCAACGTCTGGGCTTATGGCAGCAAGCCAGCGCAGATTCCCAAACTATTATAGAGATGATTATCCACCGATATGCTCCTCAACGGATTATCCAATGGGGTTCGGTATTGGCACCTCAGCATTTTTCTGAGGCTTCGGATATTGACTTGGCGATCGCCGGATTAGATTTTAGGTCATTTATGAATCTGGTGGGAGACGCTGAGGACCTGACTGATTTTCCCCTGGACTTAATCCGATGGGAGGATCTTCATCCCTCTTTTCAAAAGATTATTCTCATGAAAGGAAAAATTATTTATGAACAGGGATGAACTCTTGCTACTCGTCGGCGAGATTCAGGAAAGCAGGGTCGTACTGGGTAACATCCTGGGTTTGTATGCGGCTTATGAACCGGGTTTCCGGGATGAACAGAAACGAGATGTCCGGGATGCGGTGATGTTGGCGGATATTTTTTGCAATACCTACACCTGTGTGGAAACTATCTTGTTCAGAATATCCAGGGTGTTTGAAAATCATTTAGATGCTCATCAATGGCATAAAGAGTTGTTGAGAAAGATGCGGATTGAGGTTCCCGGTATTCGCAAGGCTGTTTTATCTCGGGACTCTTATATGCTGCTGGATGAGTTAAGACGATTTCGGCATTTTAAAAGGTATTATTATGATTTCGATTATGACTGGTCTCGTTTGGATTATTTAAAATCAGTTTATGAACGATTGCAGCCCTTGATTGACCAAGATTTGGAGGACTATGTAGGTTTTTTGCTCGCCTGTGCCAATGAAGATGCTCCCTAGAGCTTGGGTAAAGTTGCAACACCTATAGGGGTTAAAAACCCCGCCTGTAGGGGCGCTTCGCGAAGCGCCCCTACAGTAAAACCCCCAGAGGTTCTTCCCCGATTGGGTATGAGTTCAGAAATTCGGTGCATCAACTAAACCAGCAGGAGTCCCGCGCTCTAATCTTTGATTGAGCGTCGGGAGGAATGCTGGGCAGATTGTGGGGTTCGATACTCCGTAATCTGCAAAATAGTATATAATTATATACATTGATAAAGTTCACAATTTGAAAAATGACTCAGGTACTTACGGTATCTTGTAAATTGACGGTTACACCACAGCAGGTTGAAAAACTTGATGCGGTGCTTGCTGCTTTTGCAAGTTGCTGTGAGTTCGTAAACGACAATACCCCTGAGAAACTGACCAATCAGAAGGCAGTCCAATCCTTAATTTACAAGGAAGCTAGAGCGCATTCTGGTCTGTCTGCCCAGATGACCATTCACGCTATCCGGCGAGTTTGTGCGAATCGCAAGACGGCAAAACAAAAAGGTAGACCCGTCAAGGGGTTTGCTCCAACCTCTTGCACCTTCAGTTCTCAGCAACTTTTAAGGAAGCGGATTGGATGGTTAGTTTGACCATGCTCAAAGGTCGGGAGAAATTCAATCTCCACATCGGTAATTACCAGAAACAGTTACTGAAAGGGCAAACACCCAAATCTGCAACCCTGGTAAAACGGAATGATGGCAGTTTTTACTTAAACATTCAGCTAGAGTCTGAACCTCCAGCTATCCCCGATACCGATGATGTACTGGGAATTGACGTTGGCAGGACAGACATTGCCTGTACATCCAAGGGAGAAAAATTCAGTGGCCAACAAATTACTCAAACTAGAGACAGATACAGTCGTGTAAGGGCTTCGTTGCAGAAGAAAGCATCCAAAGGCACAAGGTCAACGCGGCGTCGATGCCGCCAGGTCTTGCAACGGTTGAGTGGACGTGAACGAAGATTCCAAACATGGCTAAACCATACCATCAGCTATCGACTCACCCGTACCGCTAAAGCCTCAAACCAGGCGATTGCACTTGAAGACTTGACGGGTATCAGGGAACGTACCAATGAATTGCCACGCTCTAAGACAGAGCGACGACGGTCTAATAGTTGGGCATTCTATCAGTTGCGTCAATTCTTGACCTACAAAGGGGTGAAATTTGGCGTAGATGTCCGGATAGTAGACCCTCGCTACACCTCGAAAACTTGTCATTGCTGCAAAGTAATTGGCAACCGACAAGGTAAGAAATTTGAGTGTCTAAACCTAAAGTGTGGATGGGTCGGCGATGCTGATGAGAATGGAGCGAATAATATCGCTACTTTGGGGGTTATTGTAAACAACCCCAGAGGCTCCGAGGTAATGTCTTGTTCTTTGCAGGATGTTGTCTTGAGGGCTACCAAAAGCCCGCTCCGTACCGCTTAAGCGGTCGGTGTCGGGTGGTTTACTTATTCCCAATCTTGGCTGGTATCACAGATAAAACTTTCTGTCATCGCCTCCTCAAACCGATAGGGACACTGTTCGGGAAACGTTCTCAAGGGCAGATTAGTTTCTCGTAGCGCCAAATCAACACCGGCTTCAAAGCCATCCTCTAAAGCATCAGCAATGCGAGATTTTAAGCTAGGATTGCGATACAAATGGCGATGAATGGCCCGCCGTTGTTCTCTAATGGTTAAAAACCAACTCCGAGAACGGTTTTCTGGCTGAAATTCCCAGTTGAGGAGATGACCCAACAAGACAGTCATACGGCTGACTAATTCTCGGTATTCCTGTCTCCCCAATCCTTGTAATTCCTCTTGTAAGTTTTGCCAATCTATTTCTGATACTTCTCGGTTTGCCAGGACCTCAATTTGCCACTGAGTCCAGCCATAAAAATCTTGTTCGTATTGTGACTTTATACGGAATTCGGTTGTCAAAGGTCTATAAAAACCCGCACCCTGAAGGGTGGGGCTATACGGACGAAGCCCGCCTGCGCGGGCTAAAAGCGAAAACCGACTTTTACCAACCGGATTTGGTATTATTTCAGAATTCATGGGATATTAATTTGGCGTTTTTCGTTCTAACTGCCCTAAGATAATCAGACTGTCTAAATCTTCTAACGCTCCGGGCAAATATTGGCAGATTGCCTGTTTTACTTGAGTGATTTCATCGGGTTCTGCCCCGCCCATCATCCGACTAACATCACTTAAATCCTGGGTGCGTGCCGATCGCAATTTCATGAGAACTAAATAGGGCAAGGGGATAATCGGCAAGCCATTGGGAGCGATGTTGGGGTGAGCCAAGGCTGCACTTACCCAGTCTGCATTCGATTCAAGGACATCCAGAGAAGTTCCATCGGGTAATTCCCACTGACTCCTGAGAATGGCTAATTCTCCGATTTTTCTACTCCCGGCTTTTTCCAGTTCAGTATAGAGGGACTGGGCATCTTGGGTTAGCACTAAAATATCTAAATCCAAAGTCATGCGTTCAGGCATATACAGCCTCGTGGCAATGCCACCTACAACTACAAAAGGTGTTTGAGTAATGAGGGTTTTAATGTCAGTCACCGGAGCAGTCCAGGTGCGTTTGTTGAGAAAATACAGACCACTACCCGTCCCCGGCTGAACTCGTTTCATCACCAGGTTAATGAATTGTCTTCGCCGGTGAGCGTTGATATCAATTGGGGTATTAACTGTCATGATAGTAGGGATTTCGATGGGCAATGCCATTATATCGCGCCTCCCAGGGCTGGGTAGGGGCAAAGCATTGCTCTGTCCTTTATCGCTGGTATTCTTTAGATGCGGTGTCTGACCCATTCTCAGCGATCGCAATTGTTCGTGGCGGTGGCGATCGCAATTGTTCGTGGCGGTGGCGATCGTAATTTAAGACATTATGTCAGCGGGGGTTTGCCCAAAGCGAAGGTTTTCAATATTAGCAAAATTGGTCTCATGCTTTATCGCCATTGCTCTGGGTCAATAGTGCCAAAGGAGGCGGTATTCGCCTCAAATTCCGCTGCTTCCTGTGGACTCCAAGCACCTGCTAATTCGCTCAGGTCTTCATGTCGTTGGTAGCGAGGTTTTTCCTGTCCCCGACCAACACTGCGATTGAGCAGACGCAGGACTAAAGCATTGACGCTGGTGTTTTCTTTTTTTGCCAATGCTTTCAGTTTGGAGAGGGTTTCCGGTTCAATGCCTCGGACAGTGATATTCACCATGATATGGTTTAGCTCCTTGGGGCAATCAATGCGAATGCTTTCTCAATAATTTCTTCCCGGTTGACTAGGGTTTCTAAAGTGTCCGCATCATAAATTCCTTCGGCTACTTCTAAGGAGGCGCGGTTTATTGCTTGGGGGTATGCTTCGGCTAAGGTCTCTCGCAATTCTTCTGGCTTGAGGTAATATCCTCCCGCTTGACGGCGTTTATTTTTGCTGTTAATTTCTAAGGCTGAATTACGAATTGAGACATCCCAGGAGCGAGTGGTGCGATTTTCTGCTTGTTGTTTGATTAAGTGTAAGAGCAGAATAATGGCATAACTCCGAATATTATTGATTTTGTCATCTCGACTCATTTCTTCTAATTCTTCTACGATGACCAATGCTCCTGAAATGTCTCCACATAACAGTCGTTCTTTGAGGGTTAGCAATTCTTCCATCGTCTTAGGGTTCTCAAGATTTGCTCCTATTGTATCCCGGCGATCGCATCAACCGGGTTTCTCCGGAAAGAGCCTCGCTAACTTCTTCTGGCCCCAGGGTGTTTTGTAATTTTCGATACATTTTCCTTTCAACGATGCACAACAATTTCCAATTTTACCTCGTTTTCCTGTCTTTTGTGTCCGGGCAAGACTTCTAAAAGCCTTGAATAGTCAGCGTTTCACTTTTTTTCAGCAAGCCCTAAGTAGGAAAACTGCCCTAGGGTAGCCAATTTTCATCCAGAACTTGCTCTAGAGTGAAGCAAGGGTCTTGGGGAATCATATCTGAATTGAACCCGGTGGCATCGAGAAAGAGTTTCCGCCCATTCTGGTATTCTTCAATAAAGCTTTCCTGGAGATAGTTTTTGAGACTGGGACTATCTTTGAGGATGAGTTTAATCTGCAAGCGAAAATTTCTAATCTCTAATGTCCAGCCTCGGATACAAGTTTCTCGTTCTTGTTGCCAATATTTGACTTTGAGCAAGTGTTCACACAGTCCCATGAGCTTGCTACAAATCGCCCGTTTGTCTCTTTTTCCCAAACTTTTTATCTCTTCAATCAAGTTTTCTAGGTCGATATGGCTGAAATCCTGGGTTTGCAACTGGGCGATGGTTTGCTCTAACCAAAGTTGGTAGTCTGTGTCGTATAAGGGTAATGTTGATTTCATGGCGATGCCACAAGTTATTTGAAAATCTGTACGGGACAAGGTTCTGGTTTTATTGTAGGTTGCCCAAGGAACAGTGGGGAGTTTTTAGGCGATCGCCAGTATAGTTCCCACTGCCTTATGATCCGGAATCGGGGTTTTAAAAGGTAGCCCTGTCAAGGTGATAAATGTGATGACGAAAAATCGTTGTTTCATGGTTTCATGTAGCTGCGCTTCGAGAAGCGCCTGTCCAGATGCTCAACTTAATGACCCAAAATCATGGTTTCATGTAGCTGCGCTTCGAGAAGCGCCTGTCCAGATGCTCAACTTAATGACCCAAAATCATGGTTTCATGTAGCTGCGCTTCGAGAAGCGCCTGTCCAGATGCTCAACTTAGGGGATTGCAAAATATAAATCCTCCAAACGTTGAACTGAAAGCAAGGTATGTGTAGGGGCGCAATGCTTGCGCCCCAGGGGCGCAAGCATTGCGCCCCTACATTGACGGGACTACTCCGTTGAGCAGTCAATACGAACGAACGTTTTGGAGATTTTATTTTTTGGAGTTCCCTTACTTCGCTTCCATCCAATTGTCCCCCGCATGAATATCCACCATTAATGGCACCGAAAGCGGAACTGCCATTTCCATCGTAGACTTAATTTTCGGTTGCAACTCCTCCCATTCATCCGGAGGAACTTCAAACACTAATTCATCATGCACTTGCAGCAATAACCTCGCTTGATATGCCTTTAAAACCTCGTGCATTTTGACCATTGCCACCTTGATAATATCTGCACTAGACCCTTGAATTGGGGCATTAGCAGCCGCCCGCAAATTCTGCGAATCTTGCATCCCCATCTTCTTATTCAGCTTGTCTAAATCAATTTCTTGCCAAGCCGTTCCTTTAAGCTGATTCAGACTGTCTCCTTGGAAGTCAAAATATCGACGCCGCCCTAAAATCGTTTCCACATATCCGCGCGCGATCGCCTGCTTCTGCAACCCATTCAAACATTCAAAAACCTTGCCATAGCGTTCATAAAACCGCTTAATAAACAACTTCCCTTCCTGAGAAGTTTTGCCGATCGCCCGCGCAAACCGGACCGAACCCATCCCATAAATCACCCCAAAATTAATCGTTTTCCCCATCCGTCTTTCTTCTGCCGTTACCGTTTCCTTCTCAAACAGCAATTGCGCCGTCACCGTATGCACATCTCGGTTATTTTGATACGCCTCAATCAACACAGGTTCTTGACTCAAATGCGCCAAAATCCGTAACTCAATCTGGGAATAATCGGCAGATACCAATAACCAACCTGGTTCTGGCAAAAACGCCGAACGAATTTGGCGGGAAAACTCCGTACCAATAGGAATATTCTGCAAATTAGGATTAGAAGAAGATAATCTTCCCGTATCCGTTACTGCTTGGTTAAAATTCGTATGCAATCGATTCGTATCGTTCCGCACCTGCTTAGGTAGCGCTTCTACATAAGTCGAGTAAAGCTTATGTAAAGTTCGGTATTCTACAAGACTATCAATAATCGTCGGATTATTTTCTTGCAGTCTTTCCAAAACGGCTGCATCGGTTGAATAGTAACCTGTTGGTGTTTTTCGGGACTTTTTGGCATCAAACTTGAGGATGTCGAACAATAGTTCACTCAACTGTGCTGGGGAGTTTAAGTTTACTATTTGGCTAGGAGCCATCTCCAACATTTTTTGCTCATTTTCGGATAACTCTTTTCTAATTTCTTCCGATGATAGGCTCTTAATATAGGTCTTTAAAATTGGGCTAGAAATTAGCGTAAAAAGTTTATCTCCTTTGCTGGAAATAAACAAATCCAATAGATACATTATGACTAAAAATCCAGCCATCCCCCCGTAGGCGGTCCATGATTTTTGGTCCGGCACGCTTATTGAGGTTGATTCCGGCCACATACTTATGAGGTGCCTCAAATCAACTTCTAGGTCTTGCCAGACTTTTTGAATATACTCCTTCAGTTTATCTTCAGGCACTTGTTGATACGCTTGTTTCTCAATCACCTGTAACTGCTGTTTTAACTGTTTGGACAGCGTACCTAAATATTCTGTATCAATGCGAATACCCGTGTATTCCATCTCAGCTAATACAGGTTCTAGGGGTTGTTCCACCTCTAGCAGCAGTTGATGCAGTTGGGATTTATCCGCCAGTTCCTCTTGCAGTTTCCCAACCAACTGATACGTGGTAAACACATCTAATCCGCAATATTGAGCCGCTTTGGGGATGGCTAAGTCAGCAATGGTTTGGCCTTTTCTCAGTCCTAAAGTTTTAAAACTTTCCGCTGTAATTTTCAGATACCGACTTGACAAATCTGTAAGGTTATGAGTTGTTTCTGGATTAATCAAATAACTCGCCAGCAGGGTATCAAAGACCACCCCAGCGAGTTGAATTCCCTGACAGCGCAACACCAGACGGTCAAATTTAGCATTATGAAATGCTTTGGGATAGTCCCTACTTTCTAAAACCGGACGCAATGCCTCTATTACCTGATTTAAAGGCAAATTCTGGCCGATTTTATGGCCAATCGGAATATAGGCTAAATCCTCCTCGCCACTTCCCCAACAACAGCCAATTCCCACTAATTCTGAGTCTCGGGGTTCTAAATCTGTGGTTTCCGTATCCCAGGCCACGGGATGCGCGAAATCGGTGTAAGTTTTCAGTCGCTTGACTAATTCTTCCAACTTATCAGGAGTATCGATAATGGCTGGATTAATCGGCGAGGGAGCTAATTCTGTGGCTGCTTCTGTTTCTTCTGCGGTCCAAAAAGAGGTATCATCATCCTGGGATGAAACCGTGGATGGGACAGCCTGATTTTCAGTTTTGTAGACTCCCGGAGTGTCTGCTAAGGAGACTCCCCCAAATCGTTGCTGAAGTTGCTTAATTTTAGGGAGAAATGACTTAAATTCCAGTGCTTCTAATCGGGACATGACGGCAGTTTCATCAAATCCGCGTAATTGGCACTGGTTTAATTCCAGTTGTAAGGGAACATCGACCACAATTCGGGCTAAATGTTGGGAGTGATAGGCGTCGTCTTTCCCTTGTTCTAATTTTTTGCGATTTGCTCCTTTAATCTCTGCGATCGCCTCATAAATTTTGTCCAAACTGCCATAACTGGTCAGCAACTTAATCGCAGTCTTATCCCCAATCCCTTTCACACCGGGTATATTATCCGAAGTATCCCCACAAAGTGCTTTATAATCCACCACCAATTCCGGGGGAATTCCCATCTTTTCTTGCACCTGTTCTGGCCCAAATTCCTGAGATTTTGCCCTCCCAGAACGACCGAAGGCATCGCGACCTAAATAGAGTACACTAATTTGTTTTTCAGCATCTACAAGCTGAAATAAATCGCGATCGCCTGTTAAAATCTTCACCTGAAACCCCGCCTCACTTGCCCGACTTGCCAGAGTTCCTAACACATCATCCGCTTCATAACCCGGCGCCGTGACAATTTGCAGATTCAGCGCCGTCAGTAATTCTTGTAAATATTTAAGGTCCGTAATAAAATCTTCTGGAGTTTCCGCGCGATCGCTCTTATAAGTATCATCCGCTTCATGGCGAAACGTCGGCAACCCCAAATCAAAAGCGACTGCCAAATATTGCGGGTCCTGGACAGCCATCACCTCAATCAGCGACTTGAGAAACCCAAACGAGACACTGGTGGGAATGCCGGTGGAGGTACTCAAACCCCCATCCCGACTTTTTGCTAAAGCATAATAGGAGCGAAAAGCCAAAGAATGACCATCAACCAGGATAAACGTAGGAGAAGTTGCAGACACGAGGGAGTTACCAGAAAAAGACATCCCTCCATTTTATCGGCTGATTCGACCGTTGCGATCGGACAAAAAAGTTCGAGGTGAAATCAATCAGTCACCTCGAACCGCAGGGTGATTCTCAGAACCATTTCTCATCCGTAGTGACGAACCCTCCTACTTTTCCTCTCATAGATTGCATCCTGTTAGGCTTTCTGCGCCTTCTTGCGACGACTGGAAACCAACAGTCCCGAGGCGATCGCCCCTAAACCCATCACCATACCCGGTTCCGGAACCGATGCCGCTGAACCGACCACTTTCCAGTCAGGTCCATTGAAAGATGCCCCATTAGCACTGACGCGAACCCCAGCAATGGCCGAAGAGAGTCCTAAATCAGCCAGAGATACCCCCAGGGACCCCACTTTTTGAGCACCACCGATTTCCATCGTATCGATGTCAAATCCCGCATAATTCCATTTGCTGGAGTCGATAGTCAGGAGGTTACCAATGCTTTTGCCGAGTTTATCGACCGCCTGAATCTCCATCTTACTGTTGCGACCCCGTTCCCAGAAAAATAAATTATCGACAGCCTTATCAAACCATACATTCATCGAGAAGGTTCCACTGTCTTCTCCGTCGATAATATTATTCAGGTTGGTATTCCCCAACGCCATCGCTGCTCCTTGGTCAGTGAGCAGTTCCTGAACTAGCCCATAGGCTGAGTCTCCCCTGTCTGCACTAGCAGCCCCACTGTTGCCCCCAGTCCAGAGATCATTTTCGAGAATATTCGCCCGATTCACCAAGCCAAAATTGCTGACGGTGGTATCCCCGTATGTCACCGAATTCAGCCAGATATTCCCTTTTGGCGCATCGGGTCCCAGTAAATCTGCCGTATAATTCGTCGTGAAGGAAAAAGCTTGAGCAGAGCTTGCAAAGCCCATACTCCCGGCCATTATCCCAACACATATCGATAGACTTAATTTAGCATTCATGGTTTGTCTCACTAGAAATTTAAAAGCTGTTTGACCCCTTTTTCAGAAGTCGTAATCCGCTAAAACCGGCATCTCAATTGCGAACAATTTTTCACCTCATGGTGAAATCTGGGCAAACTGTCATTCACGTCCCTCTTGTCCGCGCATTCAATGCTCGACAGCTTATTCTCGTTCTAACCTAATTTTTTCAGGAAGTCCAGCAAAAATTTCCTGTTTTACATAACCTTTATAAAACGGCCAACTCGATTCCGCTTAATCAGGCGTCCCCCCCCACAATCTCTTCAGTAAAATCATGACAATTGTGATGACAAAAACCGCTAAAAATTCTCCCGGAAACCCGGACAGAAAATGAATTGAGTCATCAGACCCGATTTAGATTCCCCTCAAAAAAAACACCCCCAGGTGAACCCACATTCCAGACTCACTGGATAATCGTACTGACATCCACATCGGTGAGATTGGCCCCATCCAGATTCGCCCAATGTAAATTAGCCTTGGTCAAATCTGCCTCTCTTAAATCCGCCCCGCTCAAATTGGCCCCGCGCAAATCTGCCCGGGTTAAATCCACCCCCCGCAAATCCGCCTCCACCAAATTGACCTGATTTAAACTCGCCCCAGTTAAGTCCGCTTCGCGCAAATCCGCCCATTTTAAATTTGCGCCACGCAAATCAGCCCGAGTTAAGTCCGCCTCTCGCAAATCCGCCTGAGTCAAATTCACCTTATTTAAACTCGCGCCAATCAGATCCGCACCGCGCAGATCCGACCCCTTCATATTTGCATCAGCTAAATAGGCTTTTCTGAGGTTCGCCCGGGACAAATCCGTTCCCGTCATATCCGCTTGACTTAAATTGGCACTACTTAACATTGCCCCTCGCAAATCCGCCCCACTGAGGTCCACCCCCACCAGATTCACTTCCGACAAGGAGACATTCGGCGCAATCCAGTAAGCGCCTGCCAAACTCAAGTCAATCCCTTCGCTGACGATGGTTTTTAAATCGTAAACCGCCTTTTGCAGGTTTGTCCCTTTAAAATTGACCCCAGTGAGATTGGCACCACTGAAGTTCGCTCGAAACAGATTCGCCCCCTCTAAATTCGCCCCCATTAACTTGGCATAGCGCAAATTTGCCCCCCTCAAATCCGCACGTTTGAGGTTAAATCCGGTCAAATCCACCCCACTCAGATTGGCTCCCGGGAGGGTAACATCCGCTCCAATCAAGTAAGCGCCGCTTGTCTGGGGGTCGAGACCCTCACAGAACCGGGTTCTTAAGTCGTAAACTGCCTTTTGCAGAATCGTCCCCCGCAGATCCGCTTCACTCAGATCGGTTCCACTGAGATTGGCACCACTGAGATTCGCTTCGGCAAGTTTGGCCCCAATTAAATTAGCGCCTTTGAGATTGGCACCGCGCAGATCTGCTTCACTCAGATCGGTTCCGACTAACAGTGACCCTTTGAAGTTAGCCCCGGTTAAGTTGCTCTCGCTGAGATTGGCTAAGTTTAAATTGGCATCACTCAGATCCGCACCACTGAGGTTTGCCCCTTTTAAATCGGCTCCAATCAAGTCGGCATAACAGAGAATCGCTTCGCTTAAGTTAGCGCCACTCAGTTTGGCCTCTCGCAGGTAGGAACCCCGGAGGGATGCGCCAATCAGGTCTTTGCCACTTAAATCCGGGGTCAGAAAGTTTGGGGTTGGGCTTTCCAAACTCACGGGATCCTGATTGGATAATTCTGGTGGGACGCGAAAGAAATTTTGGCTATTGTCTTGCATAAATCCCGTTTCTTGGCAACCGATCGCAGTTATCTACCACTCTAAATCAATGGGGCTGGGGTTTTATCATTGTTCCCAACCACGGATGGGTCCAAAGGCCATCGCCTTTGGGGATGCCCTCAGCCAAGGTAACGCTCTCGTGACGCCTTAAAATCGTGAGAATAACCTATAGCAAGAGATGGAGTCGTGAAGTGGTATTAAAACTGTATGGCGGTGCGCGTTCTCGGGCATCAATCGTCCAGTGGTATCTGGAAGAGTTGGGGATTCCCTATGAATTTGTATTGTTAGATATGCAGTCGGGGGAACACTTACAGCCAGAGTACCTGAAGATTAACCCCGTGGGCAAAGTACCGGCGATCGTGGATGGAGACTTTCAACTCTGGGAATCCGGGGCTATTTTAGTGTATTTAGCCGACAAGTACGGCAAAGCCGGGAAGTCCCCGGAAGAACAAGCGACTCTCGTCCAATGGATACTCTTTGCCAATGCGACTTTTGGTCCCGGAATTTTTATCGAATCCAACCGCGATCGCGAATTGGGTCGATTAATGAAACCCCTCAATCAAATTTTCGCCACCCATCCCTTTTTGTTGGGTCAAGAGTTTACCGTCGCCGATATTGCCGTCGGTTCGATGTTGGCGTACAGCCAAATCATGCTCAAGCTAGATCTGGGCGAATATCCTGCGGTGGTTGAGTACATCAAACGCATCGGCGATCGACCAGCCTTTCAAAAAACCATCGCTCCCCGTACTCATTAAAATGGAGTCTTAAAAGCAAGGGCATTCAGAGCAATGATTTAATCCGAGATTTGCTGGGCATCTGCGGATAATCGGGTATAATATCCGACAAGAGTTGAAAATGGATCAGCCACTCGCGCCCTCCATAAGATTTTTCTGCCTACCTTTGAGACTTCCTCGCTTGGTTGCCGAGGTAAGGCAGATTTTTGAGTCTACGAAGGTACGAGTCTAATCATCCTCATCGACCTTAAACAATCAAGTGATGCATGGAATCTTTCTAAGGGGATTGCAAAATATAAATCCTCCAAACGTTCAACTGAAAGGAAGGTATGTGTCGGAGTAAATGCTTGCGCCCCTACATTGACGGGGCTACTCCGTTGATCTACGAACGAACGTTTTGGAGATTTTATTTTTTGGAGTTCCCTAAAAGCTTTGCGGGATACCGCCTCTATCACCTTTGAAGGTGATAGTGCGTTTCGTGGCATTGTCCGGAAATAACCGGAAAAATGTCGCGTAAATGTATCAGGTAGGAACGGGTAGACAGAAAGCTTCTGTTTAGATCGGGAAAGGGGCGCTCAACTGAGCGCCCCTTTCCTTGTTGATGGCTTTTCCTTTGGATGGAAGTCGGTAATTTATCTGAAACCGACCGCTGCTTGCCACACGAAAGCCAGCAACAAGAAAAACACGGGGATAATCGGCAAAACATCTACCAGGGGATCGAAAATCGAGTAGGCTTCTGGTAGTTTTGCGAGTAATAGTGCTGCTTCCATATTGATATCTCCCTCTCAAAGACAAATTTCATAATCGACACAGATTTTAACATAAGGGAGGATGAGGATTTCATTTTTTTGCTAGTCCTAGCAACAACCGGCGGGGGTTTAAACCCCCGTCAGGTCTCCAGACCCCAGGCCCTAGGGCATCGGTTGCAACCAGTGAGCAAAGTCTGTGGTAAAGCGATCGCTCAGAATGGACTCCCGAATCCGCTTGGTAAACCGAATCAGTTCCGTCAGATTGTGAATCGAGAGTAAGGTATAGACCAGGATTTCCCCGGATTTCCACAAATGATTCAAGTACGCCCGCGAAAACTTTTG
The DNA here is from genome assembly GCA_011390515.1 of Oscillatoria sp. GTDB lineage: Bacteria > Cyanobacteriota > Cyanobacteriia > Cyanobacteriales > Laspinemataceae > Laspinema. The sequence continues at coordinate 22,098 of JAABSJ010000074.1, forward strand.
ACAAGTGTAACAAGAGCAAGTCTCATCGAGAGGGGTAAAATCTTCCCGAAATTGAGCATTTTTAATATTCCACCGTTCCCCTTGAACCATAACAGCCCCATGTCGCGCCCATCTTGTAGGGATTACGCAGTCAAATAAATCCACCCCGGAGGCGATCGCCTGGGCCATTTCTCGATAAGTCCCCACTCCCATCAAATAGCGGGGTTTCTCCACGGGCAGTTTCGGGGCCGTGGCCCTAACGATTTCTGAGATGGTTTCCCCCGGTTCTCCCACGCTGACTCCGCCAATGGCATATCCCGGTAAGTCTAACTGCGTCAGGGCCTCGACCGCTTGCAAGCGTAAATCAATGTACACTCCCCCTTGAACAATCCCAAATAAGGCTTGATCTGAACGAGTATGAGCCTCGATACAGCGTTCTAACCAGCGGTAAGTCCGGGCGGTTGCCAACTCTACCGCTTCTCGGGAGGCGGGGTAAGGGGGGCATTCATCAAAGGCCATAATTACATCGGCCCCTAGTTTGTTCTGAATTTGAATGGAACGTTCTGGGGTGATTTCTATCTGGCGTCCATCCCGAGGCGATCGAAAGGTCACCCCTTTTTCCGTAATGGTCCGCAGTTCACTTAAACTAAAAACTTGGAACCCACCGGAATCCGTCAGAATCGGGCCATCCCACACCATAAAGCGGTGTAACCCTCCCGCTGCAGCGACAATATCTTCTCCGGGTTGGAGGTGCAGGTGATAGGTATTCGCCAAAATCATCTGCGCACCTGTTGCCTCTAACTGGGCCGGTGTCACGGTCTTCACCGTAGCTAAGGTTCCCACGGGCATAAAGATGGGCGTTTCTACCGGGCCGTGAGGCGTCATCCAGACTCCTGCCCTGGCGTGAGTGTGGCTGCATTTACCCTGACACTGAAACGTAAAATCGCGACCCAAAATTAATGATTACTCTGTAAATTTCGACTCATTATACCAGCATATTGGCAATATGTTATTTTTTAGGCATGGCAAATAGAAGCTGGGTTTAAGAACTAGCAGAATAAGGGAAAAGCAAGTTTAAATACCGACGGGCGATCGCCACTCAAAAGGGCAGCATTCCCTCATCATCTATTTCCGCATCTAATTTAGCGATGAGGACCTCTCGCAAAACCGCCTCTAACGCCGCAGCGCTATCGAGGGTTCTAGCGGATTGCTCCTGGAGGGGGTTAGAGACGGGAAGTAACCTTAATTGACGACCATCTTGAACAAGATCGAAGTAAGATTCAGATTCAGAGGATTGTTTGAGTTCTAAACAATCAAAACTCTGAACATTGATATAGAGACGATGATTGGCGATCAGGGTTGAGCGTTGAGGATCAGCAAAAACTTCCATCACATAGCCTTCCCCTTGGGTTTGGAGATGACCCTCTTGGAAGTGTGCATAACGGACTCGGCCTAAATCAGCCAGGAGTCTATACATATCTTGCTTATTGACCACAGTACCCGTATCGACTATGCAGGGAGCAGGCAGGCTAGTAGGAGATTGATCTGGCATCATAGAGAAACCACCTTGAATTTACAATGGAACCCCTCTGTTGGAATTGAGGCCCTCCGATGGGTACTCTGTAGAGGGAATATCAAGAAAGCTTTGCGCGTCATGCCGAAAGGAACTCGGCAAAGGATAATTCTTATCAATTCAATTTTGGCACAGGTTAGAAAGTGGACGTATCAGTAGAATGGCGGAAATAAATATAGATTTTGACTATTTTGACTATGAGGGATAATCGCCGGGTGAGACGGGTCGTTGAGTTTGTGCAGACCAAAGTAGCCCGACTGGGAACTCTCGGTTCGGGATTGGCAGCAGCGATCGCCTTCTATACCTGTTTGCCGGTTCCCCTGAGTTGGACCTTAGAGTTTCGCGGCATTGCTCGCTATGCGCCTTTTGTCGGCGTGGCGATCGGGGCGCTGCTGGGTCTGTTGGATGTCCTGTTGCAGGCGTTAGCCATGCCGGGACTGACGCGCAGCACCCTGGTGATTGTTGCCTGGATTGGGATTACCGGGGGATTACATCTCGATGGGGCGATCGATACTGGGGATGGGTTGGCGGTCCAAGAACCCCATCGCCGCCTGGAAGTGATGGCCGATAGTGTCACTGGCGCATTTGGCGTGATGGCAGCGGTTGCCCTGATTGCCCTGAAAGTGGCAGCCTTGAGTGATTTAAGTGCCAATCGGGCCGTGGTTTTAATGGCGGCTGCTGGTTGGGGACGGTGGGGACAATTAGTGGCGATCGCCCGTTATCCCTATTTAAAAGTTTCAGGCAAAGGAGCCATTCACCAGGATTCTCTGGGGTCTCCCTGGGACTTACTCCCCGGTTTTCTGTTTTTGGTCGCCTTGAGTGGCGTCCAACTGTTCCTCAATGGCAATTCCTGGATTTTAGCCGCCGGAATGGTCACCGGAGGCAGCGCGATCGCCATCCTCACCGGGGCCTGGTTTAATCACAAACTCGGCGGTCATACCGGCGATACCTACGGTGCCGTGGTGGAATGGACCGAAGCCCTCTTACTTTGTCTGTTAGCCGGATTATAAACCGGCGATTAGAAACCGGGTTTCTTGTCCTATCAATCTAATCCTGTCCTGACGCCTGATGGTGGGAGCATCTCAATTTTGAAAAGAGACCTAACCCCCCA
>JAABSJ010000075.1 GCA_011390515.1 Oscillatoria sp.
TCCCCCCGTTGTGCGGCATTGGCTAACAAATTCTCCTGTTCCAAGGTTTGACAGACGGTGAGGGCCACTCCACAGGCGAAGGGATTCCCCCCATAAGTGCTGGCATGATCTCCCGGTTGGAACACATTACAACTAGATTTACATAATGTTGCCCCAATGGGGATGCCACCGCCTAATCCTTTCGCTGACGTGAAGATATCCGGTTCAATGCCGAGGTTTTCATATCCCCACAGCTTTCCCGACCGGCCCATTCCCACCTGTACTTCGTCTAAAATCAGTAAAATGCCTAAGTCATCGCAAATTTTGCGGACGGCATGGAAATAACTCACATCTCCGGGACGGACGCCCCCTTCTCCCTGTAGCGGTTCGAGGAGAATGGCCGCAACTCGGCGTTTTTCCCCCCCATCGAATTCGGCGATCGCCGCTTTGATGGCCTCAATATCATTAAACGGCACATAAGCAAATCCGGGAACCAATGGGTCGAAATTCTTCTGATATTTGGGTTGACCCGTGGCAGTAATTGTGGCGAGGGTGCGTCCGTGGAAACTGGCATGGGCGGTTAAAATCACCGGGTCATCGATCTGTAATACGGTGTGAGCGTATTTGCGGGCGAGTTTGATGGCACCTTCATTCGCTTCTGCACCGGAGTTACAGAAAAACACGCGATCGGCGCAGGAATGTTCCACCAACCATTGGGCTAATGCCCCCTGTTCGGGAATATAATACAGGTTAGACACATGATGCAGTTTTTGGATTTGTGCCGTCACTGCCTGGACCATTGCCGGATGCGCGTGTCCCAGGGTACAGGTGGCAATCCCGGCCACAAAATCCAGGTATGCTCGCCCTTCCGTATCCCAAACACGGCATCCCTGACCCCGTTCTAGGGCCAGGGGAAAGCGTCCGTAGGTGGTCATCACCGCTGCATCAAACTCCGCAGGGTCAAAAACAGACGGGTTCGTTTCAAGGTTGGGCTGGGAAATGAGGGTTTCTGGACTCACTATTTTCTCCTATTTTCCTGAGTTGTTACGCGGGTTGGCTACGACCCGCCTATAATTACATTTTATCCTAGCTAATTCCTCGTCCTTTTTCAGTTAAGAAGATTAAATTTTTCCGCCCTTGGACCGCCTCAATTGGGGAAGAGGCTTTTGCAAAGATTTCTCAAAATGGGCTTGACTTTTCCGGTAATTCCTGTTAATTTTATAATGGGAAAATATGCCGTCCTATTATAGGCAATCAGAGGAAGAAAAGGCTGAGAGAATCGAACGAGGAAGGCGGTCACGGTCATCAGGAATCAACGGTATCCCTAGGGTTCTGATTCAGCAATATTTTTCATCAATTTAACGATCGCCAGGGCAATCTGTGAGATTATGGGGGGTCCCTTTGGGTGAGGGAAATGACGAAGGGCAGGGAAATGTCAGGGTTCCCTGACTCTCCGGGCCTGAGATGGGGAGGGCGATCGGTCCCGAATATCACGATGGACTCACCTCGGGTCCCTTTTATGGAGAGGCGATCGATCCATTGGCCCTGATCCGCGATCATTCCTGATGACCGGAGGAGTTTTCAGGGCTGTGGTAGAGTATTCAATGCCCCAAACTCTAGGTTTCCCTCTGGGTTTTTGTAGCGATCGCCACCTTCCCCCAATTGTCCGTGAGTTTCATTCAAATCGTGAAGGGATTAATGACTAACAGAGCCCCTTTTCCACATCTTCTTTCCCAAATAGAATCGGGGACATCGATACCATCAGGACGAGTCGAGGAATTAGCGATCGTGCTGATTATTCTGTTATTAGTCGCTACTTTTGTCGCCATTTTTTCCCGCCGATTTAAAATTCCCTATGTCACCGGGTTAGTCTTAGCCGGGTTAGCCATCACCGAATTTTTACCCGGAAACATTGGCTTAGATTCTTCACTAATTTTAAACCTCTTCTTGCCCATTTTAGTCTTTGAAGCCGCGATTAATACCGATATTAGTCGGTTACGCAGTACGAGAGTTCCCATTGCCTTGTTAGCCGGACCGGGCCTGATTGTTTCGTTTGGAATCACCGGACTGCTGATTAAATTCGGATTAGGATTAGACTGGATTCCCGCCTTATTAGTCGGTGTGATTTTAGCCGTTACCGATACGGTATCAGTCATTGCTGTCTTTAAAGAGGTTTCTGTTCCCAGTCGGTTATCGACCATAGTCAATGGCGAGAGTCTATTTAATGATGGGGTCGCCTTAGTCATATTTAGCCTGTTGGTGAACGTTCAAATAATGGGGAGTTTTTCCTGGTTCGATGGAATTCAACAACTCTTTATTGTGATTCTGGGCGGGACCGTAATTGGGGTAATAGTGGGCTATTTAAGTAGCGGATTGTTGGCCCGTTATGATGATGGCTTAACCAGTATTTTACTCAGCGTTGCCGTAGCGTTAGGAACGTTTCAACTCGGGCAGTTACTCGGCGTATCTGGAGTCGTTGGCGTTGTTGTTGCAGGCTTGTTAGTGGGCAATATTGGCATCAAACAGACCGCTTCAGCATCGAATCGGATTGCTTTATATAGTTTTTGGGAATATGCGGGATTTGGGGTGAATACGTTTATTTTTTTGCTGATTGGTTTAGAAATCAATCCCCTCACCCTCTGGAATATGTTACCGGCAGTTCTATTAGCCATTTTAGCTTACCAAGTTGGGCGGCTATTGTCTGTTTATCCGTTATTAGCCCTCCTTAAATGGTTGGACCGTCCTATTCCTATCCGGTGGAAGCACGTTCTATTTTTAGGGAATATTAAAGGGTCATTGTCAATGGCGATGGCTTTAACCTTACCGGCGACATTAGAGGGAAGGTCCCAATTAATTGCCCTGTTGTTTGGGACGGTTTTACTCTCTTTGGTGGGACAGGGATTGAGTTTACCCTGGTTGGTCAAACGGTTGAATATTCAGGAAATTTCCCCCTATCGCCAGAGAATTCAGGAATTACAAGCGCAATTAATGGCGGCTAAAGCGGCCCAAGAAGAGTTGAGTAATCTCCTCAAGTCGGGGGTTTTACCCAAGTCAATGTATGAGGAAATGCGGGCTTCGTATCAGGTAAAAATTGCCGGGGCGGAGAAACAATTGCGGGATATTTATAATATCAGGCCCGAGGATGGGAATGGGGGCGATCGCGGGAAATTAGATGCAGTCTGGCGGCAAGTCTTGCTGGCGGAGAAAAGCGCTTTAAACGCCGCCCTCCGTAAGCAAATTTTATCCGAAGAGATTGTTCAGAAGCAGGTGAATTATTTGAATCAACAATTATTAAAATTAGAAGATGATTAAACCGACCCTTTCATGAAATCAATCATTTTGTGGAGACAATTTTGTTTGGTGACAATTAGAATAGTCGAGTGCAGTTCAATCACCGTACTCCCGTTGGGAATGACTAAATCACTATGGGGATAAGATTGATAACCAATAATCAGAGACCCTTGGGGAAAGCGGGGGTCTCGGGCAATCTCCGCCAAACTGCGCCCGATCGCCTGAGAATTATCCGGAATCGACAGTTTGAGCACTTCAATTTGCCCTTGTTCAAAATGCATCATCGATTCCACTTCCGGATACTCGATCGCATTCGCCATTGTCGTCACCGCCAATTCTACCGTACTAATAATATGGGTCGCCCCCGCAATCCGATAGGGTTGTTCAAAATCCCGATGGCGCATTCGGACAAGAATTTCCGAAACCCCATAATATTTAGCCAAGGCAACCATTGCTAAATTCAGGGCATCATTCCGCAACATCGCGGCCACCGCATCCGCTTTCCGAATCCCCGCTTCTAACAGCAACTCCGTACTCACCGTACTGCCTTCAAAGGCCATCACCCCGAGTTGTTCGCGAGCATAATGACAGGCCGTTGGATCAACATCTATCAGGGCGATCGTATGTCCAAGTTCTGTCAATCTTTCCGCTAAATTGAGTCCGAGCAATCCTGCGCCCCCAATAATAATGTACATCAGTCTATCTCCCCGGTTTGAATGTGATTCATCTGTAGCATGAGCGGGATTTCACCCCCTTGTCAATGCTCACTCTCGCTGTGAAATTCCTCCCTATAGTTTAGTTATAAAAAATGCGGTCAGTTCTGTGAAGTCAAAGCAAATTATTAATTTAAGCACCGAAATCAATCAAAAATATCGACGAATTCGCCAAGAATTAATCGGGGGGGTACTCGCCCTGATTTCCGTCATGTTAATCGGGATCCTCTGGTATCGACTGGTGGAGGGATGGCGATGGGTCGATAGCGCCTATATGACGGCGATTACCCTCTCTACGGTGGGATTTATGGAAATCCACCCCCTGGGCGATCGCGGGCGTTTATTTACCATTTCCTTGATTGCAATGGGATTGGTGAGCATCGGCTATATCGTCAACCGCTTTACAGAAGCTATCATTGAAGGATATTTCCAAGATGAACTCAAAAGTAGAAGACAGCGACGCTTGATAGAAACATTAACTGAACATTACATCATTTGTGGATTTGGTCGCACGGGTCGGCAGATTGCCTCTGAGTTCAATGCCGAAAACATTCCCTTCTTGGTGATTGATGCCAATGCTGAGATGGTTCAACAGGCGCAGCAACTGGGATATATTGCCATTCAAGGGGATGCCACCGTGGACGCCACCTTGCTAGAGGTGGGAATTGACCGCGCCATCTGTTTGGTGACGGCAATGCCATCGGATGCGGAAAATCTCTATACCTTAATTTCTGCCAAAACCTTAAACCCGCAAATTCGAGCCATTTCCCGCGCCAATAGTGAGGAAGCGGTGCAAAAATTACAGCGCAGTGGTGCCGATGCGGTGGTTTCTCCCTATATTACCGGAGGGAGACGGATGGCAGCAGCAGCATTGCGACCCCAGGTGATGGATTTTGTGGATGGAATTATTGCCGGTGCCGATCGCACCTTTTATTTAGAAGAGTTTTTGATTGATTCCGAGAGTTGTCCCTTAGTCGGAGACAGTTTGCATGATGCCAAACTGCGATCGCGTTCCGGTGCACTGGTCCTCGCCATTCGCCGCGCCGATGGACATCTAATTGGGGGACCCACTGCCGATACCGTCTTCATGGTTGGAGATACCCTGATCTGCATGGGAACCAGCGAACAACTCCGCCTCCTCAACCAAATCCTCAGTCCCCTCAAGTTGAAGTTACCTCGTATTCGCAAGCACCCACCGATGTGGGAGTAGGGAGGGGGGGATGGGGGAGATGTTTGTAGTAACGACTTGCTGTCGTTCTCTTAGTTCGTAGTAACGCCTTCAGGCGTTCTCCCCTGTTCGTAGTAACGACTTCAGTCGTTTCTTCCCTAAAGCCGTGACACCCACCATAAAGGGTTTAAGCGCCTGTTTCGGAACTGGAGGATCCGCAGATGGGTGCGTTACTTGGCGAACGCCAAGTAACGCGGTAACGACTGAAGTCGTTACTACGAACAGGAAGAAACGACTGAAGTCGTTACTACGAACAGGGGAGAACGACAGCAAGTCGTGATGTTGAAAATCCTCCCCATCAACCAATGACCAATGACCAATGACCAATGACCAATGACCCCTCTCCCTTATGCCAATTTCAACGCACTCACCGGGACCTCCTCCCAGGAGTCTACGGTTCGCATTTTGACAGTCCAACCTCTGGTTTTTTGTTCGTCGGAGAGGTTTTTGAGAAACGAGTCGTGACAGGATTGTGCTTGGGTTTCATCGCAACAGGCAATGCAAGCATAAACCAGTCCCGATGGATCGATTTGTTCGTTTACCCAAATAGTCATGATAAAATCCTTTTTTTTCTGGATGAGATTGATGTCTTATTCTTACCGCCTAATGGACTAACAATGCAAGAAACGAGGATAGGTTTTATCAATGCTTGCCATTATAAAGGTCCAAAAATTTGGGGTAATTGAGAAAATTTATCGCCCGGAGTCGTTTCTGGATGATTTAGGACTGCTATAGCTGAAAAGGAGGCCAGTCGCCTCCTTCAACCTGGGGTTAAGATGTGGTTTGTTCGAGTAAGTCCTGAGCTTGTTTTCGATAGGCGATCGCATTAGGGTCGCTGGGATTGACTTCGATCGCCCGATCAAAGGAGGCGATCGCCTCTAAAAATCGTTGGTTGCTCATCAAGGTTAACCCTCGATTCACCCAGGCTTCAAAGTTATTGGGTTGCAGAGAAATCACCCGATCAAAGGAGGCGATCGCCTCGGAGGGTTGGCTATTTGCGGCCAAAGCTAATCCCCGATTAAACCAAGCTTCAGCCCGATCGCTTTGCAATTCTATCGCGCGATCGTAACTGGTCACCGCATCTTCATAGCGGGTTAATTTGAATAAGGCATTCCCGCGACTATTCCAGGCTTCGCCAAAATCTGGCTTGAGTTGAATCGCTTGCTCAAAACAGCGCACCGCTTCTTGATGCTGTTCCAAATGCATTAAATCTACCCCCCGATTTTGCCATGCGACGACCAAATCTGGCTGGAGTTGCAGGGCTTTTTCATAAGCGTCGATCGCCTCAGCAGGACGATTTAATAAGGAGAGAGTAAAGCCGCGATTAAACCATAAACTGGCATTTTCACTTTGCAGGGCCAAGGCGCGATCGAACACTTCCAAGGCTTCGGCATATTGTTGAGAATAGAACAGAACTGCCCCCAAATTACTCCAGCCTTCCAAATAATCGGGTTTGAGTTTCACCGCTTCGCGATAGGCGGCGATCGCCCCGGGCCAGTCTCCCGCATTCAGTTTAGTATTTCCTTCCCCAAACCAACCTTGGGCATCTTGGGGCGGGGTGGGGGCCGTTGGTGGGGGTGGAGGCGCAGGCATTTGGCGCTGAATTAAGCCGGTCCCGATGTTCAGGGCCACTTGACTCAATTCTCCGCAGCCTAGGCGTCCCAACTGGACGAGACGCACCCCCCATTCTGGGTTGGGATTTTCCTGCGCTTGGAGGCGATCGCCAAAGCGTTGCAACCAATCCGCCCACAGGTGCAGATCCCCACGCCAACTGAGCGCCCCTAAAAATTCTTGGACGCGATCGCGGTCCCAACCCAGGCGCAACCCTTCCACAATCTGAGTAAAGAGCAATTCATAATCCTGATCTTCCAGCGGCGGCAGTGACGAAGCCGATCCATCGGGTTCTTGGAGTTCTGGACTGCTGCGTTCTTCTCTCAATAACCCTCTCAGGCTTTGCCAAATTTCCCTGACCATCTTCGCGCTAACCTCCCGTCGTATTTCTCTTTCCTATTTTATTGTGCGCAGAAGTTTCCGGATCTCCAAGGGCCTGGTATTTCCTCGGTTTGCTTTCTCCATCCCCGCTGGTCCCCGCATCCTAGGGAGGGCAGAATCCACCGCTATTTCCCCTGGTTCTATAACGGGTTGAGCCATTTCCCCCGATGTTGCACCCCCTGTGGTTCACTCAGTCGAGTCTTGCAGTGAAAGCAATCCCGGGCTAACTGTCGTTGTTCTTACAATACAACGTTACAATCAATCCATCCTTTCGGTAGAAGAAGGCTTACCCTAAAACAGGATAGTTTAGGAATATGAAAAACCCAAAACAAATCTATGAATAAATTCCTAGAATAAAGGCTGAATCTTAATTTTTTGGCTTAATTTTTTGGGTTTTATCTGACCATTACAATTCCTACTCTTTAATCAATCTCTTTTCTTTGTCTATGATGAAAAATCGTTCTTCTTGCTACTATCCGCCCCAATTAACCCCGTTAGATACCCGCGTTTCCATTTCATTGCCCAAGGTGGAATCTCCACGCTTGCCGAGACACTGTTGCGTTCCTCAAGCGGCGCGATCGCCTCAACTGCCGAGCCTAAATTTATTTTAAACCTGCTCAATTTCAGCTTCGGATCATCCCCTCATTGAACCCCTGAAGGACTTTATGAGTAGAACTTCTGAACATCCAGAACAATGGCCCGGTGCTGAATTCAGCCCTCCGGTTTCTCAGTCTAACTTTCTTCCGGAACTGATTGTGGGTCAGGCTAATTTACGAGAGTTTGGTCGAAAAGTTTCAGTTATACGAGAATTAGAAATGAAAGGAGAACTGTCGAGATTTGAAAGTTCTCAACAAATCAAGCGGCTGTGGAATCATCTCAAACAAAACAAGGAAGATTTAACCCGAGGGGGGGATAAATTTGGGGGTAACACTCTCTGATAGATTTATTTTTTTATCCCGAGAATCGATAAAATAGACTTCAGTGAATCGTTGGGTTAAAAAACCTCTCTTGTTCCCGGAGGACTCTCTCCAGGAAACCGCCGTTAAATTTTTACCTACTTGGGCGAAAACCTGCATGAATGATCGGGGTTATTTTGAGCGGTTGTTTATCTAAAGATGTATTAATCCTTACCCGGAAAGTTAACAAGAATTCACCGCTTTAGATAGAAGCCCAGATTACTCTTTGAGGATAAGCTGGGAATAACCTAACATCCAGAAATTCCTGGGAATTCCGAACGCGGTTCAAAATGGGCAAGCGACTATCCTATCATCGTTAAGTTCATTCTCTGTGCCTTAATCTTAGGAATTCCCAGTTTTTCTCTTTTCTCTTTGCTTTTTGCTCTTTTTAGGTGGGCTATTGTCCCCCAAAAAAAGAACGCCGAATCTCTACTCTGTAGAAAACTCGACGTTCTTTTTATGCTGTTGATTTTCTAAAACCGGAACTCGGTTTTAGGGTTCTCAAGTCGGAGCGGCGGGATTCGAACCCACGACCCCTACCACCCCAAGGTAGTGCGCTACCAAGCTGCGCTACGCCCCGACGACGCTTTACTATCTTAGCATGAACTTTTTATGGACGCAAGAGGTAAATTAAAAAATTTTTAACACCCTTGCCGCCTCGACCAGTCCGGGGACTGCCTCCGCAGGCCAACTGAACTCGCAGCGCCGTCCTGTACTGAGGATAACATGAAGAAGGTAGGCATGGGGATAGCCTTCCACCTCCATCCACAAGATATCGCTTTCCGCTTCACAGGCGATCCGTTCCGAGTCCATCAACTCCGATGCCATTTGCGTCATCGTCGTTGCCAATTGCCCTAATAATCGACAAAAGTCATTGAACTCGCCCTCGGTGAGTTCGATCGCCCAGTCATCTCCCCCGACTAAACCCTGATAGAGTTCCCCTTGGGGGTCCCAACCGATGCGCCATCCGGCACCACTTTTAATCCGTCGTTCTGAGTTAGGAACCATTTCAGGAGACATCAACCCACGCACCCTCTACAATCTCAATAAATCTGCATCCCCGGATTCCGGTAAGGGTGGAGGTCCTGCCGGAGTTCGGGGGGATGGGGGAGTTGCCTGGGGACTTGTCCCTGGGGTTGGCCCTTGGATGTTGTGGTAGTTGGGATTAAACAGGGTGACGAGAACCTCAATTAACTCATCCCGTTGTTGGCGGTTGAGTTGGGAGAGAATTTCGCGATCGCCTACCATCGGATTCTCTTGCAACAACCCATTCCCGGGATAGGCCGTCTCGTCGAGTTCCTCAAAAACGCCCAGATAGTCCGCTAGGGTCAGTTTCCAGTCCAGACGAAACATCGGTAGACGATTTTTGACATAGAGGTGATAGGAAATCAACCGACTCGCGAGGGTGTTATCCGGGTCCATCTCTCCAGTCTCGATGTTGACGTAGTGATTTTCTAAGGGGAAATCGGGCAGGCGTTCATAGACTTGCCGCCACAGTTGCCGGGGGTCTACCCGTTGTCGGCGTTGAGGGGGTGAAACCTCTTGGGCGACGGCCCTGGGTAAAACTTCAGGTAAATCCCCCTGGGGAGGGATTCCTAAAGATAGACCTAGCATTAACCCGACCCCGATCCAGGCGATCGCTGGCCCTTTGCGCTGCGGTTGCATCATCTTTCGTCTTCCTGCCACAGAACCCTATTTCCCCTCCAAACCGTTAATTAATCGCCGATGATTTCCGGTTGCGCCAGTTCATCGGACATTTCCACGATCGCCCGAATCACGGGTTTCATGGTCGGTTCTTCCATGCTGTCGAAATCTTCATAGCGGCGACGCTTGGCACGATTCGCGACTTGGACGGTAATCCGATAGCGATTGGAGGCGGCACTCACCAGGTCCTCCGCGCGGCGCATCAAATGCTCTGTATCAATCGTCGCCCGTTTCTGGGGGGCAAACAATGCTCGCCTGGAAAAACTTTCGATTTTTTCTGTTGTATTGAAGCTAGAACGCTTACTTTTTTCTGGATTGCCCGATCCACTATTCATGATTCTGTACCTTTAGGTAATTATGGTAATTTTAGCCAATGATGTAGATTGTTATCGATGTGTTAAGATTTTATAAGTACGAGGTCCCATCCGCTATGCAAGTTTTAGCAGCATCTTCTAACCGTTCCTATCGCGCAACCGTGCATCCTCTGAAAATAGTAGCCCTCGGAGACAGTCTCGTTTATGGATTTGGCGATCCCGTTGGAGGGGGTTGGGTCGAACGACTCAGACGGGAGTGGATGCTGCCCTCAAGCGCGGGTCATGTCCTGTACAATCTTGGCGTTCGAGGCGATCGCGTGATTCAAGTCTCCCAACGACTCGAAAATGAGTTTCGCTATCGGGGAGAACTGAAAAATAGCGTGCCTGATGCCATCATTCTTTCCGTTGGCGTGAATGATTCCGCCCGCTTAGGACGTCCCAATGGACGCAACTTCACTGACTTTAACACCTTTACCACAGAGATTGCCCAACTTCTGGATTGCGCGATCGCCCTGTGTCCGGTCTTTTTTGTCGGCATGGTCCCAGTGAATGAGACTCAGATGCCCTTGAACGATTGCCTTTATTTTAATCATGCGGACCAATATCGCTACAAAGAAGTCACCAAACAAGCTTGTCAACAGAGACAGATTCCCTATTTAGACTTATTTGATTTATGGTGCGATCGCTCTGAAGCCTGGAGGCAAGCCCATTTATGCGATGATGGTCTCCATCCCAATGTAACAGGTTATCAATCCTTATTGCAAGATATTCTAAACTGGGATGTCTTTACCGCCTTTACTTCTGTTTCCGAAAGTTGGAGACATACGGCCTAAAAGGATTCAAGATAAAAGGGGAGTTTTCAACTGTTGGCTGTTCCAACAGGCTGTCCTGTTCCGGTGTTTTTTAAATAAAATTGTCTGTAAATTGAGTTGGGTATGACGAGGGGCGATCGGTTTCCATGTCGTCTTCATCAAGAGATTGTATTAGTTATAATTGGCGGGGGTTTAGACCCTCGCTTTTGTTTTGGGTTGACTCTGAACTTAACAAACAACAGCCCTTCAGGACGGTGAACTTATGATAACGACTGAAGTCGTTACTACGAACTTCAGAAAGGATAGCCTCTCGTGACTTTAGACCTCTTGCAAAATTCTAAAAAGCCCCCCTTCTTAAGGGGGGTTGGGGGGATCAATCCGTTATGTTGCAAGAGGTCTTTTGAACTTTGGATAACGACTGAAGTCGTTACTACAAACTTCAGAAATGACCGCCCCTTGGGACTTTGAACTTTGGATAACGACTGAAGTCGTTACTACAAACTTCAGAAATGACCGCCCCTTGGGACTTTGAACTTATGATAACGACTGAAGTCGTTACTACAAACTTCAGAAATGACCGCCCCTTGGGACTTTGAACTTATGATAACGACTGAAGTCGTTACTACAAACTTAAGAAAGGACAGCAGTTGTTATGAGGGAAGTCAGACCGATCGCTTCTTTGGCGGTGAGGAGAATCCAGAGGCAGGCTAGAAGTACGGCCATTGTCAGGATAAAGATGCGTTTTAACATGGCTTGTTTATTTTTATCACTCCCTAAAATTAACTTTATTTTGCCCAATACAAGTCTTTTAAATTAATGGCATCTTCTCCAATTCTGAGGGTAATTTCCGACTCCAAATCACCGAGGGAACTGGATTGAAGATGGGCAGTTGGTAAGAGGGTTTGTAGAGTAGTAGCGGCAGGGATATCGCCAGTTTGGATAATAATTTGGGTGTGACGTTGGGGGTCGGGCCAGTCAGAAACTGGGTAAACATTGCGATATCCACGGGATTTTAATTCGGCCAAGATTTGACCGAGAATTAAGGGATTGCCGGAAGCATTTTGTAGGGCAATTTTTAGAGTTTTGGGAGATTTAGGTGTGGTGGCGCGATCGCGTTGGGTTCCGGGGTTGAGTTCTCGGTCAAAATAGTGGGACAGGACCCGATCGCGTCCGGTGGTATCGATATTCCAATAGGGAGTGGGGACCGATCGCCTGGTGGTAAATTCTCCCGGGAGGAGGACCATTTTCAACCCATCGGGCGATCGCTGTTGGAGGAGGGTCACTAACCCGAAGAGTTCTTCGAGGGTGAGATTGGTATCAATATATTCGTGCATCAGTTGCAGGATGCGTGGCAATTGGGGCCCGAGAGTGGGACTGGCAAGGCGATCGCCGACAGATTGCAGAATCATTTGCTGGCGGTGAATGCCACTGCGATCGGCTTCGTTGTTCTGGAAGCGAGCAAAACCGAGAGTTTCTTCCCCTTTGAGGATTTGCCAACCCGGTTGTAAGTTAACGGCAATCCCTTGGGTGGAATCCTGATAGGAGAGGGACTCAGGCACAAATAATTCTACCCCACCCAGCAAGTCGATGAAGCTGCGAAACGTAGCAGCATCAGCGCGAATATAACGGTCAATGGGGATAGCGTTGAGGGTTTGACTGACAACTCGGGAGGTGAGGGTAACCCCGCCCATGCTGTGAGCACTGGCGACTGGATTGCGTCCGCGATCGGGGATTTCCACCCGAGTTTGAGGGGGAATCAACAACACACTCACGGCATTTTGAACCGGATCGAACCGCATTAACCATAAGGTTTCAGCAGGTTTCGGTAAACTAGATGGAGTGCCAGTTGGCAAAGGCAGACCCCCTTCAATTCCCAGAACCAAAAGGTTAAGCGTTCGAGACAATCGAGGGGAAGGCAAGGGGGAATCGGTTTGTACCAAAGGTTGTCGCCAGTCCGGGACTGTATCAGTAACCTTGGCATCGAACACCGCGACGATCGCCCCGAGGGTGAGGGAGAGAGTGCCTATCAACAGCAGGGTCAAGCTACCGCATAGAAACTGTGCCAGTCGCAGGGTTAAGGGTAGGGGAGGAATCGAAATTTTTGAGGTGCGATGGGGACGATTGCGTTTTGATGGGGGTGATTTTTTGTTTGGCTTTTGCGGAGGAATGGATAAATTTTTATAGAGTTCTATGATTTCTAACACAGGTTTTTAAGGAGGTTTTTACAAGGGAAAGGCTTTCACTCTATTATAGAGCGCGTTTTAAGGGGCTGAATCGGGAAAATTCGGCAAGTTCCCAGACGGGAACGGGGAAAAAGACCCTCCCATTATTACCTGGGATTTCGCCAGGGAATACAGGGATGATGGGGAGTCAGGATCGCAGGATAATCGGGTAATCCTCCCTGGGAATAGGGAATTGTCTCTTTGCGGATGTAAATTTTTGTTAATTATCTTTTTAAGGAGGGATTAATGGTATAATTCAAGAACCATCAAAATTTAAGTTGACCTGTTTTGAATTAGGCAAATTCGGAAGTTTTTCCGAAAAACGATGCTCTATCAAACCCCGGAGATTAGCAGCAAAATCCTGGATTTATGACCTAAAAAACTGCTGTTTCATCACTAATCTTACCCCGATCTGGTAACGAATCTGTACCTAGGGCTTAAATTTTCCATTTAAGCCCATTTGAACGGACAAATTCTTCGTTTTATTTCCCGAATGATTGAGAATTATTTGCCGAAGCCAATCCCATTCAACTGGTACAAAGATGAGCCTCATTTAATAGCTTGATGAGGCGGGGAAATCGACCGGGAGGGATGTTGGACCTCGCCAACGAACTGGATGTAGCAAAAGGTCCAAACCCCTTGTTGGTTGCCGAGACGAAGCACAGAGGATATCAACCCAGGGCATAACGGGTTCGCACTTCTTCAGGAAGAGGCGAAATTGGCTAATAATGGATTTAATGCCCGAGAAGAACCTCTCCCTATTTTCGGCCCAAAAACCAACCCGAGTATCGAGAAAAACCGGAACTCGATTCTCTGTAAGGAGAGACCCTGAGTGCTGGGGACACCCGACAGCGCAGGAGAACGGAACGAAAAATATCGATATGGCCTCCCTCACAAGAGACGGAGTGAGAGAGGAACATAAGCGGGGGAAATCGTCGGTTGCTGATTATAGGGATGGAAAGATGAGTCATACAAATTGGGCTAACCAATCGAGGCAAGAGTTAATCCGCGAAATTGAAGAACGGGGCCAAAAACTGAACCGGGCAAAAGTCCGATTGCAGGAGATTCAGAGTCCAAAATCCAACCCCAGAAGCGAAAATGCCTTCCCGAGGAGTCCGGATGATGGACCTGCCAACGAGGGGACCGAGGGGTTGCGGAACCCAGAGGAATGGCTCAGATTGGCGTTGGATGTGGCGCAAATGGCAATTTGTGAATGGGATATTAAGGGCGATCGCATCACCGGAACCCCAGGATATGAACTGTTATGGGGTCGAGATTCCGGCAGCTTTAACGGCAGTTTTGCCGAGTTCCTCGCCTGCGTTCATCCCGATGACCGAGGTGCAATTATCGAAACCCTGGACAAAGCGCACCAAGGTTGTGGGAATTACCACCTGAAATTCCGCGTTATTTGGCCCGATCGCAGTACCCATTGGATCGAAAGCCAAGGTAAATTTTTCTACAGCGATCGCCCAGAGGTCATTCGCGCAGTGGCAACCTTGGTCAATATTGACCAACGGGTGAGCGTCGAAACCCAATTGCGCCAGCAAAAACGTGCCCTGAGCGCCCTGAGTGCAGGCAATCACATCATCATTCACGGCAAACAAGAACTCGACGTCTTGCAGCAAATTTGCGAAATGATGACCGCCATTGGGGGTTATGAATCCGCTTGGGTAGGCTATGTAGCCGAAGATGACCCCAACCGGATCATCCCCGTAGCTCAAGCGGGAGAGAACCTAGAAGAATCACTCCAATCCGGCCAACTCCTCAGATCTGACTTCAGCTTAGTCCCCCTAGTCCCCTTGATGTGGACGGGGGTACCAGGGCCAAGTCAACATCCCTATCCCGAAACCGAGAGTACCACCGGACGACTGCCACGGGAGGGCAGTTATACTTCAGCGATCGCCCTGCCCCTGCTCAACGAAGGACAGCTATTGGGGACCCTGAATCTCCGGGCCACCCAACCCGATGCCTTCGATCCCGACGAAGTGCAGTT
Organism: Oscillatoria sp.; assembly: GCA_011390515.1. GTDB lineage: Bacteria > Cyanobacteriota > Cyanobacteriia > Cyanobacteriales > Laspinemataceae > Laspinema. The sequence goes on from JAABSJ010000075.1 coordinate 15,205, forward strand.
ACTCATTCAGCTCACCCATGACCTCGCCTACGGCATCATCGCCCTGCGCCGTCAGCAGGAACACGCCGCTGCTGAATCCGCACGCAGAGGGAGTGAAGAAAAATTGCGCCTCGCCTTGCAAGCATCCAACATGGGAACTTGGCAATGGGAAATTTGCGGCGATCGCACCGGAGGCGATCGGATCCGAATCATCTGTTCCCGCGAATGCCTCCACCTCTTCGGCATCGACCCCGACACCTTTGACAACAGCTACATCGCCTTTGAAGCCTGCATTCATCCCCAGGACCGCACCCTAGTTCATGAAACCTTAGAAGAAGCCATCAATAGTCGGCAACCCTTCGAGGTCGAATATCGCGTTATATGGCGCGATCGCTCCATTCACTGGCTCAAAACCCGGGGCAACGCCTTCTGGGACACCACCGGCCAACCCCTGGGAACCCTCGGCATCGTCATGGATATCACCGATCGCAAACGGGCCGAACTCCAAATCCAACAACTCCTCGCCACCGAACGAGTCGCCCATACAGCAGCCCAACTCGCCGGAGAGCAACTCTCCAACATCCTCGAAAGCATCACCGACGGCTTTATCGCCCTAGATACCCAGGGACAGTACACCTACGTCAACCAAAAAGCCGCCCAACTCCTGCAAAAACGCCGGGAAGACCTGATTGGCCAGAAAATTTCCACCGAATTTCCCGAACTGACCCGCCCCCAATTTTATCAAGCCTGCCAACAAGCCCAAGAGCAACAAACCTCCATTTACCTCGAAGAATATTATCCCCCCTACGATTGCTGGTTTGAAAACTATATCTACCCCGCCAAAGATGGACTCTCGATTTTTTTCCGAGACACCACCGAACGCAAACGCTCACAACAAGCCTTACAACAAGCCAAACAGAATCTAGAAAGCCAAGTTAGAGCACGCACGGAACAATTGCGCAAAGCCAACGAATGCCTAGAGAACGAACTCCAACACCGCCAGCGTGTTGAACAAGTCTTACAACGCGCCTATCAGCGCTTGCAGTTTCATGTGGAAAATACCCCCCTGGCGGTGATCGAATGGAACCGGGAATGGCGGATTTTAAATTGGTCCCCCCAAGCGGAAAAAATCTTTGGGTGGCCAGCGGAGGAAGTCTTTGGTAAATCCGATATGGACTGTCCCTTGATTTATGAAGCGGACCTAGAATCGGTCACCCAGCGTCGAAATCTGCTAATTTCCGGACAACAACCGCGAACAGTCTGCTGCAATCGCAACTACACCAAAGACGGACGGGTGATTGATTGTGAATGGTATTATTCCGCCCTGTTCGCCCCAACAGGCGAGTTAATTTCCGTCTTGTCCCTGGTCCTGGATGTCAGCGATCGCACCGAAGCCCTATCCGCCTTACATTCCAGTGAAGCGCGCTTCCGTAATGCCTTTGACTATGCCACCATTGGCATGGCACTGGTCGCCCCCGAAGGTCATTGGTTAAAAGTCAATCGCGCCTTATGCGAGATTCTCGGCTATGACGAAGGGGAATTGCTGGAAAAAACATTTCACGATGTCACCCATCCCGACGATCAACAGACGGATCTCCAGTCCCTCCAGGACTTACTCGCTGGGGAGATTCCCTCCTATCAGACGGAAAAGCGCTACTACCACAAACAGGGACAGATGGTTTGGGTTCAGTTGTCTGCATCCTTAGTCCGGGATTCCCGAGAACGCCCTCTCTATTTAATTGCTCAGATTCAAGATATCACCGCCCGCAAACGAGCCCGGGAGGAGTTGCACTCTTCCCGGGCCCGGATCGCAGCGATTCTGGAATTGGCTGGGGATGCGATTATCTCCATTGATAGCCATCAACGGATTACCCTATTTAATCAGGCAGCAGAGCGGATTTTTGGGTATAGTGCCAGCCAGTTGCTGGGGCAACCTTTGGAAAAATTATTGCCGTTGTGCTTAGATAGGACCGGGGAATCTGGGGTGAGTGGAGGGGGATGTTCCGCCCATCTGGCCCGGATGATGGACCAGTCTGGGGAAGTGATTGGGTTGCGCCAAGATGGGACGGAGTTTCCGGCGGAAGTGTCTATTTCCGAGGTAGAAATTGCCGGGGAACAGGTGTTTACCTTGTGTTTACGGGATATTACCGATCGCAAACGGGCAGAAGCTGAACGGGCGAAGTTAATCGAGATTCTGGAGGCGACTCCGGATTTTATCCTGTCGGCGAGTGTGGATGGGACGGTTTTTTATTTAAACAAGGCGGCGCGCACGATTCTCGGGGTCCCACTGGAGAGTCCTTTAGAACCGTTTCAGATTTTCCAGTCTCATCCGGGGTGGGCGAATGACATTATTCACAATGAGGGAATTCCGATGGCGATCGCCCAGGGGACTTGGATTGGGGAAACCGCCCTGGTGACTCCCGATGACGTGGAAATTACCCTTTCGGAGTTGATTATTGCCCATAAATCCGGTGATGGGGCGGTGACGATGTTCTCTAGTATTGCCCGCGATATTACGAAACAGAAGGAAATCGAAGCCACTGTGCGAGAATCGGAACGACGCTGGCGTCGGTTGTTGGAAACGGTGCAGTTAGCGGTGGTGGGACTCGATCGCCGGGGTGGGATTGAATATGCCAATCCGTTTTTCCTGGAGTTGGTGGGGTATGCGCTTTCAGAAATTCAGGGTAAGGATTGGTTTGAGTTGTTTATTCCTACTCATCAGCAGCGCAGGCATTCGGAGGTGTTGGAGGAGTTGCGAACCCCAGATTTTTATTCTCATCCTCAGAGTGTGATTGTTACCCAGTCTGGACAGGAGAAAATTATTGCTTGGAATAATACGGTTTTGCACGATTTGCGTGGGGTGGAAATTGGGACTCTGAGTATCGGTGAGGATATTACGGAACGCGATGAGATCGAACGGATGAAGGATGAGTTTATTTCCGTGGTCAGTCATGAACTTCGCACCCCCTTAGCTTCGATTCATGGGGCCTTGAATTTGATTTCCAGCGGCTTGCTTGACCCCGTGGGAGAGAAGGGGCAACGGGTGATGGCGATCGCCGCCGAAAGTGCCGATCGCCTGGTGCGCTTGGTCAATGATATTCTAGATCTCGAACGGTTAACTTCTGGCAAAATTGCCTTAATCAAGGAACGGCATTCCCCCCGGGATTTGATTGAAAAGGCGATCGAAACCATGCAAGTTATGGCCAATCGAGCGGAGGTCAATTTTTGGGTGGAATGTGACCCCAGTTTGGAATTATGGATTGATGGCGATCGCATCATTCAAGTGTTCACGAATCTCTTAAGCAATGCCATCAAATTTTCCCCCCCAGCTTCTACGGTTGGAATTTCCGTTCAAGGGCGAACCCTTGCTCATAACCCTCTGGGACAACTGGATGCCGACCCCTCGCCATCCATGATTTTATTTGCGATTCAAGATCAAGGTAGGGGTATTCCTGAAAATAAAATGGAAAGTATTTTTGAACGATTCCATCAAGTTGATGCCTCCGATTCCCGTAAAAAAGGAGGCACCGGATTAGGATTAGCGATTTGTCGCAGTATCATCCAGCAACATGGCGGTAGAATTTGGGTGGAAAGCGTTCTGAATGAAGGCAGTACCTTTTATTTTACCTTGCCTGAAATTACCCCGGAAACTTCTCCAGAGGATGCCCACCATGAATAAACGAATTTTAGTCATTGATGATGAAGATGGCTTGCGGGAAATTATTCAATTTTCCCTGGAAGTGGTGGCTGGATGGGAGGTGTTCACCGCCAGTTCCGGACGGGAAGGGATTGCTTTAGCTCAATCGGAACAGCCCGACGCCATTTTACTCGATGTCATGATGCCCGAAATGGATGGACCCAGTACATTTCGGGCATTAAAAAGCCATGCGACTACTGAACAAATTCCCACGATTTGGTTAACAGCCAAGGCTCAAATTCGAGAGCAAAAAGAACTGATTGAATTAGGGGGTGCTGGGGCAATTCTTAAGCCATTTAAGGCAGAAAATTTAGCCCATGATGTGCGAAAAATTTTGCAATGGAGTGAATAATTATTGGCTTTTTATCGATAAATTAGCTAAAGGGCAATGTTGATTTAATCTGCCTGACCCCTACGGGGAAACCGGGATAGGTCTCAACTCAAGATGAGAGATCGCCACAGTTAAAGATCCGTCAAGGCGGTTGTTTATCAAATTTCCCCATTTCCGACCAACAATTGAGTTTTCTGTGGGTTCAAAAATTGAGTTTTCTGTGGGTTCAAAAATTGAGTTTTCTGTGGGTTCAACCGTGGAGTTTTTTGTGGACTCGGCTTGGCATTCTTAAATCGCATCGAGTCTGATAAATTAACCAGATGAGGATGGCGATCGGGTTCGCGATTCCATCCGGGCTCAGTGGTAACCAAGTCTACTTGATTGTGGAAGTGACTCAGGGTCCGGGAGGAACATATCGGTTCGGAAAAATCGGGCATAAACTGCCAACAATGTTGACAAAACCAATCAACCTGGCTATGGCGAATATGGCGCAAGAGTGGATAAGAGCAACAAGGACAAGAACTCATAATATGACACCCAATTCATACTTTTGATAGAAACCAACAACCGATTAAGCTAAATCCGACCCGTCCCGAGAAAAATTCCTGTAAAATTCAGACCATCAGGGGTGCCCGGGGAATGAGCTGATTCAGTCATCGACTTACATCCTAGGCAGAGATTGTGAATTACTCGTGAATTGTTAGGGAATGTTAACAAAACGCAATAAATCCCCAACCCCTTGACTGATTTGGAGCCAGACCCGTGACCTTCACAAATACTTCACTTTGTTTTTGTACGGTTTCAGAACAGGTCAACTCATCCTCAATTCCACGGTAGCCCATAATTTTAAAGATTTAGGCCATTCCGGGAGTTCAAACTTGTTCAGGGAAGACTACCCTCAAGGTGAACAGTCCCCTGCCGCCTCGCTCTGGACCGGAGTGGGATTGACTTAGATGAACCCAATCGTTTATAAAAAACCCACCGATTAGCCATGTTACAAACCCTTAACCCCTGTGGGGCAAAGGAAAGGACGGTATTAATGTCTCCTTTAAAAAGTGTCAAAAGTGACCGAAAAGAACGGCTACATACGGAAGTCGCCCTGGATGTTTTCAAGGCGAGGAATCCCGCTTTAGTAATTGCAGTGAAAAACTTTTTGAAGGTGTTACCAACCCCTCAAGCGATCGAAGAAGTCTTGAAAGAAGCAACTTATGAACTGGCGGAAGTTGATCCGGATGCTTGTCGCTGGTTAGTTCAGAATTCCTTATTGCTGATGCCCGAATTGGATTTAAAGGCGGAAGCTTGTGCCTTGGCAGTGCAGAAATTAAAAGCCAGTGGATTTGAGGAAGGGCCAGATTTTCACCAGGAATCCCGCAGGCAGTTACAGTTAAGTGAGGCGGCCAAGTCTCAGTTACAGGTGGGCAACTCGGTGTTAGAGAGTCTGATGTTAGAAGAACTGTTACAAGGGGAGCATCTCAATTTTGCCTAAAAGGGGAATTTACACCTCTTGCTCCCCCTGACCTCGTAGGGAAGGGGGCTGGGGGGTTAGGTCTCTTGAACAAATTGAGATGCTCCCGTTACAAGTGGGTTGATCGGGTGACTTTTACCGGATTAGCTGTCACCTCGCGAAGCCCCCAGCCTTAACGGTTATAATAAGGCAAACCCTATAACCGTTAAGAAAAATTGTCCATGATACCCGTAATTCTGGCTGGGGGGAAAGGGGAACGCTTTTGGCCCCTGAGTCGCCGATCGCGACCCAAGCAGTTTCTAAGTTTAGATGGCACTGGAGTCAGTCTACTCCAAGCCACCGCCAATCGGTTGCTGGCAGTCGCCGGAGGTTGGGACGGATTGTGGGTTGTCACAAATGCCCAGATTGCTGATGGCATCAAGGAACAGTTACCGCAACTCCCGGAAAAAAACATCCTGATTGAACCCCAGGGACGGGATACGGCACCGGCAGTGGCATGGGCGGCGATCGAAATTGAGCGTCGGGAGGGTCCCGAGGCAGTGGTGGGATTTTTCCCGGCGGATCACTGGATTGGCGATGAGGAGGCTTATAGAAAAACCCTAGCGGCAGCGAGTCAACTGGCAACGGAAAAACCAGCGATCGTCACCCTGGGAATTGAACCCACAGAACCCTCCACAGGCTACGGTTATATTGAACAAGCTGAGGCAGTCGCCCCTGATCAGGGATTAAACGCCTACCGCGTTAGCCGCTTTACGGAAAAACCCGATCGCGCCAAAGCCGAGGAATTTATCGCCACAGGCCGCTATACCTGGAATAGCGGAATGTTTATTTTTCGCGCTGGAGTGGTCATCGAGGAGCTAAAAACCCATGCTCCAGAGATTTTTGAACCTCTATCCCAAAAAGGGGTAGCCGCCTATGCTGACCTGCCGAAAAAGAGTATTGATTATGCGTTAATGGAAAAAACCCAGTTAGCTTATGTGATTCCTGCTGCCTTTGGGTGGGATGATTTAGGAGACTGGAACGCCTTAGAACGACTCCTCAAGGGCGACAGCGCCAATGTGGAACTCGCCAACCATATCGGACTAGACACCCAAGGGGCAATCCTCTATGCTAGTAGCGACGATGAGCGCATTGTCACCATTGGTTTAGAGGATATCGTGATTGTGCGCGATCGCCATGTCACTTTGATTGTCAAAAAAGACCGCACTCAGGATATTAAACAAGTCCTGAAACAGTTGGAAAACGACCCCCGATTTAGTCCAGAATTATAATATATCACCCAACTGTCACTGAACACTGTGGGAAACGTTATATTCACCCAGGGCGATCGCAAAGTTCGCGCATCTCAACTTGAATCTCAAGGAAATATAAACCGATGACAGAAACCAAAAACCCCACCCAATTAGAAACCATGAACGCCTCCGATAGCGAACTCCATACCGAAGAGAAATTTTGGGGAACCGTCACCGTCTTAGAAACCGGCGATCGGTATCGCATCTCCCGAGTCGAAGTCAAACCCGGGCATCGGATGAAAACCCAAATTCATTATCACCGGAGTGAACATTGGATCGTCGTCTCCGGGACCGCCAAAATCATCTGTGGCGAAACAGAATCCCTGCTGATTCAAAACCAGTCTAGCTACGTTCCCATCTGTACCGCCCATCGCCTCGAAAACCCCGGCGTGATTCCCCTCGTCTTAATCGAAGTGCAAAATGGAGAATTTCTCGGGGACGAAGATATAATCCGTCTCGAAGAAGATGACAAAGAAGGGTAAACGAGAAAAGATCGAGACAAAGTAAGAACAGAACGGGAAGAATCTCCGGATTATCCCTCAAAACGGGACTCTTTTTAAGAGTCTCTATAGCGGTTCTCATGAATATACGGTACAGCCCTCACCCCAAACCCCTCTCCCACAGAGGGAGAGGGGCTTTGAAGGCATACCTGATGAGTCCGGTAACCTCTATAACCCCCTCCCCAAGACACAGGGGAGGGTCAGGGACGGGTCCTCTGAGCTTAAACAGCGAGATCCCCTCCGTTAATTGTGTTCCATTCTTGATTTTTCCCCGTTCTTGATTCTTCCAATATACCTCTAACTGTTGAGAGTTCAAATGTGGTCAAACCTTACTCAATCTAGCGCCCGTCAACGGGAGATTTTTGAAGTTGTCCTGCGTAATGGTTGGGACTACATGAGACGGTTGTTGACGGGAGGCAAAACCGATGAACCGAAATTGCCACCCCCAGCAGTCCTCCGGAATATATTTGTAGATCTTGGCCCAGTCTATGTGAAAGTCGGCCAACTGCTGAGTACCCGTCCCGACCTTTTACCCCAGGAATATATTGATGAACTGACGGCATTACAAGCGGAAGTGCCTCCAGTCCCCTGGGAAGAAGTGGAGGTAACCATCCGCCAACAATTGCGACAACCGATTGAGGATGTTTTTGCCACCCTGAATACGGAACCTGTCGCTGCGGGTTCGATCGCCCAAACCCATCGGGCCACCTTGAAAAATGGCCAGGAAGTGGCAGTTAAAGTCCAACGTCCTGGACTGGACAAAATCATAGAACAAGATATTGCCTTGTTGACGGGATTAGCGGAATTAGTCTCGATCGCCGAGTTTGGAGACTCTTATGATTTAGTCGCCTTGGCGGAGGAATTCGGGACCGCCTTGCGGGGAGAGTTAAACTTTACAGAAGAAGGGGCAAATGGAGATAAACTGCGGCGCAATTTAGCCAAAAGTCGCTGGTTTGACCCGAAAAAAATCGCGATTCCCGAAATTTATTGGCATTTAACCACAGAAAAATTGCTGGTGATGGAGTGGGTGGATGGAGACCCAATTTTGCTGGCGAAATATGATGGAATGCCTGGGATTGATAGGGTGGCCCAACGCAAGGCGATCGCCAATTTATTGACCCGGGTATTTTTCCAGCAAATTTGTTTAGATGGATTTTTCCATGCCGACCCGCATCCAGGGAATTTGTTTTATCTCAGGGATGGGAGAGTCTCCTTAATTGATTGTGGGATGGTGGGACGAATGGACCCGCGAACCCAACAGTTGCTCATCGAGATGCTGTTAGCGATGGTGAATTTAGACGCTCAACGATGCAGTCAACTGGCGATCGATATGGCCGGTTCTACGAGTAAGACCGTGAATGTAGCAAGTCTAGAAAGCGATTACGATCGCCTCTTGCGGCGCTATTATAACATGAGTCTGTCGGAACTGAGTTTTAGCCAGATGTTCTACGAAGTGCTAGAAGTCTCCCGGGACAATCGCCTGCGGATGCCTGCGAATATGGGACTCTGTGCCAAGGCGATCGCCAACCTAGAAGGCATTGCCCGTAATCTCGACCCAGAGTACAACTTCGCCGAACAAATCAAACCATTAATGACCGACTTATTCGGACGGCAACTAATCGGGGAAGCGCCATTACAAGGATTACTGAGAACCGCCTTAGATATCAAAAATCTCTCCTTGCAATCTCCAAGACAATTTGAGGTATTACTAGACCGAGTAACCTCAGAAAGTTTAATTTGGAACATCGCACTGAAGGATGTAGAAGCCCTCCGTCGCACATTAGATTCTGCTGCCAATAGGCTATCTTTTAGTATATTGGTGGGTTCTCTGATTATGGGGGCGGCAGTCGTTTCTTCCCAAGCGCAATTTAGTAATGTCTATTATTTGAGCGATATCCTGTTTGCAGCAGCGAGTTTGATTGGGTTGTGGTTGGTGATTAGTATCTTGCGATCGGGCAGACTGCGGTAATGGCTTCGGCGGGGGTCCGGCGGGGGTTCAAACCATAGCCCTGTCAAGGTGTATTGATTTGTAGGGGCGCAATGCTTGCGCCCTAGGGCGCAAGCATTGCGCCCCTACGAGAAACAATGATTTTTCATC
>JAABSJ010000076.1 GCA_011390515.1 Oscillatoria sp.
TTCACCTTTGTATTAAACTAGAGTTATCACCACCTCTCTCCTGATGAGTTAGGCCCGTGAAAATCCCTCTTCCGATGAACATCGAGCTAGGGTAAACAATCAGCACAAATTATTAATCAAAAAACGATGGATTTGCAAGGAATTGAAACTGGGATGAGAACTCTCGTTATATCGGGAAATATCATTTTAACCAGTTTATGCCAACTTTTAGCGATATTAGTGATTGGCCTGGGAGTCACCCGAGCTTTAATTATTTTTGTCAAAGATGCGCTGTTTAAACCTCACACAACGGAGGCATTTCAACGCAGCCGCTTAGTGATGGGATATTCGTTTTCTTTGGGGTTAAGTTTCCTGATTGGGGCGACGATTTTAAAAACGATGATTTCCAGTCAGTGGGATGATATCGCCCGGTTAGTCGCGATTATTGCAGTGAGAACGGTCCTGAATTATTTATTATTGCAGGCGATCGCCAAAGCGACTCCGGAAGTCTCACAAATCAGCAGTCCGGCTCAAGCCTAAATCCCAGTCCCTTTGAGTGTTGGATCGTCGAAGGCGATCGCCGCTTCACTTAAGAAGGATTGCTGATGGGAGCAATTTCAGTAGGCGATCGCAGGTTTCTTGAGAAGGATTCCAGACGTAATATTTTACCCAGAAAATCTGAGATAAAAGCTGCTATAATAACAAGCAGCTTTTTAATGATTGGATAGCTTCTCCGATTTTTGTGCTAGTAACTTATAGCACAACTTTTTTCTGCCCAGTCTCCAAGTTTTTTAGCAACAAAGACACTCATTTTGTAAGAACCATAGGCTGTAGCGACTGTGCCACCTGTCAATAATCCCGCCATCACTAATGGTCCACCTACGGCAGATGTAACGACGGCTGTTGCGGCTGCACCTGTAGCGCTACTGCCAAGCACACTAGCTAGAGTTGTTGTCAACCCACCTAAACCGAGTTGTGAAACCGCAGAAGCTATACCGGCATAACCTGCTAAATTTCCTGCACCTGCTGCCGAGGCGGATGTAATCGTATTGAATAATAGCAATGTAGTTCCAGCACCTTCTTCGATTGCAGACCAACTGGAGGCATCTCTTCCATTTTTCATGTCTTGATATGCTTTACAGATTGTGTCAGGAGTCGCACTCAAGAAGTTTTTGGCCTGATTACGAGCTTTAGAATTTAGGGCTGTAGAAGTAATGTTTTGAAGAATTATTGACATTACTTTATAGCTTTCCCCGTACTTGCTTTCAAGTTTCTTTTTGGTAATCTTCTGTAACCCATCCCCATATTTGGAAGCGTCAGCAACCAAACCTTGAAGATCTGACGCTAATTGTTCTTTGGTGAGATGGGTTGTTAGGTTATTTTTTTGAGAGGATACAAAGTCTTTGACTACTTGCTGTTTTTCGAGGATTTTATCCAAATCTGTAAGCATTTGTTCCCGAGTCGGCAAGTTTTTCTGGAAAAAGTTACGCGAACTATCCATTACATTTTGGCTAGATTTGACTCCTATGGAAATAATATCCTTGATTTGAGTTTCATTCGGAAATCGCTCTAGCATAGCCAGGGTTATCACATCAACGGGTTGAGGGACAGGTAGTTGAAGTGCGAACCCTGTTGATGACTGTGGCATTTTAAATGCTTCAGACTGGGCTAATGCCGCAGGAGTAAAAAATGCTCCTAGCTGAATAGTAAATGCTACAATCAGGGTAAAGACTGCTACGATTTGTCGAGTGGTTTTGTTCATGATAGGTTTTGATTGAGTAACTGAATGCATGGCCTATAGATAAAGTGAGCAAGATGCCAAGCTAATAGGCGTCGTGAAGCCGATCGCCCAGGACAAGCGCGCGCTTTACAAAATACCCAGTTTAGAAGGCTGAACTCCCTTATTAAATTCCTGCAATGTTTACTATCCCTGGATGCTGACTATGGGAGTTGGAAATGTTCGTCTTCTTCAGGGGGATCGTATATACGCTTTGTCGCTATCAACCTCTTGCGCTATATTTTCCTGCGATCCGGGTTGATGGCTGTGATTATTCCCTGGGTTTAGTGGGTTTTTATTCATTGTAGAAAATCCTTCGTCAGAATACAAGCTTAATCGCTTAGATATACCTGGATAGGCGCGCTGTCCAGATTTTCGTGGATTCCCGCCTCCGAAAGTATGATCAGCAGCCGATCGCCTATGTTAGCCGTGAACCCAGCTATAAAACGCTGGTATCCCGTCTGCTTTCAAAAACCCCGCTCTTGGGAGTCCCTCTATTCTCTGTATTGCCTCCCAATTTTACGTGATTATTAGAAGTCAATCTAATTATTGAGTATTTAAGCCGAGTTTTCAACCTCTCTTTACAAAATTTATCATTTCTTCCGGTGAACACCCATTTTTCTGATATCTATCATCAACTATCCTCTATGTCAGGGGGTGCGATCGCGAAACGACTTGATTGCACTCAGGAATGGGTGTTTGCAAAACTGAAAACCGCTTAGGGCATCTGGCGCAAAACTGAGAAACCCGATTTCTGGACCGTTGAATCTAAGACGCTACTCGGGACCTAAAACAGAATTCAGCAAATCGTTGATTGACTTGAGGCTGTGTCAATCTTGTCTGTCAATAAACGATGACTTAGACTATGTTACCCCATTCAGACGGGTCAATTTTCGATAAGCCACTACCTCTGCGACTGTAATTGTCCATAGCTTACTTGTCCAGAAACTTGGTTCAAGCGGGATGCGGTTGACGCCAATTGCCCTCGGGACCCACTTCCCCTTCTCAACCCTTGCGGTCCTCTGTTTGCTCTAGGAAACTCCCCCTCTTTATCTCAATATCCTAAGTCAATTTGATTTTCTAATATTTGGGAAAACCCTTGAATTTTCTCTGGCGGAAATATATACTATTCGTGTAAATACATGAATTTCTGATAAATTGCATGGAGTTTTCCCTCGGTCATCGGCTGCGTGCCACCCGGCAACGACTTGGTTTAACTCAGGAACAGGTTATCGAACAGCTTAAAGACTGCTATGGTGTCACGATGAGTCAACAGGCGCTCTCCTGTATTGAACATGGGAAGCGCAAGATTGATGCGGAACGGGAATTACCGGCATTAGCGGCAGTGTATGGTCAGGCGATCGATTCGTTTTATCAGTCCTGGACTCTACCGGCAGTGGTGGAGGCTCCCTCTGTGTCTGGGGGTGATTTACAGTCTCTGACCCCGGAGGAGAAATTTCATCTGGCGATCGCCCTACTGCATCAAGTTTTCCTCAATTCGTAACGGTTCTGAGTGGCTCCTCCTGGGGCCATACATGATTATTGGAATTGCACAGTTTTATCGGATACTACCGGGACTCTGGAGAATGTAAGACTTTCGTGTAGTTTACATGATTTTCTGATATGGCCTTCTCCCTCGGCAAGCGTCTCAAGGCTACCCGCGAGTCCCTCGGGTTGACTCAGGAACAGGTTATCGAACAGCTAGAGATTCGCTATGGGGTGAGTCTCAGCCAACAAGCGATGTCCTCGATTGAAAATGGCAAGCGCAAGGTTGACGCGGAACGGGAATTACCGGCATTAGCGGCAGTGTATGGTCAGGCGATCGATTCATTCTACGATTCCTGGGCGTTGCCGGAGGGTGGGAAATCTCCGAAACGAGCGTTTGCGACACCGGCTGTGCGATCGCCCCAGGATGTGAGAGCGATCGCCACAGTGGATTTGGAGGCACTCACGAAACGAGATATGTTAGAACTGGCGGCTGAACTGATTTATAATGTTTTAGAAGAACCTTAGCCCATTGAGGAGATGTTCAACTTATGGAGAACCCCCATCCTAAAACCGAGGTCAAATTCACCTTGGAAATCCTGCCAGAATTACCGGAAATTCACCGGGTAGAAGCCGAACGTAAAGCTAAAGAAGCCTATGTAATGACTCTACTCAAACACGCGGATATCAGTAGTGGACGTGCTGCCAGACTTCTGGGAATTCCTCGTTTGGAGGTGATTGAGTTGATGAGTTTGTATGATATTTCTCCATTTCCAATGCAGACTCGGGAGGAGTTGAAACGGGAGGTTGAGCAACTCAAGCGGAGTTTTGAGCCGGAACAGAAATGATAGTGGTTTCAAATACAACGCCTATCAATGAATGAGCGAAAATTGCTGGATTAAATGGCTGTTTAGATTGGTATTGAGGGATAGATAAAACAATTTTTTCTATGCTTTTTGGTCAGGAGAAGAAACTGTCCGGTGGGAGCAAGCCTTGAGGGTGAGTTCCCTTTTACCAGGGGAGTTATGTTAAAATAAAGGTTTAGATTGATAGCGGCCATCAGTGGTGGAAAAGTTAACTTTGTTAAAAATACCACGGGAGGAGTTTAATGGATAGATGACTCTTGAACTGGCCGGAATGGACTGTTTAAATGGAATAATAAATTGAGGAGAAAATTGATGGGAATTGAACGGCGGATGTCACGGGATATTTTTGCGGCTACTGAGATTGTTGAATTGAAGCAGCCTTGTTTTACGAGTACGGGTGTGTTGTATCCGGGGCTTTATCCGGTGGGACAATTACCGGATGTGGCGTTTGAAATGGGGTTGGTGGATAGAGTTTATCCGGAACGGGGGAAGGCGGGGAAGGAGGAACAGCAGTCTCCGCCTGATGAGCCGGGGGGAGGTTAATGGCTCTTGTAACAAACCTTGCAGGAATTTGACAATGTAGCTAAATCTGAGCGTCTTGGGAGTGCGTTCGCGGAGCGTGCCGTAGGCTTCACATCTTGCTCGCTTTCTTTATCACAAAGGGTACTGGCTCTAGTTAATTTGGAGGGATTAGATAGGAGGCAGAGCCTCCAATTGGGCATTCCTAGGCTCTGTCGAGGAACGAGTATTGGGTGGGTGGATTGTTGTTTGAATTGGATGAACTATGTCAATAAATCCTTATGGTTGGATAGAAGACTCGCTCAGGACGATTCATCGGGCGAATTGGTATCGGTCGGTGCAAGAAATCAGGGGTCTTCCGGGTGCGGTTGTGCAGATAGATGGGCAAGAGTTGATTAATTTTGCGAGTAATGATTATCTGGGTTTGGCGGGGGATAGTCGGGTGATTGCTGGGGCTATAGAAGCGACTCAATTGTATGGAACGGGGGCGACGGGTTCGCGGTTGATGACGGGGCATCGTCCGATTCATGGGGAGTTGGAACGGGCGATCGCATCCCTGAAACAAACCGAGGATGCGATTGTTTTTAGTTCCGGTTATTTGGCGAATTTGGGGGCGATTTCGGCTTTAGTGGGAAAGCGGGATTTAATTCTGTCGGACCAATACAATCATGCGAGTTTGAAAAATGGTGCAATTTTGAGTGGGGCGACGGTTTTAGAGTATGAACATGGGAATATAGACGGGTTGAAATTGTTGTTGGAATCCCATCGAAAGGCTTATCGGCGCTGTTTGATTTTGACTGATACGGTGTTTAGTATGGATGGGGATTTATGTCCTTTACCGGAGGTATTGGATGTAGCGGAAACTTATGGCTGTATGCTGTTAGTGGATGAGGCGCATGGCACGGGGGTGTTTGGGGACCGGGGTGCGGGGGTGGTGGAATATTTGGGCTGTACGGGGCGGGGGTTGGTGCAAATGGGAACCCTGAGTAAGGCGTTAGGGAGTTTGGGGGGATATGTGGCAGGAACTGCGGCGTTAGTGGATTTTCTGCGAAATCGGGCGGGGAGTTGGATTTATACCACGGGACTTTCCCCGGCAGATACGGCAGCGGGGTTAGGGGCGATCGCCATTGTGAATCAGGAACCGCAACGACGGGCGAAATTGTGGCAGAATGTCAAATACCTTAAACAGTTGCTGGCAGAGAGTGTACCCTCGGTGGCATCGCGGTTACTGCCTTCAGAGTCCCCGATTCTGTGTGTGCAAGTCCCTGATGCTGAAACGGTTTTAGCCGTGGGGGAGGGACTGAAATCTGCCGGTATTTTAGTGGGTGCTGTGCGTCCCCCGACGGTCCCAACCAGTCGGATCCGGGTGACGGTGATGGCAACTCACGAAAAGGCTCACTGTGAGCAACTTGTGGAAGGGTTGCAGTCTCTCTTGAAATCCTGATGAACCGAACGCTAAATGCTGCTTTTCCTGCTTTGGGACTGACGATCGCCCTGATGGGAGGTCCGGGACTGTTGCCGATGTTGGCGGTCCCGGAGGCAGTTGCCCAAACGCGCCCTCAAGATTTGCTGACGGAGGGGGTGCAGAAATTGGAGGCGGAAGATTATGAGGGGGCGATCGCCGATTTTACCCGGGCGATCGAGTTAGATCCGACATTATTGGAGGCTTATACAGCCAGGGGAATTGCTCGTCACCGGAGTGAGGACTATCGGGGGGCGGTGGCAGATTTTACGGAAGTGCTGGAAATCCAGCCTGAAAATAGTCAAGTTTATGGGTTACGGGCTTTAGATTATTTATACTTAAGAGAGTATCAGGCGGCGATCGCGGATTTGAATCGGGTGATTGAGCAGAATCCTGATGATGCCGATGCGTATATGCTTAGGGCCGAAGCCCAGACGGAACTAGGGCAGTTTCAGCCAGCGCTTCGAGATTATAACCGGGCGATCAAACTGTCACCGGATAACCCGACATTTTATAGAAGAAGAGGGCAAAGTCGCGCCCGGAGTGGGGATTATCCTGGAAGTATCGAAGATTTTAATCGCGTCATTGAACTGGATGCCAATGATGCTCTTGCCTATGTGTTTCGGGGAAATGCTTATGACGATATCGGGGAGAGTGAAGCAGCCCTTGCTGATTATGAGAAAGCCTTGGAACTGGACCCGACTTTAGCGCAAGCCTATTATAATCGGGGAATTACCCGGCGTCGGTTAGAAGATTATCGCGGGGCGATCGCGGATTATACGAAGGCGATCGAGATTAATCCGACGGATGCCAATTCCTACTTAAATCGGGGGGTGGCTTATGCGTTACTGGAAGAATTTCCCGATGCGATCGCCGACTATACCCAAGCGATTCGGTTTAATCCGAACTTAGGAGAAGCCTATTATAATCGCGGGCTGACTTACCAACGGATGGGGGACTCACAATCAGCGCGGGCGGATTTTCGACAAGCGGCGCAACTCTATCAACGACAAGGATTGACAGCAAAATACCGAGATGCGATCCAAGCGATTGAAAATCTCACGCAGTAATTGAGACGCCCCCACAAGACGGGCCAAACCATGAGGAATGGCCCGGAAAAGTTGGGACGATTTCCCCAAAACATCGGGCAAGGATAGGACCATGAGCATCTCTATTCCAAGGTAAACTATAAAGGTCAACCTATTGGCAAAAGTAATGAAGGCAATCGATGCGGCGATGGAACAGCTGCCTAGTCCCAATCGGCTGGGCGATCGCATTGGCAAGGTTTTGATTATTGCGTACAAAGAATCGACAGAGTTGCTGGAGAAGACGTTGCGCGAGGAAGGGTTAACGCCGGAAGTCGTGCGACAGGCAGAAAATCCAGCGATGCAGGACTTTTCCCCGAGTTATCGCTGTCTGCTCAATCATCATTCAGCCTGGGAAAAAGCCTTGAGTACCCACACCACCTTAATTGTCGAAGCCGATTTTGTGCCGGTAAGGGGATTTGGACAACTGCCCTTACCCTTTCCATGCGATCGCACGGATTTGGGAATTGCATGGCTTTATGCCTGTGCACCGCAAATTTATAGTGTGTCTCAGGACGGCTATGCCGATGGATTTTCTACCGCAATGGTGGCTTATATTATCACGAATCATAGCGCTGAGTATTTAATGCAATTGGCGGATCGAATCAAAGATGAAATTGGGCCCAAGAAATACTCCGCTTGGGATTCAGGAATTGATGCGTTTCTGCGCCAACACAAATTTAAGAATTACGTTCCATTTCGTAACTATGGAGAACATGGGGGACGTCCCAATCCCGAACATCGTCAAAATCAACTTAGTTCCAGCCATCGTGCGGACGTTCTTTATGGAAAACTAGCCTTTTTACCGATGTATGCTTCCGAAGAGCAGGAGGGGAGTTTAAAGTTGTTGGGAGTCCGACTCAAGGCACGTCTTAAAGGCATCGGGCGTTTGGTAACGGGAAGATATATCCGATTGCCGATCCTGAAAAAGTCGAGTGTTCCTGGCAGACTCCTGAGTTTTGCCATTCGCAGACACTTGACCCCGAGACTGTAGGGCTCAGGGGCTTTCTTTTCGGGTAAAGTCTTTGGGTATAGGGACAAGACACCAGGTTGCTGACCCTTTCTTGGGGACAAAGCCCGCCAAAATTTGGTACAGAAACCCGGTTGTCTTCCCTGGACTGGATCTCTGGACTAGAGCAACCGTCAGAAAACCGGGGGATTCGCCCCCCTGAGTCCGTGGCGATCGCCCCCCTTCAATTTTGGGAAACTACGTTAGGGTAAAAATAGCGTATATTTTTTCTCCTATTGAACCGTGATGTTCTTAAAACCTGTATCGGTATCCTTGACGGCGATCGCCCTGGTTATCGGATTGAGTGCCTGTGCCAATAGTCCGAATAGCGAAACCTTAGAACGGACCTTTGCTGCGGATCCCCGGCTGGCAGAGAATGGGGAGATTCCGGGGGAACCGCCTCCGGGTCCCGCCTTGGAGGGAGTGGAAGGTTCCTCTGAACTTCCCCAGGATTTCCCAGAAACCATTCCCCCCTATCCCAATGCCGAATTTATCCGGACGATCGCCCCGAATGAGACTCCCGAATCCACAGCAGCGGATGCGGGGGTTGTCACCCTCTGGCAAACGTCAGATACTGCCGAACAAGTGCTGAACTTTTATGAACAACAGTTTAATCAGCCGAATTGGGAAATTGTCCCCCAAACGAATCAAACCGGACCCCAGCCGAATTTGATAGCGCGTCACGACTTGGATTTGCTGGTGAATATTGACGTCGAACCGCAAATCGGGATGGGGGAAAATCCTCCACAGAGGGTAGAATTTCTGATTAGTTACGTCCGATCCAATCCGGCGCAAACTACCGGAGAAACTCCGGGATCTCAACCCCCCAATGCGATCGCCCTCGAAGCTGCCACCCCGGTATCTCAACCCACCTCAGAACCCGAGGAAACACCCGCCACTCCCACTGCAATAGAACAGGTTCCGGAACAGTTGCGACCCTATCTGCGCGACTTAGAAAAAATCGGGATTGCGATCGCCCAACCCCCCGGGAATCCCATCGCCAATGCCACCGAATCTGCCGTGGATCTCAACCAAGGGATTACTCGCAAGCAATTTGCGCGATGGTTGTTGGAGGTGAATAATAAAATCTATGCCAACCAATCGGGAAAACAAATCCGATTAGCACCTACCACGGCTAACCCTGCCTTTTCCGATGTCAACAAGAACCATCCCGATTTCCCAGTGATTCAAGGATTAGCAGAAGCGGGGATTATTCCCAGTGCCTTGAGTGGGGATAGCAGCGCGACTACATTTCGTCCCGATGCTATTCTTACCCGAGAACAATTGCTGTTGTGGAAAGTGCCGTTAGATATCCGGCGCAATTTACCCAGCGCATCCGTGGATGCGATTAAGGAAAGCTGGGGGTTCCAAGATGCCGGTAAAATTGACCCGAATGCGTTGCGCGCAGTATATGCCGATTATCAGAATGGGGACCGAGCGAATATTCGCCGTGCTTTTGGTTATACCACCTTATTTCAACCCAAAAAAGAGGTAACGCGGGCTGAAGCGGCTGCCGCTTTGTGGTTTTTTGGGGTACAAGGAGAAGGACTAGCGGTTCCCGATGTCCTGGCGAATTCCAGTCCCGTGGCACCGTAAAGGCGGTAGAGGAGCGCATCTGGGGTATTCTCAAAATGCCCGAACCGATGAAATTAACGGAGGAGAATTACCCTCTCCCTGAGATAGATACCTTGTAAAGGTTTAGGATAAAAGTGAGCCAGCGTTTATCAGTCGGTCAAAAATTTTGGAGGTTATTCCTGACTACGGTACTGGTGATTCTCGTGGGATGGATTCCCATGCAAATTGCGATCGCCCGCCTGTTCGTCCCGCTTCCTGAAGCGATCGTCGTTTTAGGAGGACATCCCCATCGGATGACCTTTGCAGCCCAGTTTTGGCAGCAGCAGACCGATTTGGATATCTGGCTATCGGGAGTTGGGGTGGATAATCCGGGCTATCGTCGGATTTTCCAGAACGCGGGAGTCCCGGAATCGCAACTCTATTTTGAAACGCGATCCACGGATACGGTGACCAATTTTACGGATATGCGTGCGGAGTTGGTCCCCCGGGGTCTGCGCCATGTGTATTTAATCACATCGGATTATCATATTCGCCGGTCCTGGGCGATCGCCTTTTTCGTGTTTGGCAGTCGCGGGATGATCATCACCCCGATTGCCGTCCCTTCTGGGGGGTCTCCCTCGGAGTCCCCGGGGCGAGTTTTTCGTGACTGCTTGCGTTCCATTCTGTGGATCTTTACCGGGTATTCTGGGGCGGATCTCAATCCCAAGTTGCCCTAAGTTTTCGGGAAACGAGTTTCAGGAGTGAGTGAGGTGGAATTGTCGGAAAATAGCAGGGGAAAGTCCAGGTAAATAACCATGTCAGTGTTAGAGTCCGATCGCTTATTTGAAACCATTGAAACCTTAGTGTTGCATCATTCACCCAGTGGGGATGAGGGGGAAATCGATCGCTGGTTATTGAGTCGATTTCAGGAGATTGGGGTGGAGGTGTGGCAGGATGCAGCAGGAAATGTGATTGCCAAAACTCCGGGACGCCCGGGGGGGAAGTCCCTGGCGATTACGGGACATAAGGATGAAATTGGGGCGATCGTCAAAACCATCGAACCCACGGGACGAGTGCAAGTGCGCAAATTGGGGGGTTCGTTCCCTTGGATTTATGGGGAGGGGGTGGTGGATTTTTTAGGCGATCGCCAGGTTGTCAGTGGCATCCTCAGTTTTGGGTCCCGTCACATCTCCCACGAATCCCCGCAACAGGCATTTCAGAAAGATAAACCCCTAAATTGGGAAGATGCCTGGGTGGAAACCAAATGCACTCCGGAAGCATTAGCCGAAGCCGGGGTGCGTCCCGGTACTCGGATGGTGGTGGGCAAACATCGCAAAAAACCCTTTCGCATGGGGGATTATATTGCCAGTTACACCTTGGACAATAAGGCATCGGTGGCCGTTTTGTTAGCCCTAGCGGAAACGGTGAAGAATCCTCCGGGGGATATTTATTGGGTAGCGTCAGCGAAGGAAGAAGTCGGGGCAGTGGGGGCCTTGTATTTTACCAATCGCCAACAGTTAGATGCTTTAATTGCGTTAGAAATTTGTCCCGTGGCCCCAGAATATCCGATCGCCGAGGGGGAAGTGCCGGTGTTGCTGTCTCAGGATGGGTATGGGATTTACGATGAAGGGTTGAATCGGGAGATTCGGCAGGCAGCCGAACAAGAGGCAGTCGCCTTGCAACTGGCAACCATTAGCGGATTTGGCAGTGATGCCTCCATCGCCATGAAATTGGGTCATGTCGCCCGGGCCGCCTGTTTGAGCTTTCCCACCCAGAATACCCACGGCTATGAAATTGCTCATCTCGGGGCGATCGGCAACTGTATTCGGATTCTCCAACGGTACTGCCTCCAGGAATAACCCCGATGAGGATGCTCCGGGATGGGAGATTCATCAGGTCCCATCCCGTGATTTAGCCCCCGTCATGGCCGGATCGGGGCTAAATCAAAAAAAATAAAACCATCAAATCCTTGCTATGTAAGCATTTAAAGCAATTTTCCTAAAATCTCTAAATTTTTTTTGAAAAAAGGGTTGACAATACTAGGCGACCTGGTTAATATATAAAAGGTGCTGAGGGCAAGCGACAAAAACGCCGAGACGACCTCAACAAAGCACGAACTACCTGCCCCCATCGTCTAGAGGCCTAGGACACCTCCCTTTCACGGAGGCGACGGGGATTCGAATTCCCCTGGGGGTATTATACCGCAGTGCGGCAGGATTCATTAAAAAGACATCTCATATTGAATGAGCTGTCTTTTTTAATGCGATCGGGTTCAGTCCCCCGATTCAACCCTGGGGGAAAATCAGCGGTAATCCCAGGGATTATTCCGAGAGATTGTCAAACTTTTCCTGAACCGACAGTTTGAGTAGAGAGTGCAGGAAAATCAGAAACGTGAAACCGGAGAGAGTAAAGAAGGCGATCGCCCCGCCTGGATAGGTCCCAATCAACAGGACTGCACCCGCCACCAGAAAAAAGCCACTGACGCAGGCATAAATCAAACTTTTAATGGCTAGATTCATGCGTTTGAGGAGGCGATCGCTTTCCAAGGACCGGACGCGAAATTCCAACTCTCCCCGTTCAATCCGTTGTTCCATCCGGCGGAGAATTTCCCCTTGTCGGGGTTGTTGTAATCGAGATTGGACAAACTCTCGCGCCTGTTGAGTCAGTCCACTGAGCAGACTGGTTTTACCTCGGGAAGTCGTCACCCGGCGGATGAACGGTTTGGCACAAGCAACGGGATTATATTGGGGGTCTAACGTGCGGGCAATTCCATCGAGGGTGGTGAGGGATTTGAGAATAAACGTCATTTGGGCCGGTAAGCGAAACGGTTGCTGCTGAAACATCGCATACAACTCGCTTCGCAGTTCCCGTAATGCCTTAATTTCTAATGGTTTTTCCGTGAAATTTTCCAATAAAAAAGTAATCATCCGGCGCACGGGTTTCATATCCGGAACCGGGACGACTAATCCCATTTCAATTAAGCTGTTGAGAACCGCTTCTGTATCTTTTCTTAAGACAGAAAAGAACGTGCGAATCATCTGGTCTTTGGCCAGAGATTTCATTTCAGCCATCATGCCAAAATCGTAAAAAATGAGACTTCCTTCGCGATTGACCGCCATATTTCCCGGATGGGGGTCAGCCTGAAAGAAGCCATCTTCTAGAAGTTGTTTGAGATAGCAGCAAATTCCGAGGACGTTGAGTTGCTTGACATCAATACCGCAGGACTCTAACGTTTGGCGATCGTTAATTTTGATGCCCGGTAAATATTCCATCGCCAAAATCTTGCGACTCGTGTAGCGCCAATAGATTTTAGGAACGATGATATTAGAGTAATCTTTGAAATTTTCTCGAAAGCGATCGGCGTTTTTGCCTTCTTGAACGTAATCGATTTCTTGAGAGAGGAAATTAACGAATTCCTGATAAATTTCTTGGAGTTCGTATTTGCGAGCCCAGGGTAAAAAGCGATTGCAAATTTTCACGAGGTCTTGCAATGCTTGAAAATCAAGTTGAAATAATTTTTCTAACCCCGGACGCTGGACCTTGATGACCACATCTTCCCCGGTATGGAGACGAGCTTTGTGGACTTGGCCGAGACTGGCAGCGGCGATAGGGAATTCATCAAAATCGCGAAAGAGGGAGTAAAGGGAGTTGCCGAGTTCGGATTCAATGACTGCGATCGCCTCAACGGAACTAAATTCCGGGACCTGATCCTGGAGGGTTGCCAAGGCTTTAACGTATTCTTTGGGGAGAATATCGGCTCGGGTAGAGAGGGCCTGACCAATTTTAATAAAAGTCGGGCCTAAATCCAGGAGGGTTCCGACTAACCATTCAGCCCGCCGATAGCGGTGATGGGTGGCATTGCGAGCCACCTTATCATCCCACCACAAATAGAACATGAACTGGGCAGCGGAGCTAAAGATATCAAGCTGACGCCCCAGCAAAGAATAGTTAGAGCGTTGCCACCGTAGTGGTTTCGGAGCCGTTTTTACCACCATTTTTCGGTCAAGCGATGTGAATTCACCCCGAACAAGCGACAAGTTCTTTACCTCAAATTGTACGATCTAGGCCATCGGATGGCGATCGCCCACCCTACTGTCTTTCATTAAAACATGAAACCGGGCAAGGGGGAGTTCCAGGGAGGGGGGAAACAGCAATTCTCATTTTGGAAATTCAACTGCTATTGGGTGGGATTTCTAACTCAAGTCCTTCAAGCATAAAGGTCAGAAGGTGATCCCAATTGTCGAAATACAGATACCGGGTTAAAGCGGTGCAAATCATCAAAGAAGGTTTGGCGGGTGGGCAAGTGCGCTCGTAGCAACTGGTACTTGTCATCGAGCAACTCCAGCAGGGTATGGAAGAGCAGGGAGAGGATGTTGAAGGTCGCCAGCAAGGAGGAAAGATGCTGCAAGACAAGCCCAAAATTGTGTCCCTTGATGGTAGCCCTTGGTCTTGAGAGTGTTGTTATTCTCGTTCTCAACCTTCCAACGAGTGCGCCCAGCTTGAACAATCTCGGCTACGTTGTCATCGCTGATAGGATAACTCGTGGCAAAGGAGTTGTGATGGTCACCTTGCCATCAGCCGTGGTGACGGTGAGTTCGCACCAGTTGACCAACAGGGCATCATCGCTATCTTTGAGGGGCACTCCGTTGAGATAGCGGTAGGTATAGGTTTTCTCAACTTTCCCAGTCCACTTCTTAGTCGTGATTGTCGGGAGTTCGATGCCCTCTAGGTGTTCGTAGAGGGTAGTATGAGACTCCCGGCGACAGACCACGATGAAATTAAGTTGCTGCATGAGAAACTGCTGACACAAAGGTTGGTGGCAATAGAGGTCATCTCCTAAAACCGTAACGTTCAAAGCCCTTAAGCGTTGCCCTTGCCGCGATAGCCAGCGTTTCGCGGCAGCATTTTCTCTTTCTTGCTTGTCATGACCATCTTGGGGCACGATAAATTCAGGAACCAAGGGAATCACACGAGTCTGTCCCGGACAGACGATGACTGGGGTGACAACGCTATGGAAGTAATGGGTTTCTCCTGACTTTAAGGTGCGCGTTGAGCACTGGGGGCAGTGAATTTTGTGGGAACTGAAGTATTCAGTGCCATCCAACGCTACTAATAGACTGTCCCCTAGGGAACGGAAGTCGTACAACTGCCCCTGGACTGACAACACTTGTAAGATCTCCTCAAACACCGGAAACAGGTGCTCTGGGGACACCGGATCTAACAAATCCCGGATGTGGTTGTCGGTGGGAATCCGATGAATTCCAAACAGACTTTGGGCATTGCTCTTGCCTTTGCTACCCTCCATCAGACGTTGATAGGCCAGAAACGACGGGGTTTGAGTAAAAAACACACGCTCATGCGCTTAAGGCGGCATCCTCCATTCCATAGCGGGTATTTTTACCCGTGCGCTTGTCCGGTAGCGATGACAAGCGCTGGCGGAAAGAACCCACTACAGTGTCAAACCAACCTGGCTTTTTCAACGGCGATAGCCCTCCTGGGTTTCTCAGATGTCATTACCATACACGGATGCTGGGGACTTGAACAGTTTTTCGCCAAAATGAGAATTGCTGCTAAAATAATTTCCTTATTTTTTAGCGCCTTGACCCCTGTTCAACCCAGAAAACGGGCGATCGCACCTACCGCTTGAGGGCCAGAGTCAGTCCATCGGCGATCGGGACCACACTCAACGAGATGCGTTCATCCTGGACTAACTTAGCATTTAGCCCTCGAATCGCTTCTGTATCGGCATCCTCAACCGTTGGGTCCGCGACTTGACCCCCCCATAAAACATTATCAATCGCAATTAACCCGCCAACCCGCACCAGTTGCAGAGCGCGTTCGTAATAGTTGACATAGTTTTGCTTATCCGCATCGATAAAGGCAAAATCAAAGGTTCCCGCCTCTCCAGATTCAATGAGGCGATCGAGGGTTTCCAATGCCGGGGCGATTCGCAAATCAATTTTATCCGCCACCCCTGCCCTCTGCCAATAGGAGCGTGCCATTGCCGTATAATCTTCGCTAATATCGCAAGCGACAATTTTACCCTGTGGCGGGAGAGCCAAAGCCACCGCCAAGCTACTGTAGCCGGTAAAAACCCCGACTTCCAGGGTTTTGGTGGCCCCCAGTAATTGCACCAACAGAGCCATAAATTGACCTTGTTCCGGTGCAATTTGCATTCGCGACAGGGGATGAGCGGCAGTGTCCTTTCGTAAAGAGCGCAGAATGTCCGATTCGCGCCCAGAAATCGAGAGGAAATAGTTTTGGAGGCGATCGC
The DNA here is from genome assembly GCA_011390515.1 of Oscillatoria sp. Classification (GTDB taxonomy): domain Bacteria; phylum Cyanobacteriota; class Cyanobacteriia; order Cyanobacteriales; family Laspinemataceae; genus Laspinema. Next base: position 16,011 of record JAABSJ010000076.1, read on the forward strand.
CTAATCCCAAGGTTTTGTTAGACATGGTTAGGGGGGGTTAAAGATGAAGTGTCAGAACTGGAATAGATCTATAGTAAAGACTAAAAGGGGAGGTTAATATGAGTGGCATCCACATTAAACCACTATTGAGGGCGATCGCTCTAACCCTTTTAATCGGGTTATTGAGTGGCTGTAGCATTAATTTAAGTCTCACCGGATTTCAGCCCACGCAAGAGATAGTCCAACGGGCGATCGCCTTGGAACTGAGTCAAAACAAAGCCGAACTCCGCAAGCATCTTTCTCAGCATGGGCAACCTGAGAATCCCATGCCTAACTATGAAGTGAATCGGGTGGAGATTTGGGAACAAGACCCTTTGAAAATTGATGGACTGCTCGCTTACCATATCCAAGGCACTTATAACCTGACCATTCAACTCCCCGAAAAACGGGTAACCGATCGCAAAAATAACTTTGACCTCTATTTGCAACGGCAGGCAGAAGGAAAAACCTGGCGGATTGCTAAACCAATAGGGACCGATGAACAGGATCACCAAACTTGGGCGACTTATTTGATTAAGCCTCCAGGTTATATGTAAAAAAACACCGATGTAAACTCCCTATAAATCCTGGGTCCATTGACATAAATCCCAGTGAAATTGGAGTTTGAGCCGGTCCGGTTGAAATTCCCGGGCGATCGGCGCACGGAGAAGTTTGCCGTGGTATTCGGCATAACAGGTTTGTTGTAATTGGGGAGAAAACATCACCGTCAGGGATTCCGGTTCGATCGCCACCAAATGCAAGTCAAACAGCGTATGAAGATCCGATCGCAACAGTAACCCCGACGAAGGATGGATAGAAAGATTGCGCTCATGAGATTTAAAGTAAACCGCTTCTAAAACAGGTTCGGCATTGCACCCGGTGACAGCACAACAGCCATTGTATGCAGCGAATAGATTTTGCCGGAATTCCCCAGGACCACGGCGATGAGAAATCGCGATACTCGCGCTGTAAAGATACTGATGCTTACCCATCGCGATCCCCTCTTTTGGCAGAGACACAATCCCAAGACCCTGGGAGTGCAACCCCTTGCCATTTTCCGGTGGCAAAGGAGGAATCAGGAGGGGTAAGGGGTCTGGAGTGGGAGGGAACTCAGCCCCTGGGGAGTTTAAAGGCGATCGCCTTGCCTCAGAGAAAGGCAATCCTGCCGGTGAACCCCCAGCAGAACCCCCCGACAAAGATGATCCCGACGTTTTCGAGTAACCATTAGCGATCTCAAGTAAATCTTGTTTGCTTTGATTCGTCCTCGCTTCAATCGGGGAAGTCGGGGCGATCACTGAGGGTTGCCGATGATCCGGAAGCGAACCATTCGGCAATAGCACTTGTTGCAAGGGGTCTCCATTCGGCAACTTTGCCCCCTTCAGGTTGGCCCCCTTAAAAGAAACTCCCAGCATATTCTCGATCGCCGGCAACTTGGCATCCGTCAGATTGGCCCCCTCGAAATTGCTGCCAAACAACTTAGCATCGGTCAAATTAGCCCGTTGCAGAGAAGCTAGGTTGAAATTGGCCCGGGTCAAATTGGCCCCCATGAGATTCGCCTGTTCCAGAGTTGCCCCTTGTAAATTGGCCCCTTCCAGATTCGCCCCGGTCAGATTCGCCCGGGTAAGGTTAGCTTCTTGCAGCTTACCCCCTTGAATATCCGCATCAGATAAATCCGCATCCTGGAGCATTGCCACCCGCAAATCCACCCCATTCAGGTTCGCCTTGTCCAGATTGGCATCTTGAAACTTAGCCAAACGCAGACAAGCATCCCGCAGATTGGCAAAGGAGAGATTTCCCTTAATCACCGTTGCCCCTTGAAGATTAGCTTCACTCAAGTCCGCCCATTGTAAACAAGCCCCTTTCAGATTCGCCTCATTCAGGTTGGCTTTGTGCAGAACTGCGTCCGACAGGTTCGCTTTTTGGAGGTCCGCCCAAGACAAATTGGCCCCTTTGAGATTCACCCCTTGGAGTTCGCCCCAGCGAATATAGGCCCCCTGAAGATCCGCTTCTTGGAGATTAATCCGCTTGAATTCTAAGCCACTAAAATCCGCATTTCTAAAGTTTCTCCGCCCCTCTGCATAAAAGTGGATGACATCTTTTAAGCTGATTTTATCCCCCATATCCCCAGTCCCCCTTCTTCGTTCTCATTATGAATTGTTTTGAAGAAAATGTTCAGGATTTGTCCTGATTTGGAGATGGGGATATAGCGATTCGGTGGACTCATGAGGTATTCTCTCAAAGCCCCTCTCCCGTTCTGGGAGAGGGGTTAGGGGTGAGGGCTTTACCATATATTCATGAGAACCGCTATAGAGCGTGAACGGATGAGAGTCCGGTTGGGAATGCCCAGTTTACTCTCATCCGGGTGGGTGTAGAGTTGAGGGTTTGGAGTTGGGTTACAACAAACCCGAAGATTCATACAGCCGTCGTAATATGGCCAAAATTTTCTGACCATACTGGAGATCGGCGGCCCAGCGACCACTGAGTTGTTCCAGTAAAGGGGCGATGCCACGGGCGACAAAGCGAAAGCGTGGATCAACCTGGTCCATGACCAAAGGTTCAATACTGGCGTAAGCTTTCAAATGTTGAATATGGGCGCGGACTCCAATCCTTGCACTGGGGAAAGAAGCGGCAGTATTGCCCCCACCCACGGAACCCAAACCCGCAAAATTGTTTTGGGGGGGTTGGATTTCCCCATTAAAGCGCAGAAAGTTCGTTTCCAAACACATTTGACAGAAGGCAATATCATAATTGATGCCTTCGATCGCCGCTTCTTCCCGATAGAGTTTGGGAATGTCCGGGAACTGGACGATCGCCTGGGGATTGTTGCCTTTGAGAAAAACAATCAGTTGCACTTCTGAGGTATTGCCATGTCCGACAATGCGATCGAGATACCCCGGACAAATTTGTAAAATTGAGCGCAACAGCACCGTGCGCGTCCCCCCATCCCACGAAACCGAGATATTATGTTCCCGCAACTCAATCGCCCGGACATATACAATATTTCGATAGGTCACCCGCCGAATAGTTGGATTGGTAGATAGGTTAACTTTAAAACTATCCACCACATCAATGGGGATAAACGCATTCCCATTAATAATCACCCCCTGTTCGCCATAAATCTGCCCATTAATATTGATATTAATTGGGGGATAAGTCGGTGGCACCGGAGTAGAAGTCCCTGGAGGCACCGGGTCAGGCAGGGGGGTCCCAGTAGCCCAAGCCACTAGCCCTTCAGCAATGCCGACTGCAAAGTCCCGGCGACGATTTTGGAGTAAAGACCGATCCTCGGGATTGGTCAGAAAGCAGACCTCCATCAACAAAGAGGGGATAAACACCCAGCGATTGAACGGTAAATTGCCCAGGGTCGTTGCCGTATCCGGTTGAACCCCCCGATTGGGAAGTTGGGGAACCCGCCGCAGTAAACTCAGCAGCAGTTGTTCAGCATTTCGCTTGCGTTGGTCATTGTTGGCAATGTAGTAGACGCTGGCTCCACGGCCCGTCGGATTAGCAAAAGCATTGGCGTGGATTTCTAGGGCCACATCCCCCGCCCGGGCCCGGGTGTTAATCCAGGAGATAGACTCACTCATGCTCAGGTTATCGGGAACCGTTAAGACTTCTACCCCCGGGCGCGATCGCAACTCCCCCACAATTAAATCCCGCAGGAGAATCATTTCCTGCGCTTCCGTCGTTCCTCCCGCGATCACCCCCGGATCGAGTGCGCCATTCTCATAACCCCCGTGACCGGCTGAAATAAAAATTCTGCCCATATTTCTAATTTAATCCTGTGCACCTGTTTCCATCTATCTTCATCAACTCCGGTAACCAATCGGTGATACTAGCACTATCAAATCAAAAGGAGTTAATATTGGGTTTTTTGGGAGTGGGATTCCTCCCCAGGCGAGTTCCTGCCCTCCGCTGCCGAATTTGTTGGAACCCTAGCATCAAGCTCAAATGATCAATTGCAGAGAAATCACGGATGCCATAGGGGTTCTCCAGGGTGTAATCTGGATCAAAAGGACTCAGATCCACCGGGGTGTCGTAGAAAACATCCAAATCGGTTTGGGATCAGCAGAGTCGGTCTATCATTGATGGATGAAATAGCAGCTCGGTTTGCAGATAAAGCCAGGAACAGTTGAGAGAATCAAGATGCAGTGGAGCAAGTGCATGAACGATCCCGAAGACCGGATCTCGATGCACCCGTACCGGCCAATATGGCACCGGAAAATTACTGCCCCTAACCGACTCAACCTGTGCCTGTTGGATCTCATCATGAGGAAAAGTATCGCAAACATGGCTGAGTCTTTTACGATACACCTGAGTTCACCCGTTCTGAGGCCCGAATCCCCGGCTCGATTCATGCAAGAGTTCCACTGCGCTGATTTAGGGAGACAAATTGCCCAAATCCTCGTGACGCAAACCGAGACCGGGAGTGTGTTGCGCGGCATCCTGGAGTGGATTGGCTCTTTATTCCCTGCCGATTGTTGTCTGATGGTGGTTCGAGACCCCCAAGACCAAGGTCTACAGACCCACATTTGGCAATCCCCAAGCCCAGATGCCCCGTTCTTGCCCGAGGAATTGGCAACTCTGCAAGGAGTAAATTGGTTAGAAATCCTAGACGGTGCAAGCCTTGTGGCGATTTCCGATCCCCAGAGGGCTTGGGCAGAGGTCTTAGGGCCAGAGGCCGGGGCGGGGGTACCCGTCGGCAGAGTCTTAGCCATCACCACCCGATTTCAGGGGGAGATTAACGGAGCCATTATTGTGATGCGTCGATGTCTTCGAGTCGCGTTGGAACAAAAGAGGGCCTCAGCGGGGAGGGCCCGGTTGGAAAATTTGCAGCAATCCCAGGGGTCATATTGGACCTCTATGGAAATGATGAACCTAATGACCCTGTCCGAACCCGTGGCGATCGCCTTCAATCAGGTCATCCAGACTCAGGCAGTCGGGTCCCTAGAACAACAGGTTCGCCAGAAAGAAAAATATCAAACCCTGATCCACGAGCTCACGATCGCAATTCATCGCGGGGCCGATATTGAACGAATACTTCAGATGGCAATCCATAGTCTGGCTGAAACGTTGCAAGCCGATCGCGGTCGCATCCTCCTCTTGAAATATGCCGACCCCCTGTTTAAACCCCGTTTCCAGCCGCTTAACCGCATCACCATTTCCCGAGACGGTGATTCCGAACAGTCCCCGGATTCGTCTGCCTCCTGCATTCCCAAAGCTAAAGTAACGATTGTCTCCGACAGTATCCCCCACCCCCATCAGGAGTTGAAGTCTTTCACCCCCCTTGGAGAAGGTCAGTCTTCCGGTACCCCAAAATCTCCCTCGTTTTGGTTGTCGGAATGTTACTGGTGTCAGCAAGCCTTTTTAGCCGCCCCCAATTCTTTGGCGATCGTCGATCGCCGTTCCCTGATCGCTCTCAACCCTGATATCGGCCCCTCCCCCATCTTCTCTCCAGAAACTATGCCGGCCCTGCTCACCTTTCCCTTGGTCGGGATTACCAGTGCCGGATCCGGCCCAGGCAAGGTTTTGGGCTTTCTCGTCCTCGAACACAGTACCCCCCGTCAGTGGCAAGTCGAGGAACTTCGTCTCGTGGAATTAGTAGCCGCTCAACTGAGCACCGCGATCCTCCACAGCCAAACCATGCAGCAAGTTCAGGCTTTGGTCGAAGAACGCACGGCTCAATTACAGCGCTCTTTGGATGTTCAAGCCAAACTCTATGAAAAAACCCGTCAGCAAATCGACCAACTGCGTCAGTTAAACCAACTCAAGGACGAATTCCTCACTACCCTCTCCCATGAACTCAATACCCCCCTCACCAGTATGAAGGTCGCCATCCAGATGTTGCGGCAACCGGGAATTACCCCCGATCGCCAAACCCGCTATCTGGATATCCTAGAGTCGGAATGGCGCAGAGAAAGCAATTTAGTTCGCGATTTGCTCAAACTTCAAGAGTATGAGTCCAATCAAGCTACCATTCATGTCCAAAACCTTGACCTGAAACTCGTCCTCAACGAAATCACTACCTCGTTTCAGGAGAAATTTGAGGAAAAGGGATTAAATCTCAGCTTGGAATTGCCCAAACGCGCCCCCAAAGGGATTGGCAAGAAATTTTTTAAGCTCAACACCGATGCCGAAAGTTTCGAGCGGATCCTGCACGAACTGCTCACCAATGCTGGAAAATATTCCGACCCCGGGACTACGGTTTATTTACGAGCCTCTCACCAAATTGATTTACAACAAAATCAAGTGATTGTGACCTTAACCAATATAGGTGCAGGAATCTCTCCCGAGGACCTCCCCCATATTTTTGAAAAGTTTCGTCGGGGTCAAGGGGTTACCCAACAGGCGATCGGCGGCACCGGCTTAGGATTGGCCCTGGTTAAATGTTTGGTTCAACACCTCAATGGTTCGATTACTGTCTCCAGTGAACCCATCAAAAACTCTACTTCTTGGGAAACCTGCTTTACCCTGACCTTACCCCAATTGCCAGACAGTTCCCTGGTTTAGTCGCTCCGGAAGGGACCTCTCCCCAAACCCCTCCCCTAAGAGCTAATCTTGTAGGGGTTTGCTCGCGCAGACTGAGGGTCTTAAGCAAACCGGTACTTGTAGGGCCGGGACTGACTGGTATGAGCAGTAGCCAGACCAAAAAGCAACCCAAGCCGTAACAGGTGATCCTACCTCAGTTCTGAGACTAGAGAGCGCCGGATACCAAATTTAAGTTAGAAACGGGTGCCAGTCGCGCATCCTGATGAGCTTATAGGGTTGAAAAGAACGCCTAACTTTTGAGAAAATGACCAGGTAGCTGACGTAACTTGAGTGAATCATCCCATGAGCGAATTTATTATCCAAGGCACTTTTCGACCCCAAGTCCAAAAAAGTCTAGCTCAAGCCTATACCTTGGCCCTCAATAAGCCAAACCTATCGTTTTCCCAATGTATGGGGAACAGTTTTCGTCAAACAGTTGCGGGTCTATTCTCTCATACCAATATGAACAGTGAAGTGATGTTGTCAGGACATATTCAAGCCACAAGGGAACGAGTGGAAAACACAGAAGGGGACTATGTAATTGCCTCCCAAGACACCACCTATTACAACTACTCAGGACAGAAAAAAATGTCCGGGTTAGGAGTCATTCAAGGAAAAGTCCGAGGACTCATGCAACACAATGTCCTCCTGGTGGACTCTTCTGGACTCCCATTAGGAATATTAGGGCAACAATACTGGACGCGAAAAGGGGGATTAAATCTACCAAAAGGTGAAAAAGAAAGTATTAAATGGCTCAAGGGACTTGATGCCATCAATCAGCAAGCGAGTCAATCCAGTAAATGCTTTGTGGCTGTAGAAGATAGAGAAGGAGACGTTTTTAGTTTTTTTAAGGCCCCACGACTGAGCAATGTCGAACTCCTCGTCAGGGTCTATCAAGAGCGTAACTTGGAAGTGGTTGGCAGCCAAGTCCAGGGTAAGTTATCCTCCGTTTCATCTCATTTGAAAGATTATGGCACCGAGCGAGTCAGGATTTATCGTCACAATCGAGAAGTGGAGTTAACCCTGAGCTTAAGAGCCGGAGCCGTTAATGTTTATCCCGAGAAAGATTTGAGTCCGTCTAAGCATAAAACCCAAGGTTTATCTTTGGTTGTTGCCCAGGAAATCAGTTGTGTAGATCCTCAAACACAAGAAGACTTGTTCTGTCCTAAAGAAGCCGCCACCTGGTATTTGCTGACTTCTCTACCCATTGACACCCGAGAACAAGTA
>JAABSJ010000077.1 GCA_011390515.1 Oscillatoria sp.
GGCTTTCTGTGGTGAATCTCAGAGTAAACTGTGTCACCGAGAAAAGAAACCCGGTTTCTGAGGTTTCTGGGTTCAGAGAATGCGATCGCCTATTTTCCCAGAGGGCGATCGGCCCAAACCCCCTCAAAGAAACCCGGTTTCTACCGGAGATATCAAAGTTAACCGTGTCACCGAGAAATTGGGCCCCGGTTTCTGGGGTTTCTCAAGGGAGCGATTCCCTATAAAATTAGGTTAGAATTAAGCTAAACTCTCTTTGGACTAATTCAAAGATGCTCGAAGCACCTATCAACACCATCTTAAGCGAAACTTGTCAAAAACTTAAAACCCTATATGGTCAGCAAATTGACCAAATTATTCTCTATGGTTCTCAAGCCAGGGGCGATGCAGCACCAGACTCAGATATTGATATTTTAATTGTTCTAAAACAAGATTTTAAATATTCTGATGAAAGCAACAAAATTAGTAAATTAATTGCTGAATTATGCTTGAAATATAATGCTTTGATAAGTTGTGCTTTAGCCAGTAGTCGTGAATTCCAAGACTATAACAATAGTTTTTTTCGTAACATCCGGCGTGAAGGAATACCCCTATGACACCCGAACAGCAAAAATTGCTGGAAAAAGCTACTCGCAGCCTACAAGCTGCTAGAGAATTAAACAGTAATGGGTTTCCTGATTTTGCGGCATCCCGCACTTACTACGCCATGTTTTACATTGCCACAGCATTTTTAGAGGGTGAGGGGCTGTCTTACTCCAAACATTCAGCAGTTATCGCCGCTTTTGGTACGAGATTTGCTCGCACAAAGCGCATTCCTGTCGAGTTACACCGCTATCTAATCGATGCGGAAAGGATCCGCTTAAGAGCCGATTACAACACCGAACTAGATATTTCCGAAACCGATGTGGAACAACTTATCTCTCAGGGAGAAGAAATGCTGAATTTTGCTTTGGGGAATATCGATTCATTGCCCCCCGATTCGCCATAGATTAGCCGCCCTCCCCACTCTCATTATCCCAAAATTTCACGATGAGTACACTACATCAAACCTATCTCCATACCCGACCTATATCCGCAGAACAACTCACCTCATCAGCATCTGCTGTGTCAGCACTTAGAAGCAATTAGCAATACTTGCCATTAATGGTTTAACTCGCTGACTATTAATTTCCAAATTTGCACTTGATGATTAGCAACGCAGTCAACCCTATTTGCTCTGTTGCAAAATATCTTAGGCATCAAAGCCCCCTAACCCACAAAAGTAAAATGAATCGGGTTGTTTTTGCTGGGCGATCCGCAAGATAGGGCAAGGGAATCCCTAAAAAAAGAAACCGGGTTTCTAAGTCCTCTGAGAGGGCGGTAAGCACCAGCTATGCCGTCAGGCTTACCGCTTTTTTACCCCAAGCCAAGAAACCGGGTTTCTGCGGTGAATCTCAGAGTAAACTGTGTCACCGAGAAAAGAAACCCGGTTTCTGGGGTTTCTGGGTTCAGAGAAGGCGATCGCCTATTTTCCCAGAGTGCGATCGCTCATTTTCCCAGAGTGCGATCGCTTTTTTGACCGTCGCCAGAGTTGGTCAGACTAAAGCCCTGACTACGAACGAAATTTTTTGAGAGGCGATCGCTATAACCTGATCCCCCGAGGTTTGATTCACTTGTGTTAACATTAAATTTAATCTAAATTTAGTGCTAATATCGCCATGATCAACCTGAATCGTGATATTCAGTCCCTTTCTAGCTTCAAGCGTAATACCTCTGAATTTATCCAACAGATGAAGGAAACCGGGAAACCGATTGTCTTAACTGTCAACGGTAAAGCTGAACTGGTTGTCCAAGATGCTGTGTCCTACCAAAAATTTCTAGTATGATGGAATACCTAGAGGCGATCGCAGGCATTAAAGAAGGACTAGCGGATGTGAACGCGGGTCGAACTCTTTCCTTAGTAGACTTTCAACAAGCAATGCAAGAAAAACAGGGAGAATCTCAATTTGGACAGGGGAGCCCTCATCCCCCAACCCCTTCTCCCAAAATGGGAGAAGGGGAGCCGGATTCAAAGTCCCTCTCCCATTTTGGGAGAGGGATTTAGGGTGAGGGCAACAAAAATGAGATGCTCCCGAAAAACATGGCATTTCAAGTTAGGCTGACTCGCAAAGCAGAAATTGAAATTGAAACAGCCTACCAATAGTTAAAAGAACGAAACCGAGACTATGCCGATTCGCGAACGCGATAGCTTCGCTTCACAATGGTTCCGAGATTTGATGGAACCAAAAGCCACCTTACAGGAAAAACATCGGCGTTGTGCTTTAGCCGTAGAAAATGATGTTTTTCCTGAATAAATTCGGCAACTTCTCTACGGCAAAAAACAGCAGAGTGTTTACCGTATTCTGTTTGTGATTCGGAACGAGAAGGTATATGTACTCCATGTCCGTCATGGTAGACAAGCCCCATTAACCCCTGAAGATTGGGACGAGGAAGAATAATCTGTAGTCAAGGGCGATCGCCTTTTTACCCCAAGCAAAGAAACCGGGTTTCTGCGGTGAATCCCTGAGTTAACTGTGTCACGGCGAAAAGAAACCCGGTTTCCGGGGTTTCTGGGTTCAGAGGATGCGATCGCCTATTTTCCCAGAGTGCGATCGGGTAAATCATCGCTATAGTTGAACTATAACGAGTCTAAATGAGTTTGCTATAGAGATAGAGATCAAGATGCTCTTCAAGTAGGCATGGCGAAAGATGTACGAATAAGACTTTCAGGGTTAAATCCATTATCAGAATGCTGCCAGAAGCGCTATATCAATGCTTAATTCGAGCAAAACTTCAGTTTTAAACAACAATGAAATAAACCCTTAAATCAATAGCAATAAACCTGTTTTATTTGATGCTTGAAAGTTACAAAATATCCGATTGTTTCTATGATATTTTGTCAGTTTAAACGGCCTATAGTTATTGCATTTGATTCGAATTTACCCAGAGAAACGACTCGGGAGAAGCAATTTTGCTGCTGAACCAGGGCAAGCATGATCATGTCTATTCCGGCCAATTCTATACTTGACAATGATTCATCGCTCTTTCTCCCCCAAAGACGATCGCTGTTTACGCCCTAGGGACGTCCTCCCCCAGGGGTGATCGCTGAATCTATGCCGCCTTGAATCACTCCAGCTTTCTGTAACCGTTTGATTACCCTTTGACGGATAATTGTAAAGTTTTGTAACAAAATGTGGGTTAACCCGTAAAAGTGGAGGGGACAAGCAGAGAGAGAAATTAGAAGCGGATGAGGAGGCAAGAGTAGGAACCTGTAATGCCTGAGCGAGATAGAAACAGACAAGATGAGAAAATGCAGCACTATGCTGAGTTAGCGCAGGGGCATCCTCCCCAGAGTCGGGAACGGCAGCTTGCTTTGACGAAGCTAGTGGGGGCGATCGCCGCTTCTGGGAAACTATCCCGTCCCCGTAAAGGTGAATTTATCGCGGTGTATGAGGAAATTTATGCGGAGGCCCTCTCTCTGTTGTGGTTGTTTGTTTGTGAGAATATCGATCGCTATGATTCTGGACGGGGTTCGGTGATGACTTGGGTCAATTATCTACTGGATAAGCGATTTATCATTGAAGGGATTAAAACCGTGGTCGGCAAAAAAGGCGATCGCCCTTTGTCGAGTTCGGAAGTCGAATTAATCCCCCAACCGGAAACCCAACCGTCTCCATCCCAGCTTCTTCAACAATACATTAGACCTCTTGCAAAATTCTAAAAAGCCCCCCTTTTTAAGGCCGGTTGGGGGGATCTCTCCTTTTTTTGCAAGAAGTCTATACTTTAGTTAGATTTAATTTTGACTAAAATCAGACTATTTATAGAGACTTTTACAAATAACAGAGGAATAGAATGAGTGGTGGAGTTATTCAGAACCTAATCATGCAAAATGTTAACCAAATCCGCGATAATTTAGCCGTTGCGATGAATCAATTAACTGCCGAACAAGTGCAGCAAGCATCTGAGGAAGGATTTAAGTCAATTTTAAACTTGCGATCGCCTCAAGAAGAAGGATTTTCCAGCGCGGAACAGCAGCAGGCGGAATCTGCCGGACTGCACTATGTAAATCTTCCGGTTAAACCGGATGCGATGGATGATCAACTCGCCGATCGCGTCCTTCAGGAAATTGACCAACTGCCCAAACCCGCCCTGATTCACTGCAAAAGTGGGATGCGTTCTGGAGCCCTGACATTAATGTACATTGCCACCCAAGAAGGCATCAGCGCTGAACAAGCAATGGCCCTGGGAAAACAGCATAATTTTGATTGTGAATCTCATCCCCAAATGAAGCAGTTTTTTGAGCATTATATCTCAACCCATACTCAAGCCAGTTAATAATTAATTGTGGAGAAAAAACCAAAATGGCATTAGTTTTAGAACAGATTAACGTAGAAGGATTAGCCCAGTTATCCTACATTGTCGGTGACGACAAGGCAGGAGAGGCGGTGATTATTGACCCTCGGCGAGACATCGATATTTATTTACAGCGAGCCCGAGACTTGAGGGTGAAAATTATCGGCAGCATTGAAACCCATATTCATGCGGATTTTGTCTCCGGTTCTCATGAATTGAAAGCCCGCATGGATGTGCCCATCTATGGCGGTAAAACCGACAATTATCAGTTTGAATTAAATCAGCTTCAGGAGGGGGATGAGGTAAAAATCGGCAATGTAACCCTCCGGGCGGTTCATACTCCCGGACATACCCCGGAACATATTTCTCTGCTGATTTATGATTCAAAACAGGGGAAAGAGCCTTTTGGTCTATTCACCGGAGATACCCTGTTTAATCTGGATGTCGGGCGTCCTGACTTGTTAGGCGGTGGCAGCGAGAAGCAGTTAGCCAAACAGTTGTATCACAGCCTATTTGAGAAGATATTGCCTTTAGGCGATCGCCTGGAGGTTTACCCCTGTCATGGTGCCGGTTCTTCTTGTGGCAAATCCATTGGCGATCGCCGACAAAGCACCATCGGGAATGAGCGCGTGTTTAACCCAGCATTTAAAGAGCGATCGCCTGAAGAGTTTGTGGAGTGGATTCTCAGTGAAATGCCCGAACCTCCCCGCCATTATGCCCGACTCAAAAAAGTCAATGCCAAAGGCGCACCGATTAAAGGCTGTCCTCCCACCCTGCAACCGCTGACCCCAACAGCATTTCAGGAGAAAATGCAGGAAGAAAATACCGTCATCATTGATGCGCGATCGATTCTCGCCTTTGGCGGTGGACATATTCCCGGTGCCATTAATATTGCCTTACGTCCGCCATTTCCCAACTGGGTAGGTTGGATGATTGACCCGGAACAATCCTTGTTGGTGGTGGTGGAAAGCGAACGGGATGTCCAACTCGTTGCCGAACAACTCTTTCGGATTGGCTATGATAATTTAGCCGGTTATTTGCATGATGGCATGACCAGTTGGCAAAATGCAGGATTACCCCTGAAACACCTCGGAGAATGGACCGTTCAAGAGTTAAATCAGCACAAAGATGAACCGAATTTAACGATTCTTGATGTGCGAGGGGATGATGAATATCAACAAGGGTATATTCCCGGTGCCAAACATATTTTTGTCGCTCACCTGGAAGAAAACCTGCATCAGTTAGATAAAAATCAGGCGATCGCCACCTACTGTGGCAGTGGTTACCGCGCCTCTATTGCCGCGAGTTTATTACAAAAGCATGGGTTTGAAACTACCATCAATATACCCGGTTCCTGGAAAGCCTGGAAAGCGGCTAAATTGCCCATCCAACACCCTGAAAAATCCGAGTTAGTCTCCGTTTGAATTTCTGGATTCAGAACACTTAAGTAATTGTAGAGTGGGCAATGCCCACCCTACTTTCTCGCCGAGGAGGTGCAATTTATCAAGTCCCCGAGACTTACATAAATCACCATTTTTTTGAATCGTTGTACAAAGGGAATTAAAGCCGAATCACAGGTGTAAAGTCGTAAAATAGTGTAAGTCAAACCACTTTTCTATAAATATTTTTCGACTTTGCGCTTGGCTTTAAAAACCGGGGAATCCATATAGACGAGGTGAAGTTAGCGACTCTTGACTGCGCTGATCACGAATCTGGTTCTTGTAAGTCCCCTAAAACCTACACACTCAAGGGCGCGGTTACAGGCAGCAAGCCTCCCTCCGCTTTTCTCAAGACAAAGCAAGTCTTTGACAACCAGGTTCCATATGATAGTGTAAGGGAAAAGATAGAGTTTTACAGGTTAATCCTTAACTTAAAGCAACACTACGGCATCCCCAGGGGTTGGCAATGAGGTCTCAGTTAAGGGTAGGCCAGTCAAGCGATTTACAGCTACTTGACAAAAATTTACTGAGACTTGACAACAAATTAGCTATAATCTAAGATTAAATCAATATAGCCAGTCTAAATCAGTGGATCCCAAAGAAAGCGAGCAAGAGGTGATACCTCCGGTACGCCTCGCCGCAGAGCGAAGCTATACCGCAGGCTTTACTCACTCACTACCAAAATTAAGAAATTTTATATCCATTGTCGAATTCATTTAGGTTCGCTATAACAAACAAAAAACAAAACCCTCTTATAAAACATCAGAAAACGTATGAAAAGCTCCTTCAAATTAATCATGGCAGGTAATACTAACGTCCCCGCGATGATCAATGTTATCATTCGCGCAACGCTTGAGTTGAGGCAAGACAATATGAATAATGATGAAAAATTGACTTTTAGTCAAATACATATTTTCCATACAGTAGAATCTCTGCGAGCTTTAAACAAAAATGATTTGTGGGAAGAAGCACTTAGACATTACAATATATCTCCAACCAGTTTGACCCATCATGTCACCAATTTGCAGGACTCTAATGTGGAGCGATTTAGAGAGATGGTAGAGCAACTCCGTAAATTATTAATCCCCTTGAAAATGCTAATTATTATGTAGATTTAACTGGAAGTGTATCATCTATTCAAGCTATTTTGACTGTCTTTTCTTATGTTCTAGGTATTGATAAAATCTATACTTTAGAACTTAAACTTTCTACCACTGATCCTATCCTACGAAAGAAGCAAAGAGAGAGTTTTTACCCAGAATTAATAAAATCTATAGAGCAAGGAGATAAAGATATCAAAATCAACTACCGTAAATTTCCCCCCCTTCAAAATTTTGATGAATTTGGTAAATTAAATTATACGGAAGTTCTCCGATATCGCAAAACCATCAGCCATCTAGTTGAAGAATTGACTGACAGTTTAGGGGCTTTAATTTCGTCCGAATTCGAGCTAAACCATTTGCAAGCATCCTTCTTGTCGGGTGTTAACTCTCGTTTGATGGGAGAAGCTACAGACAATTTATCTGACTATCACAATTCCATCTACTCTTTTTCTGCAAGCATTGAAGAAATTACCAATGTAATAATTCGGTCTTTAAAAGGAGAAAAAACAGAAAATCGCACGTTAGGAAATAAGCTGGAGAGTTTACAGAGTTTTTTTTCTGATAAGCCTAAGTATTTTATCAACAAAAAAATCTTAAACCATTTCACTCGGCTGATGCGCAGAATTACGAAATGAAGTAGCTCATTCCAGTCTTCACACGGATCAAAAAGAACTTATAGATATTCAATCTTATCTTTCTTTCCATTTAGCATTAACATTTTTAAAATTTACCATAAAAACCATGTCGGGGTTTTTAGATAAAGATGGTAAATTATTAGATATTACAGAGTTTAAGGAACCTTTGCCAGAAACACAAGACACTATATTTTATTTTGGTTTTGATGGAGATGCTACAGGTAAATATCTGGAATTAGCGTTTGGAGATTTAGAAGAAGATGAAAAAGAGGTTAGAGAGAGGAGCAAGCTAGTTGTTGAAGCTATTCAAGCTATTAAAAATATAGTTTGTAAAGAAACAAAAAATGGAAAATCAATTATTTTTGCAGAGGGTGATAATGTGTTGTTTAAAGGATTTTATAATCTATCTTTACTTAAAAATATTCAAAAAATTTACCGAGATAAGACTGGATTGTCGAGTAGTATAGGTTATGGTAGAACTTTGAAAGAAACCACGGTTGCTATGAGATTAGCAAAAGAACAACAAGGAGATAGTATTGTTGGTATAAGTTTAAAATAAAAGACTCTATGCCCCACAGGTTCATAAAAAAGTAGCAGAAATTGTGTACATTTTTGAGCATTAAAACTATTAATTTATCCTATAGCGTTTCCCAGGCTGGTAAGGTACATATAGGAAGGATATGGAGCGAGGGAGTGCGAGCATTTTGCTCGCTAGATATGTGTGGCTCATGAGTCGGGGAAACGCTATAAAACATCTGGAACTATTCAATCCCAAAGGCTTGAATTTTTTCTGCCACTGTAATTTCAGCTAAACGTTTTTCATATTTTTGGTCTATCTCCAAAGTTAAATCCGCTAACTCTTTCATCTGCTGCTCGGTAATTTTAGCCAATTCTAGCAATTCTGTCATTTTGGCTAATTCGTCGTCACTCATAGAGGGTTGTTGTACCACGGTTAGTCCTCCAAACGATTTTTAAGTTGACTAGCATTCATTTTAGCTTCTAATACCCTTCCCAAAATAAATCCTAAATCTTCACCAGCTTCTTGAATAATTTGAGCCTGTACATGGTCAGGTGCAAGTCTATCAATAATATTGTGAATTCGCCTTCGGGTAATCTCCACAAAAAAAAGAAGATTGCTTAATGCACTGAAAAACTGCATCAATGTTTCGTTTTCCGGAAAAAGATCTAACCTTTGTCTAACTAAGTTTAATCCAGAAAGCGCATCTTGCTCAGTCTCTTCTAACTCTCGGTTGAGTCGGGCAATTAGGATTTGAATTTCTGATGGAATGGGCATCTACACTTACTTGGGGTCTAAATAGCTTCCACTTAAATCTTCATCATTCTATCACTCTAAATGCTCTTTCGACAGGATTGCGGAAATGGGCAAACCCGAAGGGATGAACCCTCTAGAAATTGGACATTTGATTGAAATCGATTCTATAAGGACGTCCCACCTCTTGTCAATTCTCTAGTTAGCCTGATTCCTAAACAGGCATTTCTTAAGCCACTCTTAAATTTTATCATACCGTACCTAGGTTAGGCCGGTATGATAGCCTAAATTTATCCTAACTCTAAAATAACTGGGGTGTGGTCACTGGGTTTGGGTAACTTCCTCGGTTCGGTGTCAATAGTACAGCCGATCGCCCGTTCTTTCAGCTTTGGTGTGACATAATGATGGTCGATGCGCCAGCCGCGATTTCGGGCGAAGGCACCGGCGCGATAATCCCACCAGCTAAACTGTCCCGGTTCTTGATTAAAGAGGCGGAAGGCATCGGTTAAGCCGAGTTCTAAAATGTTGGTTAAGGCGGCCCGTTCTGCGGGGGATGCCATGATATCATTTGGGGTGGTTTTCCGATGAATATCTTGCGCTTCTAAGGCGATATTAAAGTCACCACAAATACATAATTTATCGGTTTTGTCAAGAATAATTTTTAGATAGTCTTGGAGAGTTTTCAGCCAGGTTAGTTTATAACTATATTTATCGCTGCCGACGGATGAACCATTGGGGACATAGAGATTGAGGATGCGAATATCTTCAAAAACTCCGGTAATGACGCGCTTTTGTTCGTCTAATTCCGCCACTTCTGGACCGAGGATGGGGGTGAAACCGATGCTGACGTCGGTGAGGGGAATTTTACTGAATAAAGCAACCCCGTTGTAGGATTTTTGGCCGGAGATATAAAGGTGATAGCCTAATGCTTCTAAAGCCGATCGCGGAAAATCCGCATCCACCACCTTTGTCTCCTGCAAGCACAATACCTCAACGGGGTTGGTCTGTAACCAGTCGGTTACCTGTTCTAATCGCGTTCTAATCGAGTTAACGTTCCAAGTCGCAATCTTCATGAGTTAGGAATTAAGGATGAGCGCTTAATTGTACCGCGTTTTGTCTCATTAAACCGCTTCCAAAATACTGGAGAGATCCCCCCAACCCCCCTTAAAAAGGGGGGCTTTTTAGAAGTTGGCAAGAGGTCTATTCCTTAATGCCTAACTCCTGGTGATTTACATGATGCAGTTCAATCCGCCTGATTTTTGACTAAAGCGGATGTTTTCGCTATAGTCAACGGGACAGTCAATCACCGTCGGAACATCCTGTTCTAAGGCTTCTTTTAGGGTGGGAATTAAATCCGCTGTGGATTCAAGTCGATAGCCTTTTAATCCCATACTTTCTGCAAATTTCACAAAGTCGGGATTGGTGAATTTGATGAAGGCAGATTCGCCATAGTGGTTCTGTTGTTTCCACTCGATTAGTCCATATCCGCCATCGTTAAAGATGATAGTCACGAAGGGGGTGCCGACGCGCAGGGCGGTTTCTAATTCTTGGCAGTTCATCATGAATCCGCCATCGCCGGTTACGGCCACAATTTTGCGATCGGGATAGACTAATTTAGCCGCTAATGCGCCGGGAATAGCAATTCCCATAGCAGCGAATCCATTAGAAATCAAACAGGTATTGGGCCGATCGCAATGGTAGTGGCGGGCAATCCACATCTTATGAGCACCCACATCGGAGATAACAATATCATCCGGTCCCATCACTTGCCGCAAGTCATAAATCAGTTTTTGCGGTTTGATGGGAAATCCATCATCCGTGGCATACTGCTCATAATCGGCGCGAATATCGGCGCGGAGTTCGCAGGCGTGAGGGGTGGGTTTACTCTGGCGATCGGCGCGATGCAAAATTTCCATCAATGAGTCAGAAATATCCCCCACCACTTCCACAATCGGGATATAACTACTATCAATTTCCGCCGGAGTAGCATTAATATGAATGATCGGAGTTTTCCCGTCAGGATTCCATTTTTTCGGGGAATATTCAATCAAATCATAGCCCACCGCAATCACCAAATCCGTTTTTTCAAACGCACAGGTAATATAATCCCGCTGTTGCAATCCGGTGGTCCACAAGGCGAGGGGATGAGTATAGGGAATAACGCCTTTCCCCATAAAGGTATTGGTAACTGGAATATGCAGGCGAGTAGCAAATTCCGTTAACACAGACCCAGCATGAGCGCGAATTGCTCCATTTCCGACTAAAATGAGCGGATTATTCGCCCGAGAAATGGCCGCTGCGGCTTCATTTAATCCTTGATAAGAGGCATAGCTTTTTTCTTGCTTATCTTTTCGCAAGGGTTCACCGACAACCGGCATGGCGGCAATATTTTCCGGTAAATCAATATGAACGGCACCGGGTTTTTCGGTTTGGGCGCGTTTAAAGGCTTTGCGAACAATTTCCGGCGTAATACTGGGACGGACAATTTGAGCGTTCCATTTGGTGACGGGTTCAAACATTGCCACCAGGTCTAAATATTGATGGGATTCAATATGCATCCGGTCCGTCCCGACTTGTCCGGTAATGGCAACGAGGGGAGCACCATCTAAGTTGGCATCGGCGACCCCTGTAATCAGGTTGGTGGCACCGGGACCCAAGGTGGAGAGGCAGACTCCGGCTTTTCCGGTCAACCGTCCATAGACATCAGCCATGAATGCCGCGCCTTGTTCGTGACGGGTGGTAATAAATTGAATAGAAGAGTTGCTCAGTGCTTTTAAAACGGCGAGATTTTCTTCTCCAGGAAGTCCAAAAATGTATTGGACGCCTTCATTTTCCAGACAATGAACTAATAATTCAGCGGTGTTAAGTTCACCCATAATCTTGTGTTACCTCAGAGAAATGCTGGGTTGATGACGGTGGGAAACGTGAGAACCTGCGGGGATTGCCGAGGGGTTCGGTAAGTTAGGAACCCATGACAATCGGTCAGGGTAAGGTTAGGGTCTATTTGACCCAAACGCTTTTGATGTTCACGAATTCGTGAATGCCTTGAATGCTTAATTCCCGGCCATATCCGGACCGTTTGATGCCCCCAAAGGGCAGGCGCGGGTCGGATTTGACTAAGCCATTAATAAAGACGGCACCGGCTTCGAGTTCTTCGATAAAGCGATCGCGCTCTTGGGGTTCGTTCGTCCAAGCCGAAGCACCCAAACCAAAGGGAATATCATTCGCCCGGGCGATCGCTTCATCTATATTAGCAACTCGAAATAATAGGGCCACGGGTCCAAAAAATTCTTCCCGTTCTGCCGGTATTCCGAGGGGAATATCGGTGATGAGCGTTGGAGGATAGAAGTTTCCCGGACGATCAATTAAAGGAATGCCCCCGATCGCCGCTTTGGCTCCATTTTCCACACAAGCTAAAACTTGTTGGTGCAATTCCTCTAGGATTGAGCGGGTGGCTAGAGGGCCGATATCCGTTGCCGGATCCATTGGATCTCCCACCCGCAATGCCTTGAAATGCTCAATCAAGCGTTGCTCGAACTCGTCGGCGATCGCTTCTTCGACGATGAAGCGTTTGGCTGCGATACAAGACTGCCCATTATTAATCATCCGCGCTTTCGTCGCCGTTGCTGCGGCAACTTCCAGATCCGCGCTCTTCATTACAATAAACGGATCACTCCCTCCTAATTCTAGGACAGTTTTCTTGATATATTTCCCGGCTTTTTCCGCTAAACTGGAACCGGCAAACTCGGATCCGGTCAAAGCTGCCGCCTGGACGCGCTCATCAGCGATTACGTTCCCTACTTTGTCAGCACCTATTAACAAAGTTTGGAACACACCCTCGGGAAATCCCGCTTCGGTAAAAATTTCTTCAATGGCCAGGGCGCATTGCGGTACATTAGAGGCGTGTTTGAGTAGACCCACATTCCCCGCCATCAGGGCCGGGGCCGCAAACCGAAACACTTGCCAAAACGGAAAATTCCAGGGCATCACCGCTAAAACAGGGCCGAGGGGTTGGTAGCGCACAAAGCTGGTACTGGCGTCGGTTTGTCCGGGAACATCAGCCAGGAATTGGGCGGCATTCTCGGCATAGTATCGACAACCCAAGGCACTTTTTTCCGCCTCGGCGATCGCCGAAGTCAGGGTTTTGCCCATTTCCAGGGTCATGATTTTCCCGTACTGCTGTTTATTGTTTTCCAAAATATCCGCTGCGGCATTCATCCATGCCGCCCGCTGGGAAAGAGGAATCCGCCGATATTTTTCAAAAGCCTGTTGCGCTTTTTCCAGTTTAGCCTGGACTTCCGCATCGGTTAGGGCTGTAAAGGTTTGTATCGTTTCTCCCGTCACCGGGTTGATACTGGCAATAGCCACGAGCTCATCTCCAATTTACATAAATGATTCTTGCCTCGACAACAAGGTGTTGAGGCTAGATTGGTGGCCTTGTTATTTTGTCAAACTTTCTGGGTTTGAAATGTTAAATTTCACGTCGATTTTTGTCTTCAATCTCTGAGGGAGCAAAAGTCGCCAATTGAGCATCCATCTGTTACAAAACCCTGACATTTGAAAGCAACAACCGGCAGAACCGGCGGGGGGAACCGGCGGGGGTTAAAACCCCCGCCTAATAGCTAAAGTCGGTTAAAACCGACTACAAAGACTACGGAATAAGGCCTTCAGTCGGTTTTAACCGACATCTTGCACCCCTAGCAGCACTGGCGGGGAATAAATCGATTGGCGGCCTGTAGGGGCGCTTCTCGAAGCGCCCCTACATCGGTTAAACCGGGCTAAAAACACCACAGGACAAGGCTTTCAGTCGGTTTTAACCGACTTTAGCTGTTAGGCGGGGGATTTATCCCCCGCCGGTTGTTGCTACCCGCCGGTTGTTGTTGCTTAAATTCCTTGCCTTTTGGCCTCCACCATCTGCCTAACCACCTCGGGCATTTTCGAGGTGGCCTCCCATCCTAGCTTGACTTTTGCCTTGCCCGGATTGCCTCGCCCCACGGCAATATCCGTGGGTCGATATAAACTGGTGTCAATATTCACCCACTCCTGCCAATCCAGTCCCACACTGGAAAAGGCGATCGCCACAAAATCCTCTAACTGATGGGTTTCCCCCGTGGCAATCACATAATCATCTGGGTCCGGGTGTTGCAACATCAAATACATCGCCTCTACATATTCCGGCGCGTAACCCCAGTCCCGTTGTACGGAAATATTCCCCAGGTTTAATTTGTCGCGACTCCCCCCGGCAATCCGACAAGCAGCAGCAATAATTTTTTGGGTGACAAAGCGTTCCGGTCTCAGGGGAGACTCATGGTTATACAAAATTCCCGAACAGGCAAATAATCCATACGCTTCCCGGTAGTTGGCCACTTCCCAAAAGGCAGTAGATTTGGCGACGGCGTAGGGACTGCGGGGCCGAAATGGGGTGGTTTCATCCGCCGCGCGATCGCCCGTATCCCCAAAACATTCGCTGGACCCCGCATTATAAAATTTAATCGTTTTTCCCGTAAACCGAATCGCTTCCAACAAGTTCAGCGTCCCGGTGGCAATACTTTCTAAGGTTTCCACAGGTTGCTCGAAGGATAGCCCCACGGAACTTTGTCCCGCCAGATTGTACACCTCATCGGGTTCAATTTTTGTCAAAATTTGTAACACACTGCGAAAGTCCGTTAGGGACATGGATTCTAACTTGACTTGTTCGCGAATGCCTAAGCGGGTCAGATTGCGAAACGATGACATTTGCGCGTCTCGGGAGGTGCCACAAACCCTATAGCCCTTGGAGAGGAGTAATTGGGCTAGATAGGCTCCATCTTGACCGGAAATTCCACAAATGAGCGCTTTTTTCATAAATGAGTTCGCCGTCTATATATTTAGCCTTTTGAGAGTTGCGACTCTTTCCAAGATAGCTTAGATCCGGGGTGGCACTCTTCTGGACAGTGAAAAGTTCTGTGAGATAATTAATTAGGGGCCTTCAACTATCCAGTTCGTCTCTGTATGGCCGTATGCATGAATGACTCTTTGGCGTGAAGGAATTTTGTCAAAAGTAAGCTGGGTGGACTTTTGGCTAAAATAGAGGGACCCGCTTGGAGCAGAGTCAGCCGAACAACTTGTTCACTGGGATAACCACTGCTATATACGGTTCTGAACCACCCGGAAAAACCCTTCCAAATCGCCTCGGGCATTTCTAGGCTCAAGACTTGTAAAATCCCCAAAACTAAAGCATTTAAATTGACAAATCGTTCAAAGGCTTCTATTTTTTCTATGATTTTGAACTGCTCAGGCTCAGAGTAGTCCTTGAGATTAATATTTTTAGGGCCTCGGGAAGAACGAACCATATTTTTCATCCAGAACCGATAACCAAAGCCTGATAAAATCTCTATTAAAGTCCGAAAAGTTACTTCTATTTTAAACCGCCAACTATAAGCCATTATAATTTCTGGACCGGACAAATTTAGGTCGGTTGACAACAGGATGATTTGCTTTCCATCTGACCACAAGACTAGGACAAATCGGACTAAATTTTCAGGACTATCCCAATGGGAATCTACAGTTCGATAACTGAGGCTCTGTTTTTTTCCATAAAGGGACAACGATTCAGTTGTTAAAGAATCAGAGTCATTAAATAAGGTGCGTAATTCCAGGCGCTTTCCCCATTTAGCCGGTTTACCGGGACCTCTTTTCAGAGGAGATGGTGGTAAAGGATCTCTCGCCACCGTATTAATCTTGACCCGAGTAATCAAATGAATTGAATGAGACCTCAACTCTTTAATTAGTGCTTTAGACGCGAAGTAAGCGTCTAAAATGACGTAACTTCCGGCATTTATATAATCCAGGCATAATCCCGACATTTTATCGACTAAACTCGGGGAATTATCATCAACTTTTTCAATTCCATCTTGAATCTCAAACGTAACCGGGACGGCGAGTAAAGAATTACCGGATTGCAATAAAAGACTTATAGCTCCAAAATAATGACCCCTAATCCATTCCGGTTTGGTCACATTATCTGATTCTTGGTGTAATTTTTTGACCAGGGGCATTTTTCTTCCTTCTTTCGGGACTTTAATGCCATCCCCGACATAAACTAGCTGGTCCTTTAAGCGTTTGACATTGTTATGAACACTCAACCATCGATGCCATCGGTGTGATAATGTTTTGACACTCCAACTTTTGGCGTGAAACCAATGGAGAGCATGGTTATAGTAAAATTCACTCAGTCCCACGGCATTCAGATAACTGGTGATAGCCGGGGCCCGGTTGCATAACAGGATCCCCCAGACCATAATCACTAACCATTCAAACGCCGCCTCACGGCTGAATGCGGGCCTTAGACTTTGGAGGATTTCCTCAATTCGCTCTTGAGTGTGCATAATGGTAATACTGGTTAAGCTTAGAATCCTTACCAGTATGACTTATGGACTGGTTTTATGCCGGTCCATTTTTTTGAGGCCATAGAGCGACCCCCGAGGGGTTATACAGAACTTTTCACTGTCCAGAAACACAACTGCTGGCTCAAATTCATCAAAATCAGTCAATTCATGCTCTTTGGCGGCGTTTGAATTGCTCCGGCGATCGGCCTGAACAACGGGAGGAGTTTCGGCAACCACCTCGGACTCTGGCGATTCTACCGCTTTTAAAAAGTTTTCATCCTCATCATCAAACTCAACTTCTGGCTCAAATCCATCAAAATCAGTCAATTCATGCTCTTTGGTGGGGGTTGAATTGCTCCGGCGATCGGCTTGAGATACCCCAGAAGTTTCGGCAACCACCTCGGACTGATGGGCTTCTTCCAAATTTGGATTCCAACGGTTCGTCAAAACTCGCCCCGTCTCGTCAGATTTAAGCACGACTTGTTCATTCAAAACAACCAAAATGTTTGGAGATTCTGGTACAACTTCGCCCACGGGGGTGGCTCTGAGTTGACGGAGGCGGTCTACTCGCTCCGGATCCAGTATCCGCCCGACTAAACCCGACAGTTCATCGCGAAATACTCCCTCCTCATCCCGACCATAAATTAATTGAGAATTTTCATAGATTTTTAGATGGTCATTAGGTCGTGATGGAGCAGACTTTAAAATTCTTTGCCCAATCAGTTCGGTCATCAACTTAAGCATTTCCTGATAATTATTCTGGAAAGCCAAAGCTTCACTGGAAGAAATGGGAAGTTGATTCATAATTTTAGGTTTGGGTATTTAAGTTGTGCGATGGTGGGTGAACTAAGCAACCCTTATAAATTTTAAAATGGGTCACCCAATTACAACGCCAAAATTAATTCAACTGGGTCAGAATAGCTGATTGAGATGGTGCAATTTATTGATTTTTCTTGCCTCAACAAACTGGTTAAACAGATTGAAGATTTTTGTCAACAAAAGATGTCAACATTTGCTGACCCCGAACTCGATTTACTAAAATTTGTCCATTGCTGATAAAAACCACCAGTTCTCCATCTACGACCCAGGCTAAAAAATCGGCAATTTGGTGAGGCATTCGGCTTTGTTGATAAGAGACACCAAAAATTGAACCCGCCAATAATCCATGTTGGTCAAATATTTCAACTACTTGAGCCGAATAATCCAAAGGCAAAGGAGGAGATTTAGCTGCTTGACGAATTCTCTCTTGCCATTCCGGATAATTTTTTAAGGGGTTTAAATCCACAATTTTATCCTCCTAAAATTCAACTTTAATTTCTTCATCACTTTTTGGTTCAGGCAAAGGAAACAATTCTTCTACTAAAGCGCGTCGTTCTTCAAATTGGCTACGACGGTCCGAGGCTGACACCGCACAAGCATTGGTCGCTAACCGTTGAGCCAACCATTGCCATTTTGATTCAGCCCAGCTCATCTCAGCAATATCTGCTGCCGGAACTTTTATTTTTTCTCGCCAAGGGATATAGGCTTCACCGCGCCCTTGAGAGGCGGGAGAAATGACGATTGCTTCCCCAGTCTGCAATTTTAAAAATTGGGCCGGTTCAAACAGATAGCGTTTTTGAAAATTTTGGTTCCAACTGCGGGAAGTCCCTCCTTTAGAACGGCTGCGAGATTTTGAAGTGATTTCAATCTCTTCTTCTCCCAAGTAATCGGCAAAAAACTTCGCTGATTCGCCATCTTGGGGATTAAAAATAAATTTCGTGCCAGTTGCTCCTATGATAGCACGAGATAATTCTCGCCCATAACTTTTTTGGAGTTGCGCTAAATTTTGAAATCCTAACAACCCAACAAATCCATCTTCCCTATTTTCATTCAACCAGTTGACAATATTGGGCAAATACAAAGTAGGTAATTCATCCAATGCGACAATTAAAGGGTCAATCCGAGGGGTCGTGCGAGCGACATTGCGCGAGACAATTAAATGTAACATAGCTGCCAACAAAGGACCCACAATATCGCGGTTGTTACGGTCTAACCCAAACACAACCAATTGTTTGCCTTCCAAATCCAAGGGTAAAGAAGTTTTTCCACAAAACGCGCCAATAAAATCCCGCTTTAGAAAACGTTGAAACATCCGTTGGGCGGTCCCTACAATTCCAGCGACCGTTTTCTCCGAATCCTTCACACTAATAACTTGAGATAAAGGCCTCGAAGTCCAGACCTTTAATTTGGATTGAGAGGCCAGTTCCAAACGCGCAGGTAAATTGCTCAAACTCAAGAGGGCTTGAGCGGTCATCAAATCGCAATATTCAGGTTTACCCGTCAGCTCTCCCACGGCTTTAGTCACGAGCAAAATCCCTTCGACTAAAGAATCTCCGGCTTCTTCAAAAAATTTATCAGAACTCGCTTGACCCCCACTCCGGTCGAAATTGCGGCTGACGACTTGGGCAAATTGACCCGCCACCACCGCGTCCTCAGAATCGGATAAAAAATCCAACGGATTGCAGGTTTCTGATTCAGGGAAACCCGGGGCAAACACCCGCAGGTTATACCCCCGTTTAATCGCATAAGCAGCCGCCCGAGAAGTCTGTGCCGGATATTTAAAATCGTACAAAACCACCGGAAACCCTTGGTCTAAGGCTGACCGAATAACCGGGTCGATCGCACTGAAGGTTTTGCCGCTTCCCGGTGCACCACTGACAGCAACCCCCCGCTGTACATCCGGCAGATACAAGGTTTTGTTAGCAGAACCCATCCCGCCCGATTTTTTAGGGGTTTTCTCAGCAATTCCTTGAGATTGCCAAATTTGCTGCCATTGCGATCGCATCGCCGGAGGCGTTCCAATATATAAAGCCGCTTGGTTGCGCCGGGGGGATTTAATTTGGGTTTGGGCTTTTTTACGAGCGCTTGCTCTCTCGCGAGTTCCCCCCCAGTAACCGCTGGCAATCCGACCCGCCTTTTTGCCGTCGCCCATCCATTGGACCAAGACGATCGCCGCTGCACAACCGAGCAGCACCAACCCGGTGGTCCCTTGAAAGTGTTGTGTTAGGGCCTGAACAGTTTGAGAAATTGGGCTGACAGAACTACCTTGACTCGTTGGAGTTGACATCATTTGACCTAATTTATTCAGAAGGGTTGCGGGCAATGAATGAACGGTTGATGCGAACAAGCCGCGTTCCTTGATAGCAATACAAATTGCTGACCTGTAATTCCTCACTTTTATTCTGATTGATCCTTAAACAGGGAAACCCTTCCCGGGAATAGCGCCGAACCCCTTCAAATGCGGATTTCTCAGATAAAGGGGTATCCAGCAATCCACTGAAAACTCGCTGTTGCCTAGGGGTGTAGATCGCATACAAACATCCGATTTCCCCGCATAACTCATCGGTGCGAAAATCAAAAATGTACAATTGATGGCGGCGATCGCGCCCAGGGATGACCCGCACCCACAAAGAATTTTCAGCAAGGGCCAATTCCCCTTCCCCCGGTTGATAATTTTCCTGAATCACTGCCGAGATAAACTGCCGGTCTATTATGTTTGTTGCCAGTTGCCAACTTGCATTTACTGATGAACGACCCCAGGAGAACAAGGTAAGGCCAAACACAACAACGATGGCGACGGCTACCCGGAGTTTCCAAGTCTTTTGCAATTGAGTAAGATACGACACACTGCTTGTCCTCAAATACGACAATTCATTTGCTGATGGGCCGAGCGATATCCAGCCGCAACCCTCGTGCCATAATCCGCAACGGTGCGCCCAAAACTGTCCACTGCCAACGAATCGACAGGAATCGCAGAACCAGCAAAATAGAGTTGAGCGACCCTTTCTACGAGGCGATCGCCGGTGAAGGGATTTCCGGTCACGGGGTCAATTTGGGCAGCGCTTCGCTCAATCAACCCCCTCGCCGTTTCCAGGAATGCGGCGTCAAAGACAGCCTCCCTGGACAACCAAACGTCTAGGTTCGGAGAATCAGATCCACCTGCATGGGAAGCGATCGCCTGCTGCAACAAAGGGTGGTTAGCAGGCATCCGGTAGGGTCCCACCCGTTCAACGCATTCCCCCGACCGGCAAGAGTAGGAATCGATCGCAGCAGAAGACTGCACCACCTGAGCAAATGCAGTCCCCAAGGCATCCAGTACCACCCCTTGATAGGTGCGATCGCAACGGTTAGTTTGAGCTAGGGGCAACCCAGATTGAACCGATGGATTCGCCAAAATCTCGTTCATGGGCGCAGAGAACTCCCCCGGCGCGGATAGGGGACCCAAACCTAAGCCGGAATTTACTGACCCGGCAGGCAACAGTTGACCCAGCAAGATTGAATCGCGTTCATTGACCGTCATCAGGGGGACCGGGCCAATAAAATAAGGGGTACAGCCGAGTTCAGCCATACAAACCCGGAAAAACAAACTCATTTGAGCCGTCCCTTCCTGCTCCGAAATATCCCAAACTACCACCTTAAAAGGCCATTCCCCAGTTTCTCCAAACAAAAATCTTTCTGTAGGTTCCATGCCCCCATTCACCGCAGCCAAAGGCCCATGCCCACCCCGGACCTGCTGATATTTTCCGCTAATCCACTGTTTGCCATGAACAGCCGGATTGCCCGCCAACTCGATATGGGCGCATTCCCTCTCACAAGCTACATTAAATCCTTCCACGTCAGAGCCACTAATCGTATTCGTGCGGTTTTGCTCTTGAGGACCCAAAGCGATATCTACCGTAGCAATCATGGCTCCAGTCGCTTGAATCCCAGTGGGGCTCAATTCATTTAATGGGATAGAAGATAACCCCGGTACATCGGCGATCGTCATGCTTTCCCAGTTATTTAAGTCGCCCAAAGTTGTTAGCGTTAGATTAGGAATATCGTGAAGTGTATAGTTGTCCAAGGGTAACTGACTCAAGGATAAAGAGTCTAAATGGGGGGAGTTCGATAAAAACTCTCCAAAGGTTTGGTCTGGATTAAACCCAATCTGCCAATCCATCGAAACTGGAGCATGACTCACCAATTGGGCTTGATGATTTGAACCTGAACGAATATTCAAATTTGCTCCTCTCGGGCTTAGGACAGAAGCAAGTAAATCATAGACCGGAGGAATTTGGGATATAGGAAAATCAGCCAACCCAGGTACGGCACCAATCAAACTACTTAAAGTTTGAAAACGGATAGCGCCAAATTGAGCCAAAGAAACCTGGGTTAGATTTACGTTAGATTTTTCAGCAATTTGTGCTAAATTTTTCTGTTGAAGTCGGAAAGATTGGCGAAAATCACCCAGGGTTAACACCTGTGCAATCGGGGTCCCTGCTTGCCATTCCCGAAAAGTTTGATTTTTATAGTCCTGAAATAGGTCGGGGCTAACATAAAACCGTCCTGGTTGGCCTATCGGTGGTAGAGAATCAAAGGTGATTTGGTCCCAGTTTGGAATTTCTGTTTGATTCCAAGTTAAGAGGGGAACATCATTGCCTTGGGCTTTTACCGGAGCTAACAAAAGTCCACTGATAAATAAAAACAAAGCTAGACCTGTTAAGACCCAATAGCTAAACCAAATAGGTTTACTTATCTTTTTCATGTCATTTTGATTTGAAACTAGATTGTACCCAGAAATTTATGTTGCGCCAACTTAATTACTGCAAAACCCAATTGAAATTGAATTGGTGAATTTTTTCAGTTAAGATGGTGTTCAAATTTAAGTGAAAATTTGATTTTTTAGAACAATTTCCTCCCACTCAATCACCGGCCTATTTGACACACCAAACTGTAAAAGCCGATTAACAAGAGCTTCGGAAATTCCCACAGCCCGAGCCGCATTTGCCGGGACTTGGCCCATTTCAACTCGGTTAATAAAATCATTTAGCCTGTGGGCCAAAGCTCCATCTATATCTAATAACTGTCGATGGAAAGCTGTCGTTACCCCACGCTGAAACTGTTGCAAATCAAAATTTTCAATAGGACCAGCCGATTGGAGATTGGGAGACGGTGAACGATTTAACCTGGACTCAAAAATGGGCAAATTTTGGATAGATTCTGAAGATTCTGGGAAGGGCGAGTCCAACTCAATCTTCACAACTGGGTGAGAAGATTGAGTTTGACTGGGATACAGCCGGAACACATATACGTTAGCGCTCCCCTCTGCTGTCTGAGTGACTAACGTCAACAAAGAATCCTCTGCTGGAGGTAACCCCGGAAAATCAATCCACTCAATTTTTCTGAGATGGACGACCCGCGCACCGGGGCGATCGCAACTTCGATTATTCAAGCCCTCCAAACAGCCATCCACATCGACCGTGGCGAAGGAGGGGTTGTCGAGCCAGACTCTTTTGATAATCTCGCCGGTGGGAATGACACTGATATTGACCCCTTGACCTGGCACTAAACCAATTGAAACGGGCTCATCCACTTCCCCTCGGGCGGAGGAAACCGGCACACGCAAAATCCCTGATGCGCTCGCTTCTGTCGAAGTACCCAATACCAACAACCCAGCAAACAAAAGACGTACTAAAATTTGATGCCAATGCTTTTTCATGATCCAAACTCAAAAGTACCGTGGACAAAAAGAGTGACTGGAGTGCCAGCTTCCACGACCCACAGGGGTGATTGCCGGTCCAATTGTTGTAGAGCCAAGCGTTCCCGTTGCTCCAAGCGTTGCGAGAGCGCACCAAAACCACCGGATAAAGCAGCGCCGGTGATAGATGACCATCCCCCCCGGCGCTGCGAACGAGAATACTGGGTGGAGGAAAATCCGCCGGAGGATGAAAACTGCTCAATCACATCCGGTTGGCTCAGGACATCCCCCACTCGGGCTAAAGCACCCACTGCAAACGTTCGGGCATCCCGATTGGCCATCCCTTCCTCAGAAGCCGACCGTTGTCTAGCAATCAAGGGTTGTCCGCCCTTCCCTTGAATAGATAAAATGCCTGGGGGCAGCCGATATTCTTGATGCCCATCCACCAAAGCGACTGCCGTGGCTTCCACTACCCCATTTGAGGCGATCGCTGTTGTCTCAAAGATGATGCGAGTCCCGGGGGGAAATAACACTTGTCCATCAGTCGAAGTCAAGGGTTCAGTTATATTAACGACAAACAACTCAGATGAACCCTCCGCAGGATTCGCCCATAAAGAGGTCAGCAACTCTCCTCCAAGCGATCGGCCAATTTGTAACCGATTCTGAGAATTTTGGGCAGGCGTCCCGTTGAAAGAGGATGATTTTACAGCGAGTGAGGATTGGACATCCTTTGCCCAATCTGTTATTCTCCTGTCATTGGCAGCATTCGCCACCTGCATAACTGGGGTAGCCGCTAATAAAATATTTTGTTCCTCCGCCAAGGGTTTTATGTTGGTAGCAGCTAATAAAATATTTTGTTCCTCCGCCAAGGGTTTTATGTTGGTAGCAGCTAATAAAATATTTTGTTCTTCCGCTAAGGGTTTTATGTTAGTAGGGGCAGCCGCTAAAATATTTTGTTCCTCCGC
>JAABSJ010000078.1 GCA_011390515.1 Oscillatoria sp.
CCTAATCCGGCTGATACTCGACCACTAATTTATAGGCTGTAGCCGGGAAGACCTTTCTCGCCCTCTAAATACCTCCCAAGCCCTTAAAAGACCCGGTGAGGTACTTAGAAGAAAATCACCCTCAAATAACCACGGATAGCGGGATAGATAATTCTGTCCCGCTATTCTTTTGGTGCTTTCAAAGACCCTAACAGACCTATACAGACCTAACAGGAGAACCCAAAAAATCATGCAACCTTACGCCCTTGATTTAGGTAATGGTTACACGAAATTTTCACGCGGCTCAACCCCTCAGATGATGCCCTCCTACATCTGTGAAGCCCTAGATCCATCAGAGTTATGTGACGACATTGGCTTCGGTGCAATTATCAAATACACAGGAGGCGAGCGCACTGACCTAGCCGGACGAATTTGGGCAGTAGGGGAAGCGGCTAAAACCTCATTCCCTGGCGCTTTCAGTCGGGTCGTTGATAGCGAGAATTCAACCGGGAAAGTTGATTTTGCACTTCATTTTGCACTCGCTGGACTCCCCCCAATGAGCCACGGCCAATACTTCCAAATTCCGATGATGTATGCCAGTCTACCTGACCCGGCACTACTGGGAAACGCCTTCAAACGAGCCATTATTGGCACTCACCGATATATTCACAATGGAGTTGAGGCGAGCGCCACAATCGACGATGTGACCGTACTCCATGAAGGTCAGGGAGCTTTCGTTTATGCCTTATCCCAGGGGGTTTTTCCCAGTGGAACAGCTAACGCGATTATCGACTGTGGGAATGGCACAACAATCGCTCAAGCCTTCAGTCCCAACGGGCATTTAATCCCTAAAAGTCGCACGGTTTCTCAGGTTGGGGTGTTTCATTTGCTCAAGTCGATTGCCTCGGATATTCGGTTCAAAAAAACACTTGGGAAAGAAGGGAATATTCACCTGATTCAGCAGGCGATCGAGGATGGCTCCCTCAGCTACGGCTCCCGGAATATTGACATCAGCAACATCTACCGTGAACACCGCAACCGCTGGGCATCACAAGCCCTCAAGAAAGCCCTCGAAAAATTTAGCACGATGAAGGATGAAATCGACACCATTTTATTGATTGGCGGTGGCGCAAACATCGTCAAAATCTTAGCCGAAAAGAAAGACTCGATTGAGTTATGCCCGGAGCCTCAGTTAGCCAATGTCCTAGGTTTAGCCAAGCTGGCCGATAAGCGAATCCGTAACCTTCGGAGTGTGGCGTAATGGGCAAAAAATTAACCCTCCGGACTGAGCTTATCCCATTGGTTGAATCCTTCGCGAGTGCTAAAGGGGACGACTCCCTCGGAGCGGCGATGAATCGGCTGATTTATCTGGGATTGAAAGCGGAAGGATTTATCCCTTCTGCCACCCATACAAAAGGGGGCAATACTTCCCAGAACAATGACGACTTAGAAATACTCGGAGTCATTGACTTATGAACTACAAAATTACCACCCTTATTACCTGTATAGCCGGTTCAATGCTCACCATGATGCTTATCCTCGGTGCACTAGAACCCCACATCGACTCCGCCCGGATGATGACCATCGCCATCCTTTGCGGCATAGGGTCAGCTATTGCAAACATAGTGTTTCAGCGGCGGCGCTGTCCCCCAGCTTCCGACTCCCTCCAGAGTCTTCTCCGGCAAGGGCGACTCTCCCCGGCGCAGCAATTCACCATCCTGGATGCCATCGCCATCTTGGATGAGCGGGAAAAGGCGTAACAACCGGCGAACCAACCACTGTAACCATTGAGATTCCGTGGGTTTGGTTTCAGATGTAACCAACAGATTTAACCAACCCCACCCCCTGAAAAATAGGAGATTAAGCCCATGATGACGCCATTCGGTGGGAGTTATCTGGAAATAGAGGAAGACTTGCCAGACCGACAAGACTCCCCCGATGAAACATCTAATTTGCCAGATTTGCTCGACCCTCCTCCCCTGGAGACAGACCCCGCACCAACCGTAAAACCCTCAGTCAACCATGCTCGGTTATGGCTGATTATCGGGACGATAGGGGTGGGGTTAGCTGTTTCAGCAATCGCCCAAAATCAGCCGCAACTCAGCCAAATTTCTCTCCCTCAACTCAACCCGCAGACCGGCCAACAAACTGCCCAGAAACCTATCTGCCCCGAGGGTGAAGAATCGCTAGGTTGTATCCCTTTGCCAGCCCTTGACCCCGCAGAGATGAGGCGGAATGAATTGCTGGCAAAAACCCTGATTGAAACCTCCATGCAGCAGACGGCAATCGACCGGGCAAGGCGCGATAACCTGTTGGCTCTATTCGCCCCCAACCACAAAGAGGGAGATTACACTCCCCTGGATATTAAGTTAGTGCGGGAGATGGCTCGGCAATCCCAAAACTTGAGGGAATTGGGCCAATTTGAATACTCGGGAGAGGCTTCAATTATTGATATTCCCAGGGTCTACAATTCCGACGCCCGTGCGGTTGTTTTAGCGGCACTTTCTCGGATTGGTGAGCAGAGTTTAGTCCAATCATTCCTGGCCCAGCAACTCCAGAACCTCACCAACGAACTAAACGAGGTGTTAGCCCCGACGATGGGGGAAGTAACCGACAGCAACCGGGCCACTTTTGAGCGCCTATCCAGCGAGATTGATGCGGTGAACGATGCGATTCGGGCAAGCGCCGGAGGAAATACCCCGGAACCCATCAACCTCGCCTACCTTGCTTCGTTGATGGAACAACTCACCCTCGAATCAGCCAACCAGTTGAGCCGCCAAGACTATATGCGCCTGCGAATGGAAGCGCGGCAGATGGCAATCACCGAGGAGATGGAACGGCAAAAACAACTCCAGGAGATTGAGCGCATCCGGCAACAAAGCGGGATTTCCCTCCCCAGTCGCTCGCCCACAGGAGGAGGTCAAAGCGATGAGCAGAACTAAACCTGAACCCCTGACCACCCGCCAGCTAGGTTTGCTCCTAGCGGCCACTTTATTTAGTGGTGCAACTGCCGCGTGGATTGCATCGTTGACCCCCCAAACCTCCTCGGCAGTGAGGCAAACCCAGGGGGCGATCGATGTACTCACCGAACGCACCCCGAACGACAACTGGGGCTTTTTCCTGGGAACCTCCATCGCCTGCCTCGCGGGAGGAAGCCTCATCCTCAGCCGAAAGGAATTTTTTGACCCCTCCACCCTCCGGGATGACGCCATCAGCACAATCCTTGCCTTGACTTCCCACTCCAACTATTTGCTTGCGGGAGGTCTCCAGGCTACTGCCAAAATTGCCCTGACCTCGCCCCCAGCGAAGAAGGGAAAAGAGGTAGTCCTGCGGGTCATCCCCCCAGCACTGAAAAGCGCGGCTGAAAAGTTGAGCGGCGATCGCAAATGGTTCGTGGAATGGGCTGGATTCCGGAAAGGATTGGGCGGTCAATCCTGGCAGTGCAACTTTGTAGTGGGGTTGCCTGGTTCAGGGAAGACCACCGTGGTCAATGAGATTATCGTCGGGTTCATCCGCTTTAGTGAAGGCACTGGGCAACTCAGGATATTCGATATCAACTACGGCAAACCCGACGACTCGGGCAGGGTGAACACCTGGATGGGTTTACCTCTAAATCAGATAGTGGAAGCCCAGTTTGACCGCATCCATGCGGGGATTAATGCGGTCTGGGATGAGTTGGAAAAGCGCCGCCAGCAAGCGATTAAGGTCGCCTCGGATGGCGGTAAGCAAACCCTCAACTTCACCCCACTCCTCTGTGTTATCGACGAGTTGCCCGCACTCATGAACACCGCCAAACAGCACGAGGTGGATGAGGAGATTAAGGAGAAGATAGCCGACATCCTGACGATGGGGCGCGGCTATCGGGTCAAGTTACTCTTAATTTCCCAGATGCTCGCCGTCGGCTCGGTCGCCCTGACTAAGGCACAGCAACAACAAGTTAACAAGTTAATCCTCGGGACCTCAGCCCTTGACCCCGACATCATCAACCGCATCCCCGGCACGGCCCAAGATTTGAGAGGGGAAATCGAGCCTTTACTCAAGCAGAAAAAGCGGGCTTGTGTGGTGCAGTTTGGCGCGAGTTTACCTGAAATCCGAGTCATCCCTGAAATCGATATCAAAGCTCACCGGATAAGGGTTTGCGCTACCGACCCGGACGAGGTTTGGTGGCGTGAAACTTGGTGCGGCGAAACCAGAAAGAGGGTAGAAGAACTCGCCCAAAGCTATGCCACCGGCGAGATTAAATCACCTCTCAAAGGGGAAGTTTTACCGCTATTCGGCATTACCAATATGAGCACCGACGAACGTTACAAGCGCTTCGTTAGACCCGTTTGGAATTTTTTGGTCAATCAACATAAACAGGAGAATCAATCATGATAAAAAATGTAGGCACGGCCATCATTGGCGCGGGTGCAATTTGGGTTCTTTGGAGTCCGCTCATTGCCCCCATCGGGCGGGGGATGTTTACCCAACGAATCAATCCCTCTCGCAATGCCTCCCCTGATAGTGTGGTGCAGTTCTTTAGTGCGGGAACTGCCAACATGATTGGCAAGGGTTTTGAGAACTACGACACCGAAAACCTCGGACGACGGTTTGACGAACCCAACCCTCAGATCCGCTTACCGGGTGATGATTTCTGGCTGACGGACCCGCGCCGGTATATTCCCTTTTTGCGCCCCAACCCCCAGCAACCGCAACAGCAGCAGCGGAATTTATCGCCCCATAACCAGGTAGTCACTCCGAACGAAAACTGCCCACCGGAGCAGCAATGGATTGATACCCGCACGGGCCAAATTTTCTGTAGATAGCTAATAAAAACGACCCCCATTGATTAATTCTTTGGGGGTTATTTGTTCGTGAATAAGAGAGAAAGGAAATGAAAATTACCCATATTTTAGCATTGATTGGATTAGCCGCGATTGCCCAATACTTTGGATTATTCTCGCGATGGGGAATTGACCTGGCAAAACTCAAACCCCCCTCGCCGATTACTTCGGGTTCTTCTCCAACCTCGCCTCAACCGGAGGGTTGCCCCTATTCATATAGTGAAGTCCTGATTTTCACGCTCAACGAGGTTGGGGCCAGCCTTCCCCCGGAATGCCTGAAGCGCGAGGGAGGGGAGATCTGATGACGAGCAATGGCAACCTAGAATCAGCCCTCGCCGGTGGCATCTCCAAAGGAATTCGGGAGGGAGTCGGGGGTGCGTTCGCTGATGGATTGGTCGGACTGGCTACCCTAGCGGTTTTGGGTCTGGCAATTTTCCAGAATGTCTTGCCGGATGCTTCCAAAACCGGAGATAGTAGTCACGGTTTTGAGCCTATCACGGTGCATATTGGTCCCCACTTCTACGATGATTCCCCCAGTGGTTCTTATGATTATGTGCTCGAACGGGACGGGTCAACCTCTGTACCAATCCCCTCCCCTTGTGATGGCACGATTGGTGGGGTCTATTTTCAGGGAGTTAATGGCGGATTAGCAACCGGGTCAGGGGCGGGTCAGATTGTGGGAGTCGCTTGCGATGGTGCTGATTACTGGCTATTTGGTCATTTGATTGAGGGTTCCCAAACTCTCAAGCCGGGGGACCGGGTAGCCAAAGGTGAGGCGATCGGAACCCAGGGAACCACTGGCAGAAGTAGCAGTGACCATATCCACAACCAAATCCACCGATGGACCCAGGGCAGTGACGGTATCCCGGTGAGGGGAGAGCGAATCACGGACCGGGGCTACACTAAACCCTTGATAATGCAATACATTGAGTTTCTCAGAAAGGGTCAACAGGGAGGGTCCTCAACTCTATCACCAGGTTTCAATGCAGCCTACGAGTGGACCCTAGGAAAAGAGGGGGGATGTTCGGACCATCCGGCTGACCGGGGAGGGCGCACTTATAAAGGAATCATCCGGTCAGTGGCCCAGAGGCACGGTTATTCCGACCCCTGCACAATGCCTGAATCGACTGTCCGTAGGATTTACGAATCTGAATACTGGAATCCGGCCAGGTGTGGCGAATGGCAAACGGCCCAGATGCAACTCGTTTGTTTTGACACTGCTGTTAATTTTGGGGTTGGGGGGTGGCAAATGTTTTCATCCCAGGGGCGACGGCGCGACGGTCACCGATATCCGGCACTCCCCAGGGATGAGAGGGCTTCCGCGCGGGCGATCGCTCAGTGGCGACTCGAATTTCGGGATTTTCGGGTCAAGGAAGCCCCGGACCAACGGGTGTTTTTGAGGGGATGGCGAAACCGGGACTGGGCATTGCTGGAGAAAGTGAAGTAATTGAAACCCCTCTCAGTGAGGGGTTTTTTTATGGCAATCCCAACCAAGCCCCTCAGCCAGAGGGAATGGGCTTAGTCAGATGGCCCCCTGAATTGCCCAGTTTTTCGTCAGCAGCGCACTAGGAATTCGGTTGCGCCCCATCCTAATTTCTGCCTAATTTAGGTCGGGGTCGGAAATCAACCTTGGGAAATTCATCCGCTAGATGAACTGGTGCCTTTTCATCTCCAGGTTTTGCTGCTTCTG
Organism: Oscillatoria sp.; assembly: GCA_011390515.1. Lineage (GTDB taxonomy): Bacteria > Cyanobacteriota > Cyanobacteriia > Cyanobacteriales > Laspinemataceae > Laspinema. The sequence goes on from JAABSJ010000078.1 coordinate 6,493, forward strand.
GGTGGGTTCCTCGGGTAGGTCGAATAGGCTGAGTTGTTCGTCCATGCGGTTGTTTTGAAGGGAGATCTCCTGCGCGGGGTCCCAAACCGAGGAGGGCATCAATTCCCCCACCAATTCCCCCGCCGGTGGCCGAACCGAGGAGGGCAGGACGATCGCCTCTGATGGAGAAAAAGCCGAGGAGGGCATAGAATCCACGACCGATTCCCCCGCCGGTGAGCGACCCAACGCAGGTAAGGCGATCACCTCCGATGGAAAAAACGCCCCCATTCCCCCCCTGGTGAGCAGCCGTTGGAGGGCATAGACTCCGCCGGTGACCAAACTGATGCGGCCACTCTACCTCCTCGGTTTGTAACCGGCAATCGGGTTCATTAACAATTGTGGGAACTGGCATTCAACTGAAAGGACATCTCACCTTAGCAGATCAATCCTGGATGAAACAGGCGGATAAATTGTGGTTTGCCGGGGCTAATCCAGTGACGGCGAAATGGTTGCTAACCTTAAATCCCACGCCTGAAGTATTACTGGATAAGGCTGACGGCCTCAAGGCTAAGTAGACTCTACAAGAGGCGATTGCAGAAATAGGGGATTGGGTGAAGAGGAAGCCTACCCTATTTTCCTGATGTAAATTTTTATAGCGAAATTCTGCCCTCGGTAAAAAATATAGTATTATCAGAGCAATTTGTCTTGAAATTGAGATATTAAAGTGCTGATTAGCACCAGTTCAATGAAAACAGGAGAATAGTAAATGTCCGAGCCAATGTCAACAGAAATGCGTCTAGACCGATATAATGATTCCGGGCTTCCCCAGATTCGGCGCACAATGGTCCAAATCTCTAAACTTCTTGTGCTGGCTTGGCTCGACCAAGATGAGGGCAAACAATTCAAACATGATATCAATGAAATCGGGGTACACCAAGCGCTGGTAAAGCAAGGAATTTTTTTTCCGGCTGACTGGTTAAAGGCAGAGATAGATCCGGACTCTTTTCTCGGGTCTGTTGAAATTAGTGAAGCCTCTAGCTGGGAAAATCCAAAAAAAGGTCTTGAAATGGTCTTTAAAATCCCCTATGCTCCTTGGCCTAAATCAGGTGTTAAAGAAGAGGAATTACATCAATGGATCGAACAATGCAATAAATGGCTTGAGGCAGCAGATTATGACCACCCCGACAAGCCTTTTCCTGTGCCGCCAAATCCCTACATTCCCTTAGCAACTTCGTAGGAATACTATAGCGAGTCTTCTTTTCTTTACAGCCAATTTGTTGAGATAGACTCGCTATACAAAGGATGTAAAAAAGAGTGACTTCAAGTTAGTTTAAATATATAAACTTATCTTTTTTCCGCAATTTAAAAGCGCTTTTTATGCAGTAAAAACAATGGGCCACTATTGCTCTAGGATCAAGATTTACAGATTATGCTATCAATACCCCAGTTAAAACGTCAATTTAATATTAAAAATATAAACTCAGCAAATATATTTTTAGTATCCGAAAGAGGCTCCATTGAAATTAGTAAGCCGACTCATAAGTTATTAGTCTCCTATATCGACGGCCATCGAACAGTTGATGAAATTGTTGAACAAGTTATTCCAGATTTACTTCCGGAAAACCCGCACATCCAAGATTTTATTGCGGCAGGAGTTCAGGCTTTTTCTGCTTTAGTGGAGATGCAACGACAGGGTTACCTTGTGGAACGCAATAATGCCCTACCCTCTAACTTAGCAGCTTTTTGCGATACCTTAAATGTTGATGCTCAGGAGGCTAACCATCGATTGCAAACAACTAAAGTTGCAGTCAAGGCTTACGGTTCGCTTGGACCTTCTGACTTTATTGCCACTCTTGAATCCTTGGGAATCCAAGTCGGTGATAAGGGGGATATAGAAATTGTACTCACTGAGGATTATCTCCAGGAAGAATTGGAGGGGTTCAACAAAAAGGCTCTACAAAACCAGCGCCCTTGGATGCTGGTGAAACCCGTCGGAACCGTTGTTTGGGTAGGACCCATATTTTCCCCGCAAAAGACCGGGTGTTGGGAATGCCTAGCTCAACGGTTGCGAGGCAACAGACCCATTGAAGAGTTTATCCGAAGACAGCAAGATATTTCTACCCCTTTATCCATTCCACAGGTTACGCTTCCCTCGACGCTGCAAACTGCGTTAGGCATGGCGGCTACAGAAGTGTTTAAATGGGTTGTTCGAGGAGAGAATAAACGGCTAGAAGGAATTCTGGTCACCCACGATACCCTGTCTTTAGAGACTCAAAATCATATTTTAGTCAAGCGTCCTCAATGTCCAGTCTGTGGAGAAATTCAGAATGGGTTAAACCGCGCACCGATTCCTATTGTCTTAGGACATCGGAAAAAAGTCTTTACGGCTGACGGGGGACACCGTTGCTTGTCACCGTCCGAAACCCTCAAAAAATATCAACATCAGATTAGCCCGATTACTGGAGTCGTTCGAGAACTGATCAATGTTTCACCCGATTCTAATCAGTTACTCCATATTTATGCGGCTCGACATCATTTTGCTTCAATGTTTGATGATTTGCACTCCTTGCGGCAAAATGTTATGGGCAGAAGTGCTGGGAAAGGAAGGACGGACTCTCAAGCCAGAGCCAGCGCATTGGGTGAGGCAGTCGAACGATATTCTGGCGTATTTCAAGGAGATGAAATTCGCCAGAAAAGCAGCTATCAAGTCTTGGGAGAAAAGGCAATCCATCCGAATTGGTGTATGAATTTTAGCCCGGACCAATATCATAATCGGGCTGAATGGAATGAGAGTTGTCCGAGCTTTTTCCAGAGAGTTCCTGAACCGTTTGATGAGGAGAGAGAAATTGATTGGACGCCGGTTTGGTCGTTAACCCATGAAGAGTTTAAGTATCTCCCCACGGCTTATTGCTATCATGGCTATCCCAAACCGGCCAAGCCAGACTGTTGGGCAGATACTAACGGATGCGCTGCGGGGAATAGCCTAGAAGAAGCAATTTTGCAGGGCTTTTTGGAATTGGTAGAGCGGGATTCTGTGGCCTTGTGGTGGTACAATCGCGTGAAGCGACCCAGGGTAGAGTTAGAAAGTTTTGATGAACCCTATTTTCAAGCCCTGAAAGATTATTATCAGACCCTTCATCGAGAAGTGTGGGTTCTGGATCTGACCAGCGATCTGAATATTCCCACATTTGCTGCAGTGACTCGCAGGATTGATCGCCCCGTAGAAGACATCGTGCTGGGTTACGGTACTCATTTTGATCCCAAATTGGCAATCCAAAGAGCGTTAACCGAGGTGAATCAAATTCTTCCTGCGGTGTTATCAGCCCATGCGGATGGGACCACCGAATATCGCTCCTATGACCCACTGGCTATAAACTGGTGGAAAACTGCTACCTTAGAAAATCAACCCTACCTAGTTCCTGATGGCAGCGTCCCCCTGAAAGTAGCTGCGGATTATCCTCAGCGGTGGAGTGACGATCTGTTAGAGGATGTTAGGACTTGTCAACAGATTGTCCAGCAACAGGGTATGGAAATGCTGGTCTTGGATCGGTCCCGGGTTGATATCGGATTGAAAGCTGTTAAAGTGATTGTTCCAGGGATGCGCCATTTTTGGAAACGGCTGGGTGAGGGACGACTGTATGAGATTCCGGTTAAATTGGGTTGGGTAAAAGACCCCACTTCTGAAGATCAACTAAACCCATTTCCCATGTGGATGTAAGACGAGCTAGATACTTAACTCAAAGGAGCGCATTTTCTATGACGGAGAAAAATAAACAGATCGTCACGGACTGGATCGAAAAAAAATTGCACGGACAAGGAAATCCGATGGATGATTTAGATCCCAGTGTGGTTTTTTGCATTCCCGGTCCAAATACTAATCCGATTTTTGGTAAATTTACGGGAATTGAAGGTGTCGAAAGATTTTTTGGGTTACTCATCGGTAAATTATCTCAAAAAAATCTCACCCAAACTATCAAAGTAGTCAATTGCTTGGCTGAAGGGAAGCAAGTTGTAGCTTTGGTGGAAGAAATTTTTAGTTCAGAAGAACCCAACCTGCCCGAACCCCATATCAGTCAGGGGGCGTGGTTATTTGAGCTAAATGATGAGTCCAAAATTACCTCCCTTTACTGTTATGACAATACGGAAGTCACTTCTAAAGCTCTGGCTTAAGCTATTATCCCATTCATAACCCAGACGAATGCTGAACGGATATCAAATCATAGATGCGGATTCCCACGTATTTGAACCGCCTGATATGTGGGAAAAGTATTTAGAACCGGCCTTTAAAAGTTTTGCTCCGTCACCAGATTTAAAAATCAAGGGGGAGCCAGTGACTCATAAAATCTCCCAGCAAGTCAGTCGCGAAGGGGCTAAACAAATCCAACAGGCTCACCCCATGTCTGTATTGAGTGGCTTTGATGCCGAGTCCCATGTCCGGGCGATGCAGCAGATGGGGATTGATATGGCGTTCATTTATCCAACTTATGGACTGTGGCTGTTAGCGATTGATAACATGGAACCCAAGCTGGCGGGGGCTTTTACTCGTGCCTATAATAATTGGTTGCGAGATTTTTGTAGTTATGCGCCGCAAAAGCTCAAAGGCGTGGGAGCGATTAACTGCCATGCGCCCGAGGAAATGGTGATAGAATTGCTTAGGGTAGCAGAGTTTGGCTGGAAAGCGGTGTATTTGCGCCCCAACCCAGTCAAGGGAAGAATCCTGAGCGACCGGGCTTATGAGCCATTTTGGAGGCAATGCGAGGAATTAAACATGGCGGTGGGACTTCATGAAGGGACTCACAGTCGATTGCCAACCACTGGTGCTGATCGGTTTGATACTCGCTTTGCCCTACACGCTTGCTCTCATCCCACGGAACAGATGATGGCGCTGTTAGCTTTGATTGAAGGGGGGGTATTAGAGCGCTACCCCAAGCTAAGAGTCGGTTTTCTGGAGTCTGGCTGTGGTTGGCTACCTTACTGGCTATGGCGGCTGGATGAAGAGTACGAGAACCTCTACTGGGAGGTTAAAGACCGGGTGAAGATGAAGCCGTCGGAGTATTTTCGCCGTCAATGCTTTATCGAAATCGAGCCAGGTGAGCCGTATTTAGGGCAGATAATTGATTATATTGGCGCTGATAATTTAATTTTTGGTTCAGACTATCCCCACATGGATCATAAACCTAATATTGTGGGGGAAGCAGTGGCTCTGGCAGAGCGACTCTCCCCAACCCTTGTACAAAAGATTCTCTGGGATAATGCGGTCCGTTTTTATGGATTGGAATTAATCAACTCCGAATCAGATGGAGGTTTTAGCCTGTAGGGTTCAAAATTTGGGGGATAGGGTGATGCTCCAGCTTTACCGACTCAATATCATTTCAGGAGAGTTTAACGATGACTGATTTAACTGGCTACCAAATCCTCAGCCCTATTTATGAAAGTGCCAATTCATTAGTTTATCGGGGGATTCGCGAACGGGACAATCTACCGATGATTTTGAAGGTTCTTAAACAAGATTATCCCAATCCCTCCGAACTCACCCGCTACAAGCAGGAATATGAAATTACCCGGTCCTTGGCGGGGAAGGGGGTGGTTCAAGTCTACGATTTGCACCGATACCAGAACAGTCTGGTGATGACTTTAGAAGATTTTGGCGGTCAATCTTTAAAGGGGTGGATGACGGAACGCCCGTTTCCCCTGGGGGAATTTCTGACGGTGGCGATCGCCATCGCGGAAAGTTTAGGAGAAATCCATGCCGCTAATATCATTCACAAGGATATTAACCCCTCGAATATTGTCTATAACCCAGAAACTGGGGAAGTTAAAATCATCGATTTTGGCATTTCCAGCGTTTTGTCTCGGGAAAATCCGACGATTCTCAACCCCGATCGCCTGGAAGGAACGTTAGCTTATATTTCCCCAGAACAAACCGGACGCATGAACCGGGCGATCGATTACCGCACGGATTTTTATTCATTAGGAGTGACTTTCTACGAACTGCTTACTCATCAACTTCCTTTTACAACCACCACTCCCTTAGAACTGGTTCACTCTCATATCGCCAAAAAACCTGTGCCACCGGCTCAAATTGACCCCAAGATTCCCCAGGTTGTTTCTGATTTGGTCATGAAACTGATGGCAAAAACTGCCGAGGAGCGATATCAAAGTGCCAGAGGGTTAAAATTAGATTTAGAAACCTGTTTACATCAATTACAGACCAACGGCGAAATTTCCGCATTTCCTCTAGCAACTCAGGACCAATCCGATAAGTTTCAAATTCCCCAGAAACTCTACGGAAGAGAACAGGAAGTTCAACAACTCTTAAACAGTTGGGATAGTCTCGGTCAAGGAACTCCAGTCCTGATATTGGTGGCGGGTTATTCCGGTGTGGGTAAATCAGCCTTAGTTAATGAAGTTCAAAAACCCTTAGTCAAATCCCGAGGATATTTCATCTCCGGTAAATTTGACCAATTTAAACGAAATATTCCCTATAGTTCCCTGATTCAAGCCTTTCAAGAATTAATCCGCCAGTTGCTCACAGAGAGTGAAGGGCAACTGCAAATCTGGAAGCAAAAGCTCTTAAATGCGTTAGGAAACAACGCTCAGGTCATCATTGAAGTGATGCCTGAATTAGAACTGATTATTGGTAAACAGCCTCCCGTTCCCCAGTTGGGACCAACCGAGGCCCAGAATCGCTTTAACTTAGTCTTTCAACAATTTGTAAGTGTTTTTGCCCAAGCCGAACATCCTGTAGTGATGTTTATCGATGATCTCCAGTGGGCCGATTCTGCCTCATTGAAGTTGCTGGAACAACTCCTGAGTGATGCGGACAACCAATACCTGCTAACCATTGGCGCTTATCGAGACAATGAAGTGAGTCCTACTCATCCGTTTATCTTAACCGTAGAGCGGATTCAAAAAGCGGGGACTCAAGTGGATGCAATTCAGCTTCAGCCCTTATTGATTGAACAAGTTAGCCAATTAATTCGGGATACTTTGAATGTTTCCCCTGCGGAATCTGAGGCGTTAACTGAACTGGTCTTCAGTAAGACTGGGGGCAATCCATTTTTCTTGACTCAATTACTGGAATATTTATATCAGGAAAATTTCCTATCTTTTAACTACAGCGTTGGAAAATGGCAGGGGAATATTGACGCTATCCAACAAGTCGGAATCACCGATAATGTGGTGGAGTTAATGGTTAATAAAATTGGCAAGCTCGATGCCAGTAGCCAGAATGTCCTGAAACTTGCGGCTTGTATGGGCAACCGATTTGATTTAGAAACCTTGTCCGTCGTCAATGCTAAATCTATTTCAGCAACCGCGAACGATTTGTTATCCGCGCTTCAGGAAGGGTTGATTGTTCCCTTGACCGATGCCTACAAAACTCCGATGCTGTGGGATCGAGAGGCGCTGATGTTAGAAAGTCCTGATTCATCCCTGGAATTGTTTGCCAGTTATCCTGCTTATATTCCCTACAAATTTTTGCATGACCGAGTTCAGCAAGCTGCCTATTCTTTGATTCCCGAAGCCCAGAAAAAAGAATTCCACCTCAATATTGGGCGGTTATTCCTACAGAACACCCCATCCGATAGCTTGGAAGAGAATATCTTTGATATTGTCAACCAACTCAATAAGGGGGCGGAATTAATTGCGACGGATGCCGAGAAAAATCAACTGGCTCGTTTGAATTTGAAAGCCGGAAAAAAAGCCAAGGATTCTACCGCGTATGAACCCGCTCTCCAATATTTAGAAGCGGGGTTAGCCCTGCTGCCTCCAGATAGCTGGCAAACTGAATATGAGTTTACGCTGGCACTTCATGTGGAAACTGTAGAAGTGTATTATCTGAATACGCGGTTTGAAGAGGCGGAACAATTAGGGGCCGTGGTTTTGCAAGAAGCTCAATCTCTGCTTGAGCGGGTCAAAATCTATGAGCTAAAAATTCAATCCCAGTACGCGCAACTTCAGCTACAGTTGGCGATCGAGACTGCTTTGGAAATTTTAGAACCCTTGGGTGTGGTATTGCCTCGAACTCCTACCCCGGAACAGATAGAAGCAGAACAGAATGTAATCAAAGAGCTATTGGGTGACCGAAAGATTGAGGATTTAGCCAATCTGCCGGAAATGACCGACCCCTATCAGCTTGCGGCTGTCCGAATTTTACTGATTGTCACCTCGGCTGCCATTATTACTAATCCTCTCTTATATCCGATTGTAACCCTAACGTCCGTAAGGCTTTGCATCCAACATGGCAATTCTCCTTTTGCTGCTGCCGTGTATATTTTTTACGCTCAACTTTTGTGTGGAGCCATGAAAAATATTGATTCCGGCTATCAAGTTGGGCAACTATCTTTAACGTTGGTGGATCAACTGGATGTTCGAGATTTTAAGGCACTTGTTACTCATTACAGCAATGGGTTTGTCCGGCATTGGAAAGACCCGTTTCGCGCCATCCCCCTGGAACAAATGCAAGAAGGCATTCAGGTGGGAATCGAAACGGGAAATTTAGAGAATGCCTGTTATAACGCCATCGATTACACCTTATTTTCTACCTTTGCAGGTTATAACCTAACAGAATTTGGGCCCCGCTATGCAGAATATACCCAATTAACGATTAAGTTAAAGCAAGTCTATTCGGTCTATTATATAGAAGCGGCGAGGGGAATTGCTGTTAATTTGCTGAAAGAAGATTTAGAGGACTACGGATTAATAATTGGCAATTCCTGGGAAGAAGAGGACCAGTTTTTAGCGGCCTGGGTGGAAGGCAATGCTTTATGGCTGTTGTTTATCACCTATTTAGCAAAAACCATTGCTTTTTCCTATTTGAATCAGTTCGATAGCGCTTTGGAATCTGCTCAAAAAGCCGACCTTTATGGAGAGAGTTCTGCTTCTTATGTTGTGTTTCCCCAGCATATATTCTATTACTCTGTAGCCCTTGTATCGGTTTGCCAGAGCGAATCTACCCCCCCCTCAAAAAAGCAGAATTCCTGAACAAAGCCCGTTCAAATCAGGAATTAATGAAAGAATGGGCGAAATATGCGCCAGAGAATTATCAAAATAAATACGATTTGGTACAAGCGGAACTGGCTCGCATCGCGGGCAACCATTTGGAAGCTCAAACCCTGTACGAAAAAGCAATCCAAGGAGCCAAAAAACAAGGGTTTATTCATGAAGAAGGATTAGCCTACGAACGAGCGGCTGCATATTATCTGACCCTGGACCGAGAAGAATTTGGGCAGTTTTATCTTAAAAATGCCTACGCTTGTTATGCAAGTTGGGGAGCAACGGCCAAACTCAAATCCTTATCAGAAACCTATCCCAACCTTTTAGTTAAAGCCACCCAGCGCAGTGGAGAAACCGGGCCAGTATCCGTGACGACAACGGGTCGGGATGGCAAAGGGTTAGATATCGAAACGGTTGTCAAAGCCTCCCAAGCCATTGCCAGCGAAATTGTTTTAGATCAATTGCTGGATAAATTGATGCGGCTGACGATTGAGAATGCCGGTGCTCAAAAAGGTTTTCTGATTTTGCCCGTCGCCGGAAAATTATCGATTGAAGCCACGGGAATTGTCAATGGTTCAGAGGCGATCGCTGTGCAGTCGGTGCCAATTGAAGAAAGTCTGGAACTGTCGAGTGCGATCGTTCATTATGTGGCCCGCACTCAGTCCAGCGTCATCTTAAATGATGCCTCTAATGCTGGCACTTTTACCACCGACTCTTATATTGTTCAGAATCAACCCAAGTCGGTTTTATGTGCGCCCATCCTCAATCAAGGACAACTCACAGGCATTATCTACCTAGAAAATAACTTAGCAACTGGCGCATTTACCCAAGAACGCATCGAACTGTTACAAGTCATCTCCGCCCAAGCAGCAATTTCCCTAGAAAATGCCCAACTCTATCGCACCTTAGAAGATAAAGTCATCGAACGCACCGCCCAACTCGCGGAAGCCAACGAAGAAATCAGCGCCCTGAATGAACTGCTCAAATCCGACAACCTGCGGATGAGTGCCGAACTGGATGTCACCCGTCAACTGCAACAAAAAATGTTACCTCGCACTGAAGAATTGCAGGCGATTCCTGGGTTAGAAATCGCTGGATTTATGGAACCAGCTGATGAAATCGGGGGAGATTATTATGATGTCCTGAACCATGAGGGACATATCAAAATCGGGATTGGCGATGTCACCGGACATGGATTAGAAGCGGGAATGGTGATGGTGATGGTCCAAACCGCTGTGCGGACTTTGTTGGTGAACGATGAAACGGATTATGTGAAGTTTTTAAATACGATTAACCGGATGATTCATGATAACGTGAAGCGGATGCGGACGGATAAGAACCTGACTTTAGCGTTGTTGGATTATGCCGATGGCGTGTTGCGGATTACGGGACAACATGAGGAGGTTTTGGTAGTCCGAGGAACGGGAGAAATTGAGCGACTGGATACGGTGGATTTAGGATTTCCTGTGGGGTTAGAGTTGGATATTTCTGATTTTATTACTCAGGCAGAAGTTGAGTTAAATCCTGGGGATGGGGTGGTGCTTTATACCGATGGGATACCGGAGGCGGAAAATATGGCAGGAAAGTTCTATGGGATGGACCGACTCTGTGACGTAGTGTCGCAGTATTGGCAGGAGTCAGCAGAGGCGATTCGAGAAGGGGTGATTCAGGATGTGCGGGAGTTTATTGGGGAACAGAAGGTGTTTGATGATATTACTTTGGTGGTGATGAAGCAGCGGTGATGGGGGCGCGCTCTCAACCCAGACCCTCACCAAGAGGGAATGGGCTTAGTCAGAGTGCATCCTAAATTGCCCCGTTTTTTGCCAGCAGCGCACTAGGAATAGGATTGCGCCCCATCCTAATTTCTGCCTAAATTGGGTCGGGGTCGGAAATCAAAAAGATTCCTCCCAGCAGAGAGCTTCTGTCGGTAGCAGCAGTGATACTGCATCATTCCTCAGAAATCAACCTCCGCAGATTCATCCTCGGGATAAACTGGCCCCGGTTCATCCCTAGTTTTTGCTGCCTCTGGGTGGGTTCCTCGGGGATAGCAGCTTCTGAGCCAGTCCCACCAACCGGGTCAGCAGCACAGCATCCCGGGTGACCCCCCAACGCAACAATCCCGCCAGAGCTAGTCTAGCGGGATTGTCTGTTATAGGAATTTACTAAAAAGACCAGATGAGTCTGTGTTAACTGGCTTTTGTTTTTCTTATGTTCCTAATTTAACCGACTCCTGGGGGCTGGGAATCCACCCGGGGAGGTAACTTGAGCGGATAGTCTCTACTCCTGCGCGGATTGGCGGCGCTTGTTGTTGGCCGGAATCGTGCCGGTGGGAAACGAGGTCACCGGGGGGCTTGGGAGTTGGTGGAGAACAAGCGGAGGAGTTGCGACGCCTTCCTGGGGAAATAATGACCCTGTGTAGTCGAAGTCTGAGTAAATGCCGGAATGGAAACTGAAGAACCGCTCAATCGGCTCACCTTTCAAGCCAAAGCCTCAGCTAGGTTCTTAGTAAGTAAGCCCATCATACATATAAAATTTACTATTTTCTCCAATAATTTGTGAGCATTTTTCTACCCTCGCTTGCTAAGAGATAACTACAATAATCTTCCCATACATAAATAGACCAATGGCTAATACCTTGTTTAAGAAATTTATAAGTTTTTGTTGTCTTATCAAAGCGTGACGATAAAAATAAAGCGGGACTCAGTGCTTCTACTGGACGGGCAGTAACATTTCCTTTTGCCATTGATTGCAATAAGGCTATTCCTTCACCCTTATCCATTCTTACTTCTTGAATAAGATAAGAAAATGCGGCAGGGTTTTCCTTGTTGGCAATCACTACAATACAAATACCATAGTACAGAGGATTGTTATGACCGCCTTCAAATTTTCCTTCTTTAAAACCATTAAGAATTGCTTGCGCTGATTTTTTCTCTGAAATAATCCCTAGCCACCAATCTGGAAGATTTCTCATCTCCAGAGTATCAAAGTCAGACATTATCCAGAAACTACCAACGATATTTTCAAAATAATGTTCAAGTAAAGCTATCACTCTGGAACAATCTACACTACCTAATTGGGGGGAAACTACACTCATTTTGATTTTATCTACTCCTTTAATTCATGAACTAGCTGCCACTGGGCGGCAGTGACTCTGCGCTCTCGGCTATCTGTCCGATCACCCGCCAGTCCGATATCCGTTTTCTCCTAAACTTTCAGCACCGGCAGTTTGGAAAACCGAACCCCTGGAAGCCGGTGCGTACTGGTGGATCCGGGTAGGGTCTGGGTTAGAGGAGGCGATCGCATTGTTCTCCATAGCCTTAGACTGCTCATGCTATAGCATCCTCCTCCTCATAGGGGTATCGCTGGAAACCAATGAACATTTGGCGGATATCGCGAATACTGTCCCATTCTTTAACAGCATCCCGAATGGCGCGATACTTGAGTTCTGGCAGTTGAGGCAATTTATCGGTATTGAGGTTCAGCGAGATTGATTTTCAGTTTTTGGGTGCGGGTGGGTTCCGGTTTCCTCCTCAACTTGCAGGTACTCTGGCGATAATTTTGGGAACAGGAGCAAAGGTCTCAAGCCAAAATTCGGCACCCCAATCTCCCCAGGCGACCAACCTCCTACCCTGGCAAGTAAACGGGCCTACCGGACCACCGACTCCCAGACAACAAAGTTTTTTCCGGACCCTCGCGCATTTACTTTCTTGATTAAAGAATATATAATCTACATTCAAGAATCTATATTCAAGAATCTATATCCCCTATTCCCACCCTGAATCCCTTACCACCACCGTGACCCAAAAACTCGCCGTATTCAACATGAAAGGGGGGGTCGGCAAATCCACCACCGCCTACAACTTAGCTGCCGGACTCGTCCAGTTCCGCGATCGCAAAGTGCTGCTCGTAGACATCGACCCCCAAGGCAACTCAGGGGCCGCCCTGGGTATCCCGATATGGCAGCTTGAGAAACAGTTGAAAGATGCCCTCCAACATAAAGTCCCCCTATCCCAAATCATCGTCCCCACCCCCGAAGGCGTGGATGTGGTGCCATCCAACATCCTGCTCGCCGAAGAAGAAATCCCCATATCAGGCCGCCCGGGTCGAGAACTGCTCCTGCGGAAAGTCTTAGCTTCCGTTCAGGACCAGTATGATTGGGTGCTCATCGACTGCCCGCCCAATATTGGCGTCTTCTCCATCAATGCGCTGATGGCGGCCTCGGGCGCACTCATCCCCGTAGATATGAGCTATCTGGGGTTGCTGGGCATCCAAGGAATTGAGCGGGCCTTAACCTTAGTCAGAGAACACCTGGATCACCCGATTCGGATTGCAGGCGTCTTAGCCACCCGGTTTGATGGGCGCAACAACCTCAGCAAAGAGGTACTTCAATGCTTAGGCGACCACTTTGGTGAGCAGATGTTTCAAACAGTCATCCCTGAAACCGTCAAGCTGCGGGAAGCCCCTTCTCATGGGCAGTCCATATTTGAGTATGACCCCCAAGGAGCAGGGGCTAAAGCATATCGAGCATTAATAGAAGAGGTTTGCCAATGGCAGTAAGTAAGAAAAAGCAACGCCCTGTTTTGGGCGGCAACCCGCTCAATCAAGGGATTTTTAGCAAAACCACCTCCGACAAGGCAGAGGAGAGTGAAGAAATCAAGAATCAAGAATCAACAATCAAGAATCAAGAATCAAGATTCTTGAAAAAAGCTGAGAGAGAAGCCGTGAATCTGCGGCTGCCCATTGAGATTAACGACTGGCTCAACGACTTGCTCAAGCAGGGGAAACGCAAGCATGGGCAGAAAATTCCCAAGGAAGTCTGGGTACAGGCAGCCCTGGAACTGTTTAAAGCAATGCCAGTTGACTGGGCAGAAATTGAGTCCGTTGAGAGCTTGCAGGAGGCTCTTGAGGGTCTTGAACAAAAATTGAAGGAGATGGAATAAAGCCAAAACCTTTATGGGTTGGATGTTTCCATGATTTAAAGAATCAAGAATCAAGAATCAAGAATCAAGAAAAAAAGGAACACAAGTCTGGCGGAGGACCAGCACCCTCAACCTAAACTCCCCCTATTCAAGGACTGCGCTTTATTCTGAGCTCTCCCTAACCCTCCCCTAAAATTGACTTGAAGATTGCCTTCATATTTTCCGACATCCTAATCTTAAATATTTTCGGAAAAGCTCTCTCTACTTTGTCTCTGAACTCCCGGATTTTTTTGTTGAAAATAGTCTTCTAAATTGATATGACAAACTTTCGCATACAGCACCACCGGATCGATATCTGCACCATTATCCCAACAGATAGTACCCAAGTCTGGGTTAACGGTGACTGTAGCAAAATAAGCTGGATCGGTCAGGGGTGCAAATATGCCGGTAAATTCAATGATTTCTGTAAGGTTTATTACGCCATGAACCTCGTCTTCAAATTTTAGATAAAGATTATATCCTTCTAACGGTTTGGCCTCAATAATATCTTTTAACATAGTTATTCTAAGGGTTCGATGTTGTTGAGTTCTGCTTTTTGTCTGGCTAGTTCCCAGTTCTCCATTAGTTCAGCTTGATAGAGGGCAGCCCATTCAATCACCAGTCCTAATGCTCTGGGTTTGAGTTTTCCTTCTAACAGGGTTAGGGTTTCGATAGTAATAAGGGCTTTTTGTTGCCCATAACGTACATGAAAGTGAGGCGGGGCATGGTCGTTATAGTACATGGTAATAACCATGCCAAAAAAGCGGCTAATTTCCGGCATCACACCACCTCCTCGACGGCTTTTTCAACATTTTTAACTCGGATTTTGCTGGATAGGAGTTTGGGAAGTAGGGTGTCTCGAATTTCCGATAAAGTTTGCGAATTAATAGTATTATCCTTTATTTTATCAAAACATTCATTAAAACAACCGGAAGCCGAACCGGAACCCACAGCAGAACAACCGGAACCCAAAAAGTCCAAACCCCAAGCTAAAACAACCCCCCTAACCTACAGGCCCCTCTTACCTCCGGGTTAATAGAAACACCAGCGCCGGACCCCTTCTCCAAACCTCACCCACCCAGGTTTCATCGGGTTGTTTCCTGAAGAAGGCCGCACAGCGCACCTATGTTAGAGGCGATCGCAACTTCCCGGATGTTTTTTTGGATTAGCCCCCAAACCCCAGGGGTGGCATCGGTTCCCACCGGCACGATTGAGCCAAACTTCACCCGCCGCTACCAATCCGCTGCTGGGATTAGAGATTATCCCGCGAAGTTACCTCCCCAGGCAGATTCCCCAACCCCAGGACTCGGGTAGATTAGAGACATAAGAAAAACCAACCCCGATTAACACAGACCTAATAGGTCTCTTTAAAAACGGATATAAAAGGCAATCCCGTCAGACTGGCTCTGGCGGGATTGTTGCTTTGAGATGGGCGATCGCAACACTAGCGGAGCGTTTCAATTTCCCCAGTTCCTCCAACAACATCGGATCCTGGACTGGGTTGAATCGTCCCAACGGCAAAGCACCCACGGGGATTCTGCCGAGGTTGGTGATTATCAGCCGCTTTTCGCTAATAAATCATGAGAATTATTTACGGCGGGAGCGCTTTTATTTTCTGTATTGTTCGTCTTTGATGCGGCTCAATTCCTTGATTGCTTCAACTATCTGCGATTTACTCATAGTTTGATAGCCCTTAACCTTGTTTTGAGCCGCAAACAATCTAAGTTGCTCCAAATCCAAGCGATACAGTTGGTCATAATTCCGTGGATCTGATGTGTCTTCTTCTTTTTTGACCATTACTTTATGCAATTGTGTTCAAGGGAGAATGCCCTCCTACATTTTCTCCAGGGTTAACGGGATAAAACCGTTGCGGCAACCCCGATTATAGCCGCTAATGTCACCCAGGAGAGTGTCCGTCTCGCTTGGAGGTAGGCATCAGCCCCTGCCACTGAGGAGTCTGGATTAGACCGGAGATAATCTGCTCTAGTGGGTTCGTTCGATTCTCAGGTCGGTTTACTAGCTTAAAAAATCGATTTTTTATGACTGCAAATGGCTTGGCACGGAATAGACATGGAAATACATAAAAAATGTAAGGTTCTAACCCGACCTTGAAATCTAGACCCCTGCTTAAACACCAGCACTCGCGTAGCTATGCCGTTGCTGCTTGGGGCAACCCAACCTCCTCAGCGCTCCACCTGGTGAAACAACTCGCCCCGTTTTTCCCAGCGGATCAAAGCTGGGTCCCGGCTGCGGCTCCATTTCTTAAAATCCTCCCCACCTTGGAGTACCGCTTCGCCAATTTCCTGGGGTGTCACCTTCAACCGTTCCGCCAGTTCTGCCGTGGTCAATGCTTTCGGCTTAATCGGTTCAGCCATCATCGGGGTCTGGCTTCGTCCCCTGCCACCTCTGCCCCCGGAACTCAGCACAGCTTCCACCACGGCCACCCGTTGCTGCAACTGAGTCAGTTGTGCTTTGAGCGAATCTATCTCAGGATTCTGCTGTCTGCCATCAAAAAACTCGCGCAAGATTTGGACCAGGGCCGCACTCTCGCCCAAGTTTTCCTCCTCCATGTACTGCCGGAGCCGGTTATGGTACTCCACCGGCAAATAGCCCACAATCCGTTTAGTTGGTGCTGCCATGCTTATTCCGTGCTGTAGTCGTGCTGTAGTCTCCCATCATACCGCTCGTCCGGGGGCATTCAGTCAGTGTTGTTTCAGTGCTACTGACAGCACAGCCGCTTTGAGGGGCCTCCCTGGAGTTGGCGCTCAGGTTTCCGGGAACACCGGAGCTATTAAAGGGCCTCTTGTCCCCAGTAGACAAGGGATTGAGTTTAAACTTCCTCAAAACGATATGGTCAGGTAATGATAATTGAGAATTGTAGTTCAGAATAGTCATGTTAAGTTTTAAGCGCCACCTGACGAATGGGGGAACCCCT